>CAJTNW010000016.1:0-20259 GCA_910577795.1 uncultured Christensenella sp.
TTTTATATCCGAAAATACAAGCATAAAAATCATACTTGCAAGCCTTTTTGCCTTGACAGGACTTATTGTAATAAGTTTTGTACAAAAACTTAATAATTCTAAAGTTAATTACAAAAATTTTGAACTTTATGTTAATGTTAATGGCACAGACTACATATACGATAAACTAATTGAAGTATTTAAAAATATGGAGTTTGAAAAAAAAGATGGATATTTAATTTCACCTCTTAACATTATGATTATTTGTAGTGCTAAGTTTGGCAATATATCGCCTGACGAAATTTTAAAATACAGCAAAATGGCCAAAAATGAAAATGTGGAAAAATGCTATTTAATAGCAAAAGAACTGCCTAAAAATGCTGCAATAACATTGTTTAATTTTGCGGACAATTTAAAGTTTATCCCTTTGAAAATCGTATTTAAATTGCTAAAATCACAAAAAATGTTGTCAGATAAATTAAATATAAAACTTGGCAAACTAAACTACTCAAATAATATATTTGATATTATTTTTGACAAGTCAAATATAAAAAAATTCTTATTTGTAGCAATTATTTTGTTTGCCTTTAGTTTTATAATTCCTTTCAAAATTTACTATATAATTTTGGGGTCAATAAATATTTTGCTTGCTATAATTTGTATAATTAGAGGCAAATCAGAAAAATATATTGGAAAATATGAAATTTTTGAACGTAAAAAAGATTAAAAATTTTTGCGCAACAAAAAACAACTGGCTTAAATTAAACCAGTTGTTTTTTATGTTTTATGCGACACCTAAAACCCTAAACATTTTTAAATAACTATAATTAGGATTAAAAATAACACTTTGCAGAACACCTTGTGATAGTTCGTGCAAAGTAATACTTCCTGCAAGTATTAATCCAGCATCATAATAAATTCGCCTAAAATTTTTCATTGCATTAGTACATGCAGGATAAATTTTGTCAAGATACTTGTTTATCTCTTTAGAATATTCATTGCTAATAAATGATAATCTTATATATTCATTTGCTTTAATTTTATCTGCTATCTTTAATAATTCCAGTTTATTTATTTTAGATTTTTCTGCCACATATTCAATATCTTTCATTATGTCACATGGCAAAAACAAATCTTTTGTTTTTTTATTAGTTAGCGACTTAATAGTATTTACAATATACCAACCTACAAGCATTGCAAACTCATTTATACTATTATTACTTTTTGCAATATCTTTAACTACCTGGTTACAAATATTATAGCCATCAAACAATGTAACTTCTGTTAACATACTTTCTAACAACCCAACATTAATAATAGTTGCTGTCAAATCTCTAATAAAATCATTTTCGTAATTAAATAAATAATTTTTTAAAAACAAATCGGTTATTACTCCCTCTATTTCTTGAGCAATATTTAGTTGATTATTGTTACTATAACTAATACAAGATAACTTGTAATCAAAGCAACCAATAAGTTTACTCATTAGTTTGCCGTAACTACCTGCAATTGTATTTAAATCTGTTTGTTTTATATCTCCCTCATCCACCAAAACAGCATAATATTCCTTATGCAAAATATCAAACAAATTTAAATCATCAGCAAGGATTATACATCTTGAACCATTATAATAGTTTGCTAGGTAACTGCCAAGCAATACAATACCCTCACTGCTATCCTGCAATTCTTCCCAAAAGATATTGTCTGCAAAGGCAATAGTTTGCACACTATACCCTGCTTTTACAAGTTTACTTTCAAGTTGTGTAGCAATATCGTTTTTATTATTAGAATATACAATTTTAATTACCCCTGCTTTGGTTAATTTTTTTATATCGCAAAATAATTCTTCTATTACATCGCTTTCTATTCTAACATTTTTACATTTTGCTAATTTTTCATCAAATTGTGTGTAAAGCATAACAACACCCCCAAGCCTAATTATACCATAAGGCAAGGGGGTATTTTTACTAATATTGTCATTTTTTGTTGTAATTGATTAATTATTAATACTTTGCATATAAAAAATTGCTTTATCTTTGATTTTATCATTTTTATGAGTAGTAAAAGTTCTAATAATATCAGTATAATTATAATTTTTTGATGCAAGCAAACTATTTATAGTAAGATTAAAAATAAATGTTGGTCTTGCCATATTACTACCTATAAGATTACTTAATGGTTGTAATCCTTTTCTGCCACCTATTATCATATTAAAAATATTATTGTAGTCAAAAATATTTGCAATTTCTTTTGACATTTCACATTTTTCTATATGACTATTGTACGGGCATACATTTTGACATTCCTCACAACCTAAAACTCTGCGTCCAACTTCTTCATAATAGTTGCATGCAAAATCTTGCTTATGCCTCAAACAATTCTCTCTAGTAAACTTACCTTTTGACAAAGCCATTACAGGACATGCAATATCACACTTATGGCAATTATCACAAATTTTGTTTACCATATCATTCGCAGTATAAGTATATTCACCTATTACAGAAAAACCTTGCAAAGTAGTTTTTGAGCCATACTTATTATTAACTAAAAGCATATTGTCAAGTACACTACCTAAGCCACCTACTTGTGCAATTTTTTTTAAGTGCAAATCTCTTTTTACAATTTGATAGCCATTATCGCCTGCAACTTTTTCAATATCTTTTACTTTGTTATAAAGTGTATTTGATGCAATATAAAAACTATCAATTTGCACACAATTTTTAGGATATTCTTTAAATGGAAAATATGGCATCATAAAAACAATATCTGTAATATTATCATTTGAAACCGCACAAAAATCGATATTAAATTGTTTTAATAATGCAATTAACATTTTGTTTTCAAATATTCTTCAACCAAACCATTAACTTTGCTTTTATCAAACTTACCAACTAAAAGTGGCATAATACTCTTTATAATCATTCCTTTTGTTTTAGGGGAACAATCGTCATAAATATCTTTTTCCTTTATAATTGCTAACACTTCTTCTTCAGTAAGTTGTTTTGGCAAAAACTCTTTTAAAACAGCAATTTTATTTGATGCTAAAATAGAAGTTGTAACATCTTTTTCTTTGTAAAGTTCTGCAATTTCTGTTTGAACTTTTATCTCTTTGCTTACGCACTCAATAACATCAGAATCTGTTACTTCACCTTTTCCACTCTTTTGTTTTAATAGTACACCTGCAATAACTGCTTCCAAAGCAGATTTTGCTATATCGTCTTTAGTTTTTCTTGCCTCATTAAATCTGGCTCTTATTTCATCCAATAACATATTTACCTCCAATTGTATTTTTTATTTAATTATATCACAATATTTTACTAAATCAATAAATTTTATATATTTTATTTTGCTTTTATCATTTTATAAATTTCAACCGACATTTTAGCAATTTGTATTAAAATTGTAGGAACTAGTGCAAACAATACTATATATCCTATCATTTTAGGGTTAAGTACTAATTGCTCTGAAATTTCAAATAATCCATTTAAGCCAGGTACAAATGTAACAAAACACATTAAGATAACACCAATACCTAAAGCCCCAACAACATACCAGTTAGTATGTATTTTTAGTTTTGCTACACTTAATCTACCTCTGCAATTAAAGCCATGGAATAATCTTGCAAGAGTTATTGTTAAGAAGGACATTGTTGTTGCCAAACTATCATCTAATCCAACATACTTTCCTATACTATATGCACTCATTGTTGCACCAAATATCAATAAACCTTGGGTTAAAATCAATATCAAAACATTTTTAGATAACAATGGTTCTTTAGGATTACGTGGTTTTTGCAATAGTAAATCACTGCTTGCAGGTTCCATACCGATAGCAATTGCAGGCAAACTATCTGTAAGAAGATTTATAAACAATAAATGAATAGTTGTAAACGGAATACTCCAATCCATAATAGAAGTTAGCAATATACAAAAGATACCCGCTAAATTTCCAGACAATAAAAATGTTACTGCATTTCTTATATTATTGTAAACGCATCTACCATTTGATACACTATTTACTATAGTTGCAAAATTGTCATCTGTTAGTATCATAGATGCAGCATCTTTACTAACTTCAGTACCAGTTATACCCATTGCAACACCAATATCTGCCTTTTTTAATGCTGGTGAATCATTTACACCATCGCCAGTCATTGACACTATATTACCACGTTTTTGCCATGCCTCTACAATTCGTATTTTGTTTTCTGGTGATACTCTTGCATACACTGTAACTTTATCCAAAATATTATTCAACTGCTCGTCAGACATTTTGTCAAGTTCCACACCATTTAAGGCAATGTCGTCATCATCCATTATACCAATTTGTTTTGCAATACTGCCCGCTGTAATTTTGTGGTCACCGGTAATCATAATTGTTTTTATGCCAGCAATTTTTGCACGACGCACAGCCTCTATACTCTCTTCCCTTGGTGGGTCTATCATACTAACTAAACCTACAAAAGTATAATTGTATTCGTCATCTGCGGTAATAGTATTTTTATTAAACTCTTTAAAAGCAAATGTAAGTACTCTTAAACCTTTTTGAGATAACTCTAAATTTGCATTTTCTATATTCTTTTTGTCTACTGGTGTAAACTTTCTTATTTTTCCATTTTCAATTATGCTATCTACTCTGTTTAAAATAACGTCTAAAGCACCTTTTGTATACATATATTGTTTGCCATTGTACTCACCAGCAATACTCATCAATTTTCTATCTGAGTCAAAGGCAAGTTCTGCAATTCTAGGATATTGCTTTCTATATTCTATCTCGTCTATACCAAGTTTTTCACCCAAAATAGTAAGTGCTATTTCTGTTGGGTCACCTATGCCATCACCACTCCTATGAGTACTATCATTAACTAATACCATTTCGTGCAAAAGCATATTTTCTCCAAATTCGCTTTTTAAAATCTCTTCGCCTTTTTTTAACTTACCATTTACATAAACTTCTTGAGTAGTCATTTTATTTTGAGTTAATGTACCGGTCTTGTCAGAACAAATTACACTAACCGCACCCAAAGTTTCCACCGCAGAGAGGTCTTTAATAATAGCATTTTGTTTTGCCATTTTGCTTGTACCAATTGCTTGCACAATTGTAACTATACTGCCAAGTGCTTCAGGTATTGCAGCAACTGCTAGTGCAATTGCAAAAGTAAATGAATTTAAAACCGTTTTTAGCACATTGTCAAAGTCAAAACTGCGCCATAATGTCAAACCAAACACAACAACACTTATTACCATAATAATTATTGCTAGCATTTGGCTAAACTTGTTTAAACTTTTTTGAAGAGGTGTCAATTTTTCACCTGTCTCATTCATAAGTTTAGCAATTTTACCAATTTCAGTTTGCATACCAATTGCTGTTACAACCATAATTGCTCTGCCGTAAGTTACAAGTGAACCACTAAACACCATATTTATTTGGTCGCCCAAAGCAATGTTATCGCCTTCCAAAACTACGTCCGTTTTTTCAACTGCTGTTGACTCACCAGTTAAAGAACTTTCGTTTACTTGCAAACTATAATTTTCTACTATTCTTCCGTCTGCAACTATCAAATCACCTGCTTCCAAAACAATAATATCACCAATAGTCACTTGCTCTGAAGGAATAGTAACAACTTCGCCATCACGCATAACCTTAGCACTTGGTGCGGATAATTTTTTTAGTGCATCAAGTGATTTTTCCGCCTTTAAATATTGAACTGTACCCAAAATAGCATTCATTATTATAACGGCAAAAATAACACCCATTCCAGCCCACTCACCAGTTACACCACTGATAATGGCTGCAATAAGCAAAATTATAACTAACAAATCTTTAAACTGCTCTAAAAAAACTATTATTGCACTCTTTTTCTTTTTTTCTGTAAGTTTATTTTCGCCATACTTTTCTATTCTAGCACTGCTTTCCGCTGTTGATAGTCCATCTACAGATGTTTTCATTTCTTTTAAAACTATCTCTTTATCTTTGTTAAAAAAAGTCATTTTACATTCTCCTACATTAATTTAAACAAAAAGACCTTTTATACATTAAGCCAATTTGCTTTAGTATAAAAAGTCTTGTAACCAATTTTGGCGTATACTACCAGTTATAATAAACGGGTATGTTGATAGTATACCTAAACTACTCCCTTTAATATTCAGTTGTAATTAATATATTATATTTTTGATTAAAATATTATAATAAATCAAATTTACAGTATATTACTTTTCAAGTATAACATTTTAATTATGCAAATGTCAACCCTAAACCTTTACTTTTTTATCTTATTTTGTCAGTCTTCATTAAAATACAATTTAAAAGGAATTATTTTTATTTATAAACGCACCAATACCTTTCCATAACCATATACTATATCAACATTAAGTAATTGTTTTAGCAAAAATTAAAAAAATTACTAAAAAATTATTGATTATCAATTAATTTTGTTATATAATTAACTCAATTAGAAAATTACTTCGGAGGTATAGTATAATGCAATTTACTAATAAATATCTACAAGATGTAGTAGCAAAAGTTCGTGAGAAAAATGCTAATGAGCCAGAGTTTATTCAAACTGTTGAAGAAGTTTTGAAATCTCTTGAGCCAATCATCGAAAAACACCCTGAGTATGTTAAGGCTAACCTTATTGAAAGAATGGTAGAGCCTGAGCGTGCTTTCACTTTCAGAGTTCCATGGGTTGATGACAATGGTAATGTACAAGTAAACAGAGGATACAGAGTACAATTTAATGGTGCTATCGGACCTTACAAGGGCGGTTTACGTTTCCATCCATCAGTTTATATCGGAATTATGAAATTCTTAGGCTTTGAGCAAACTTTCAAAAATAGTTTGACTGGTCTTCCTATTGGTGGTGGTAAAGGTGGTTCAGACTTTGACCCAAGTGGTAAATCTGATGCTGAAGTTATGAGATTCTGCCAAAGTTTTATGACTGAACTTTACAAATACATTGGTCCAGATGTTGACGTTCCTGCTGGTGATATTGGTGTAGGTGCAAGAGAAATCGGTTACCTATATGGTCAATACAAACGTATTAAAGGCACATTTGAAAATGGTGTACTTACTGGTAAAGGTTTATCTTATGGTGGTAGTTTAATTCGTCCAGAAGCAACTGGTTTTGGTGCAACATACTTTACTCGTGAAGTGCTTAGCCACTTTAATGACAAAATCGCTGGTAAGACTTTTGCTCTATCTGGTTTTGGTAATGTTTGCTGGGGTGCTGTATTAAAAATCACTGAACTTGGTGGTAAAGTTGTTACTATTTCTGGCCCAGATGGTTATATCTATGATAAAGATGGTGTAAACACTGAAGAAAAAATCAATTATCTACTTGAAATGCGTGCATCTGGTAGAAACAAAGCACAAGATTATGCTGATAAGTTTGGTGTTCCATTCTTTGCTGGCAAAAAACCTTGGGGCGAAAAAGTTGATATCGTAATGCCATGTGCTACTCAAAACGAAGTAAGAATTGAAGATGCTAAACAAATCGTTAAAAATGGTGTTAAATATTATATTGAAGTTGCTAACATGCCAACTACAAATGAGGCTCTTGAGTACTTAATGGAAAATGGTGTAATCTGCGCTCCTGCAAAAGCAGTTAATGCTGGTGGTGTTGCATGCTCTGCACTTGAAATGAGCCAAAACAGCATGAGATATTCTTGGACTGCTGAAGAAGTTGATGCTAAACTAGACCAAATTATGAGAGACATTCACAAAAACTCTATGGAAGCAGCAGAGGCTGAAGGTCTTGGTTACAACTTGGTTGCTGGTGCAAACATTGCTGGTTTCAAGAAAGTTGCTGAAGCAATGATGGCTCAAGGTATTATCTGATAAGTTTACTATTTAATGTAAATTTATTAAATATCCAAGCAGTTTTAATTAATTACTTTACTTCAATTTGTTATAAAGCAAAATCTCGGGACTACAAAATAGTCCCGATTTTTGTTGAGTTTTGTATTAAATTTTCATTTTATAGCACAATATTAGTATTTTTCAAATCATGTATTTATATGAGCAAATGCTACTATCTGCATATTTTCAAATATCAATTTAGTTTATACAAAATCCGACTTAATAATACAAAATTGGCTACCAAATTAAAGTAGCCAATTGTTTTATCTTAATCTAATCTCGCCAGTTTTTCTATCCATATAACCCCATTTGCCATCTTTTTTAACAAGTGCAATATCATTTTCAAAAGATGTTGCTGCCTCATAAATAAAGTCAAATACTATATTACCTTCCTTATCAATATAGCCACATTTATCATCTTTTGTAACTGATGCTAATCCTTCACTAAAACTGCAGGCTGTATCATATTGGATAGGAATAATAACCTCGCCTTGCTTATTAATAAATCCACATCTTTCATTTAACTCAACACAAGCCAAACCTTCTTTAAAATTAAAAGCCTCAGAATATGTTGGTTCAATAACAACTTTGCCAGACTCTGTTTTATATCCCCATTTACCATGTCTATAAAATTTGTATAATCCATCAGCATTTTTTATAGGAGGCAATTCTTTAATTGCTTTTGCAATTTTTTCCTCTCTCTCCTGCTTTAAAGTTTTACTACCAGAATTAGGTGCAGTATCATTAATAAAAGAGTCTAAATCATAACTATTAACTTTCATTCTTTGAGGAGGATTTTGTTTTTGATTATCCTGTTTTATTTGTTTAGGCTGCTCATTATTATTTTGCTTTGCCTGCACGTTAACCTTTTTAATGTCCTCATTTTGCTTGTTTATATTTTGTTTTGTATCAAAATTAACTTTTTTATCTTGCTTATTTTTTTTGTCTAACTTATTATTGTTGTTTTGTTTATTTTGATTTTCGCTAGAAGATAACTGATTTTTATCTTTATTTTTTTTATTAAAAGTGTTATCTTTTTTATTTTCTTTATTTTTTAAATTATTGTCTTTTTTATCTTGCTTTGCAGTTGTATTACTAGCGATAACTTCAGTGTCTTTTTTTACTTGATTATCCTCAATAACTGTAGCCGCAACTTGAGACCTTTTAAAATCTAGCCCTATATTTTGCATTTTTTTCAAAACTTCAAATATATTTTTTTTATTCATTCCAGGGACTTTATACAAATGTTTCATTTGACATCTTGCCAAATCAATTATTTTTTCTAATCCCACATTTTTTAATTTAGATAATGTATAATCGCTCAAACCTAATTCCGCAATGTCTTTTTGCAAAACTTCCTTATCCCCATCGGGCATATAATCTTGATTAGGCTTGATAAATTTATTAGCCATTATTGCCTCCATTTACAATAATACTTTTATAATAATTATTTATATTATTACATTATTAGTATTCATTTATTAAAAATTATATCTTAAATATTGTAGCATAATTTCTATAAACTTGCAAGACAAATTTAAAATTAAAAGAAAAATGTTTACTTTTTTTAACTTTTAGTGTATAATCAAGATGTAATTATATACTTAAAAAGAGGGGTATATGAAAAAATCGCTAATTTTTATTATATTTATTTTACTAATAACAATACTTATCTTCCCAATAGTTTTTGCGGAAGAAGTTACCGCATACGAAAATTCAAATATTCTTGAACCAAAAGTTTTATCTAATATGGATAGTTATATGAAACTTGCTAACCCACTTGCAATTGACAAAACTGAAAAATATCTTGCTGTTGCAAATGAAAAGACAATATTTGTACAGTCTCAAGCAGATAAAAGTAAATATAAATATATAGATGTTGTTAAAAATGATAGTGGCACAATAACAAAAATAATTATAGTAGAAGATAGTATTATTGCTTTAATTGTAAAAGGTGAACTTACTCATATAGTCATAGCAAATGCAGAAAGTGGCGAAACACAGCCTTATCAAGATGTTGACTATCAAAATATTTATACTATCATTAATAAAGATAATAAATTTACTTTATTAAACGAAAACAAATTAGTAAGTTACGATATTGATAGCAACAATACCCTAACTAAAGTATCTGAAATGTCTCTAACAATTGGTGTTGTAAACGAAAAAAAGAGTTTTAAGATAATAAATGACAATTACTATATACTTAGTAAAAACGCAAATAATACTATAATTAAACAATACAACTTTGCTACTAATTCATTTGAAGACAAGCAAACAATATTAAACACTGAAATTTCTGACTATTATTATAGTAGCAATGATTTATATTTTGTATCACAAAACAAACTATATAAAAACAACACTAACAATGAATTAAAAGTTAGTGAAGAAAATGTATTGTTTAATAATTTAGTATTTGATAACAATTTAAACAAATTATATGTTACTGCCCAAGACGATAAAGTATATTTGTTTGACAGCAACGGCAGTGTAGATACAAAAAATACACTTACAAGCAAAGGCAATGAGTTGCAAAGGTTTGACTCCCCTCAAAGTGTATTTAGTGATGGCACATATCTTTATATAGCAGATACTAATAACAAACGGATTATAAAAAGAAGTGTTGATAATGATATTCGTACACCTTATCAATTAAACAATATGCCTACTAAAGTAGTTGCGGTTGCAAATAAGATATATTATCTTGATAAGGATAAAAACCTTTATGACATATCTTCAGATACTATTATAAAAGGCAATGTACTTTCTATTGCTGTATACAATAATAAACTTTTAGTATTAAGTGACAATAAAGTTTTAACTTATGATGGAAAAAGTTTTTTTGATTTAATTAAAAATATATCTATTACCGCTAATGATATTACTACAGCAGTTAGTACAAACTATGCGTACTTGATAGACAAAACAAATGGTATTGTAGCAAAATATGATTTGGAAAATACAGAAAACGCAATTTTTACAACTGCACCTAATGATGTTAAAATAGGAAACAATTATAATATTGACTTTAGAGGCAATTTGTATGTAGAAAAAAATGGAGTTATAACAAAATACTCTCAAAATGGTAATTTTACTAAAGAGGCGGAATTTACTATAGATTATTTTACTTCTAGTAGCAAAATTTATACAGCAGTTGATAGTGTAAATGCTCATTACTATTTTACTAGTGAAGAAGACCATTTGCTATTTGAAATTGATGGCGAAAAGATGGGACTAATAGGAACAAAAAATATAGACTTTGATAATCCAACAGAGTTTGATATTGTAAAAGCAGGAATAATTAAAAATAATGCCAAAGCATATATAACACCAAACAACCCTGAATCTGTAAGAAATGTACAAAAAGACCAAGTATTTTTGATTTTAGCAAAAATTACAGATAACAACAAAGATTATTACTATGTGACTGCAGAACACTTAGCACAAAAAGAATATATTGCTTGCACAGATTTATTGGAACTAGAAACTGACCAAAGTTTGAATGGTCAAAAAATGTCTGCACTTGTTGGCAATGTAGTTGTATATAAATATCCATTTAAATTTGCCGAAAAATTATTAATAAATAATAAGGAATTTGTGTTATCTCCAAATACTGAAGTTACCTGTCTATCTAAAATAACAAAAAGTGATGTGTGGAATTGGTATGAAATCTCATTTAATATAGCAGGCAAAACTCATACAGGCTATGTATATGCAGATTACCTTGCAAAAGTTGTGCCAACCTCACCTGCTCAAAATATAATTTTTATGAAAACAAAAGCACCAAAAATTGGAGCAAACATAATTATTTATGAAAAAGCAGATTTAAATTCACAAATTTTATTTGATGATATAAAAGACGGAATAGACATTCAAATAGTGGGAGAATTTAATCCTAATAGTACTTTTACAAAAGTTTATTATAATGACAAAATTGGCTATATATTAAATGAAAATTTGCAGTCAAATGGTCTTACACCTAATCAAATAATTGCAATAACAGTAACATCTGTTGCTATTGTAGCATTTATAATAATTGCAATATTATTTATGCACAAAAACAAAACTGCAAAACGAAAGATAGAAAATATAGAGCCTGACATTTTATCATAAACAAAAAAAATAAAACGCACTAAAATGTGCGTTTTATTTTTATCTTTTAAATTTTAAATCATATTACTTTTAAAGGCAAAACTTTTGCAATGTTACCAGCGATATTAGGTATTAATACTCCTCTTGAGTTCATATTTTCAATTCGTATTTCCTCACTATTTACAGGTACTATTTCGTCATTTTCGCCAACTAAAATAATGTCATAAGGTTCTTTTACATAACCTGCAAACAAAATTGAATATCCAGTTTTATCTGTAAAACTTTGTATCTTATTACCCTTTCTATTTCTTCCAGAAACTTTTATTAATCCAGCAATAACTTTTTTAGCAGCGCCTTTATCTGTAACTACAATAATTTCACCCTCATCATCAATTTGCTCTGCAAACTTAACATAATCACCATCAGATAAGGACATACCTATTACACCTTGTGATTTTCTGCCTGTAGGAGTAATGTCACTTTCCATATTTAACACTATTCCTTCATTGGATATTGTTATAATAGTTTTATTATCATCTTTTGTATCCACATAAATTACTCTATCATCATCTTTAAGACTAGTTGCTTGATAGAATTTTTTGTTAATCAAATACTCTTCGCCTCTACCAACTTTAACCATACCACTTTTCATAACAAATAGTAGATTTTGATTTTGAATTTGCTCCTTAGTCATTAGTTTTATAGCAACTTCGTCTTTTGCCAAATCATTTATGACTTTATTGCAAGGTGTACCTTTACTTCGCCATTTTTCTTCTTTTAAGTCGTCAATATTTATTTGTGCTACATTGCCAAGGCTAGTAAAAGCAAATACTGGTGATAAATTACTACACGCAACAATACTTACAGGTATATCCTCACTAGAGCAATTTTGTGCAGTTTTATTTGCCGCTTTATAAGTTTTTGCAGATAAAAATTTAATACAATTTTGATTAGTTAAAATACAATAGCCTTTCTTTTCTTCTATTTCATTTACATCAAAAATTTGTATTTTTTGTTCAATACCATCAACAAAAATATGCGAACGTCTTTCTAACTTATATCTTTTTCGTATATCAAGAAGTTCCGCCTTAACAATGCCCAATTGTTTACGTTTGCTACCAACAACACCAGTAAGATAGTCAATAGTTTTAAGAAGTTCTGCTATTTCCTCTCTTAAGTTTGTAACTTCAAGTTTAGTAAGTCTTGCAAGTCTTATTTCTAGTATTGCTTGAGCCTGTTTTTCACTTATTAAAAATCTTTCCTTTAATTTTGTCTTACATTCTACTGGAGATGCTGAAGATTTAATAATTTTAATAACTTCATCAATATTTTCAATTGCAATAATTATGCCTTGCAAAATATGCTCTCTTGCTTTGGCATTTGCAAGTTGATATTGTGAACGTCTTAAAATAAGGTTTTGTTGATAATTAACATAATATTTTACCAAATCAAGCAAACCTAATTGTTGAGGTTTTCCATCAGCAATTGCAACCATATTGATATTAAAATTCTGTTGCAAATCAGTATAAACAAAAAGGTTATGCAATAATCTTTTGTGATTACAGTCCTTTTTAAATTTAATTATTGCACGCATACCAGTTCTGTCAGATGCGTCAATAATATCTGTTATATCCCCAAAAAGTTCCTTTTTAGTTTCTCTATACTCGTCTATTTTAGCAAGCAAAGCGGCTTTATTTACTTGATAAGGCAGTTCTGTAATTACAAAACTCAACTTATCACCATCTTTTTCTATCATTACTTTAGCACGAATAGCAAGTTTGCCTCGTCCTGTTTCGTATGCTCTTTTTAAGTCATCACTTACAAGCAATTCACCACCAGAAGGAAAATCCGGTGCTTTTATATATTCCATTAAATTATCCAAACTAATTTTAGGATTTTCAATATATGCACACACACCATCTATTACCTCTGTTATATTATGAGGAGGGATATTTGTTGCAAGTCCTACAGCAATACCAGATGCACCATTAACAAGCAAATTAGGAAATCTTCCTGGCAATGTTTTTGGTTCCTTTAATGTATCGTCAAAGTTTAGCATCCACTCAACAGTGTCTTGCTCAATATCTCTTAACATTTCCATTGCAAGTGGTTGCAACCTAACTTCTGTATACCTCATTGCAGCGGCAGAGTCGCCATCTATACTACCAAAGTTACCATGACCATCAACAAGCATACTGCTCATATTAAATGACTGTGCCATTCTTACCATTGCACCATACACAGATGTATCACCATGTGGGTGGTATTTACCAAGACAGTCACCAACAATACGTGCAGATTTTCTGTATGGTTTATCTGGAGTTGTGCCTAACTCATACATTGTGTAAAGTATACGTCTTTGAACAGGCTTTAATCCATCTTCTACCCTTGGAAGCGCTCTATCCAAAATAACATATTCAGAGTATGGCATCATAGAGTTATGCAACACATCTGATATTTCGCAGTCAAGTATAGTGTCATTTATTATAACTTTATCTTTTGCCATACTATCCTCCTATTTTTTCAAAAGCATCTTGTTTATTAAAGTTTGCATTTGTATTAATATATTCTTTTCTTGCAGTAGCATTATCACCCATAAGAGTTGTAATCATTCTCTCCGCCTCAGTTACATCATCAATAGTAACTTTCATTAAAGAGCGGTTTTCAGGATTCATAGTAGTTTCCCAAAGTTGTTCAGGGTTCATTTCTCCCAAACCTTTGTATCTCTGTATAGTCTTTTTGCCACTTATGTTTTCTAGCAATTCTTTAAGTTTTGCATCATCATAAACGTAAATTGCTTCCCCTTTATTTTCCACCTTATAAAGTGGAGGCATACCAATATACACATGCCCTTCCAATATTAAAGGTCGCATATATCTATAAAAGAATGTCAACAAAATTGCCCTAATATGTGCACCATCTTGGTCGGCATCGGCAAGTATAATAACTTTATCGTATTTTAAATTGTCTATATTAAAATCATGCGAAAAACCTGCACCCAAAGCACTAATTATTGTACAAATCTCTTCGTTTGCAAGGGTTTTGTCAAGTTTAGATTTTTCAACATTAAGAGGTTTACCTCTAAGTGGCAAAATTGCCTGAAAATCTCTATCTCTACCATTTTTTGCAGAGCCTCCTGCAGAGTCACCCTCAACTATAAACAACTCATTTCTTTTAGCATTTTTACCAATGCATGGCGCAAGTTTACCTATTAGTTTATTTGCAGCAATATCACGCATTTTTTTGGATACATCTTTGCTATTTTGCAGTCTTTCTCTTTCTTTTTTAGAGGCAAGTGCTAAAGCAAAAATATCTGCTATCATATTTTTAGGCAATTTTTTGTATACCTCACCTAAACCGCTAAACACCATATCTTCTAAAGGTTTTTTAATCCACGCATTAGATAATTTTGATTTAGTTTGTCCCTCAAACTCAGGGTCTTTCATTTGAATAAGCATTACAACTGTAAGTCCATCACGAAAATCATCTCCAACAAAAGGAGTATCTTTATCCTTAATAAACCCATTTGTTTTTGCATAATCATTCATAAATTTAGTTAAGCCTTGCTTAAAGCCTGTTTCATGAGTACCACCCTCATGAGTTGGAATGTTATTTACAAAACTTGTTATGCTCTCAACTCCGTCTGTATGTTGAAGTGCCGCTTTTATTCTTATATTTTCACCTACACTTTCAAAATAAATAGGTGAATCATATAATGATTTTTTATTTTCATTTTGGTATTTTACAAAATCAACAAGTCCACCATTATAATGATAACTTGCTCTTCTTGGCATACCATTTTCGTCTCGCTCCCTCTCGTCACGCAATGTTATTGTAAGACTACTATTTAAAAAAGCAAGTTCCTTAATTCTTTTATTTACATTATCAAAAGAAATTCTATTATGCCCAAACACTCTATCATCTGGCATAAAAACTACTTTTGTTCCATGCAATTTTTTATCGCACTTTTTAGTAGTCATTGCATTTTTTCTTATACCACTTTTGATTTTACCATCAATTTCAGGAGAATGAAATTCAATATAATTTTCTGTACCATCGCGCCATACTGTTGCATTAAGCCATCTTGACACAGCATTAGTAACCGCTGAACCTACACCATGCAAACCACCAGAAAACTTATAGTCATCACTGCCAAACTTTGCGCCTGAGTGAAGTTTAGTAAAAACAATTTCCAGTGCAGGAATTTTTAGTTCTTTATGAAGGTCAACTGGTATACCTCTTCCGTTATCTGTAACACTAACACTGCCATCAGATAATAACTCAATATCCACCCTATCGCCATGCCCATTTGCAATTTCGTCAATACTGTTATCTACAATTTCCCACAATATATGGTGCAAGCCTTTTGATGACGAATCACCAATATACATACCAGGTCTGCGTCTTACAGCATCAAGTCCTTCTAACACCTCTATGCTTTTGGATGAGTATTCTTTATTGTTTGCCATAATATCTCCTTATCTTATGCAATTACAAAATGCTTTAAGTAATGATTAAATCAATATAATAAAATTAACATTATTTTAATTATACATATTATAACACATTATTTACAAAAAATAAAGAGTGAATTACAATTTTTTTTAAAAAAGTAGCTCACTCTTAATAATTAATCTTTAAAACTCAACATTTTTTCAATTTATGCAGTTTGATTATTCTCTTTATCTTCACAATTTGATTTTATCACACAACTATTAAAGAAATTAAGTGCATCAAACATCACTTGGTCACGAATATCCTCATTTAAAAGTTCATGTCTTTTATCTGGATATAATTTTACAGAAACCTCTTTTATACCAGTATCAACATATGTTTCAAAAAGTTTTTCAACTTTTTTACCATAGCCACCAACTGGGTCTTTATCACCGCTTATAATTAATATTTTAAGTTCTTTTCTTATGCAGTCAAGGTTACATTCCTCATACAAATCTTTTACACCACAAAATAATGATTTAAAAAATCCTATTGAAGCAACTGCACCGCACCACTCATCTTCGTTATATTTTTTTACAGAATCCAAGTTACTGCAAACCCAAGCATTTTCCATTTTATCATAAGCAAACTTTTTGTCAAATCCGCCAAAAGCCATTTTAGTGATAAATTTTGCTGGTTTATCTTTTCCACAAAAAACTTTTTGTAATTTAGATACTATCTCACCAGTTTTAATATCCAACCCCTTTTGTTTAGCAGACCCACACAAAATAACACCCTCTAACAAATCGCTTGCTCTTTGGATAAATGACTGACTTAAAAATGAGCCGAAACTATGTCCGAATAAACACAAAGGTAAATTATATTTTTCTTTTATATGCTTTGCTAAATCTATTTGGTCAGCAACAGTATCGGCAAAACTATCACCATCAGTTACAATACCAAGCCCCAAGCCTTCCACAGCAGTTCTGCCATGTCCTCTTGTATCCATACCAACCACAATATAACCATTATAATTTAAAAATTCAGCAAAAAAGTCATATCTTTGAATATGTTCTGCCATGCCATGTATGATTTGTACAACTCCTACTGGTTCTTTTACATCATCCCAATAATAAGCATAACTTTCAAATCCTGATTCACTTTTAAATTTTTCAGTAACCATAACTATCTCCTAAAAAATGTTAACTCTAAACTAAAATTTACACAATAATAGTATATGCAAAAAAAATGGTAATATTTAGCAAAGTATAATTACTTTAGTTTAAAATCTTATATTGCAATATAGCACATATATTTTACTATAAAGCAAAATATTTTTCAAGGGAAATTTAATATATTTTTATTTTTATTGCAAAAATCGGCATATTTTGTACCTTTTGGGTAATAAAATAAAATGAAAAATAAAAATTTTGCATAAAATTTGCATAAGGCAGGCTTTATATGAGTACTATTATTTTAACTGGTGGTGGCAGTGGCGGACATATTATTCCAAACATTGCACTTATCCCTTATTTAAAAAAGCATTTTGATAAAATTTATTATGTTGGTGAGGCTGGTGGAATGGAAGAAAAAATTGCTAACCAACACAACATAACCTTTCATCCAATAAAAGCCATTAAATTTGACAGAGTTAAAATTTTAAAAAACTTTAAAATCCCTTTTGTACTACCAAAATACATTAATGATGGTGTTGAATTGCTTGAAAAACTTGATGCTGACGTAGTTTTTTCTAAAGGTGGTTATGTATCCTTGCCTATTACTTATGCTTGCAAAAAACTAAAGATTCCTTATGTTATTCATGAGGCAGATAAAAGTTTAGGTCTTGCCAATAAACTTGCTGGCAAGTCTGCAAGCAAAATAATCACATCTGATACATCTTGCAATAAAAGCAGTAAATATATAACCTTAGGCACACCAATAAGAGATGAGATTTTGCAAGGAAACCCCACAAAAATCGCTACTAAATTGCATCTTGATATAAATAAGCCTACTATTTTAGTAGTTGGTGGTAGCCTTGGTGCAAAAGCAATAAATGACTGTATTATAAGTTGCCTTGGTAGTCTTACAAAAAAATATAATATCATTCATCTTACAGGCAAAGGCAAATTGCCGGATATAAAAATGAATAATTATTACCCTATAGAATATGTAGATAACATAGGTGATTATTATGCAACGGCTTCGCTTGTTATTGCAAGAGCGGGTGCAGGAGTTATTACTGAATTGCAAGCAATTGGAGTACGTAGCATACTAATACCTTTGCCAGAGAGTGCATCACGTGGCGACCAATTGGAAAATGCTAAAAAAAGTAATTTTACTGTAATAAGGCAGGAAGATTTAACACCTGACTTATTGCTAGAAAAAATTAATACTACAATGTCATCGCCAAAACCTATCAGCAATTATGATAGAGAAACCTCTCAAAAAATAGTTGACCAAATACTTTTAAGTTTAAAATAAACAAAAAAATGGATTTAATCTAGTTAAATCCATTTTTTTATTTCATAAACTCTTTTTACAATATTTTTTATTAATTAAATTTCATTACCATTTTTGTCAACTCTGCCATCTGAGCATTGTACAACATAGTTAAGTCCATAATCCCAATTATTACCTTTCAATAGTACTTTCCATTCTTCTTTATTTCCACTAAAATTAAATGTATTTATTGTGCCACAATTTTCAAAAGCATAAGCACCAATTTTTGTTGAACTGCTTTGAATAATAATTGTATCCAAAGCACTGCAATTACTAAAGGCATAACTATTTATAATTATACTACCCTGCAAATTAACTGTCTTTAAAGATGTACAATTTACAAAAGCATAATCTCCTACATTAACATTTCCACTAAGAGTAATATTTGATATAGTTGTGTAGTTTGCAAACGCACCACTTGCTATATTATTAACAGAACTTGCAATACTACTATTTTTGCCTCCTAATATCAAAGTTTTTTCATCAACCGACATTAAGCAATTATTTTTACTTACAAAAGCAGTATTTGTTTTATCCCCTTCACTTAAAACTTCTATTTTTTCCAACTTATTACTTAAACCAGCAAAAACATATTCATTTATTTTAACAATATCTAAAGTAATTTTTAGATTTGTGATTTCGTTATATTGCTTGCTTGCATTATCGTACAAAGATAATTTATTTGCAATAAATACCGGATTAGCATAAATGTTTTTAAAATTCTTGTTACACCAATTTTTAAGATTATTAATATTAACATTACTTAAATTATTGCAGTTTTTAAAAGCATCAATTCCAAAATTATTTAAACTATCAGGAATAGTTATACTTGTCAAATTACTACAGCCATTAAACGCATTATTTCCTACTGCTACCAAATTATTGCTTAACTTTAAATAAGATATATTATCACAACCACCAAAAGAATAATTACCAATACTAGTAACATTATCAGGAATTTCAATATTACTTAATCCAGTACAATTTTGAAAAGCATAATCACAAATAGTTTTAACACTATTTCCTATTGTTACTTTTGCAAGTCCTGTGCAACCTCTAAAAGCACCGTCACCAATAGTTGTTAAATCTGACATATTAGTACAATTTTTAAAAGCCCAGTCACCTATGTTAGTAACATTGTTTGGAATAACCAATTTTTGCAAACCACTACAACCTTCAAAAGCACCATATTTTATATTTGTTAACTTTTGCGGAAGATTTATATTCCTTAACTTTTTGTACCCTACAAAGGCTGCATACTCTATATTTGTTATATTGTCATTTAAGTCCAAATCAATAACTAATTGATTATCAATATAAAAGTTTTGTGCAAAATATAACGGATTAGCATCTTTACTTGCAAAATTTATATCACACCAAGCAACGTCATCACTA
>CAJTNW010000016.1:20269-21789 GCA_910577795.1 uncultured Christensenella sp.
GTATATTAGTACACCCTGCAAAGGCTTTGCTTCCAATACTTTTAATACTGCTACATATAGTCACATTTTGTAAATTGCTTACATTTTCAAAAGCATTTTTATCTATAGCCTCACCACTTGTTAAAACTAAAGTTTGCAATTTATTTTTAGGAATATGTTTAATTGCCAAGGTAGGAATTGTTGCACTTACAATTTCTGCAGAATCTGCAAATGTATTTGTACTAATACTTTTAATACTATCTGCAATAGTTATATTTTTTAATTTAGTACAATTTTTAAAATCGTCATTGCTTATACTCTCGCCACTATTAACTATAATATTTTCCAAATTCTCTTTTGGCAGATGTCTTATTGCAATTGCTGGCACATTAGCACTAATCAAACTATTACAACCATCAAAAATATTATCACCAAAATCTTTTACACTTTTAGGTATAGTTATACCAGTTATGCCACTGCAACTCTCAAATGCTCCAGCCTCAATTTTTGCAACTTGATAAGAAATATTATTATAAGTGACATTTTCTTCAATTACTATATCACCACTTAAATTTGTCTGTTTTACAACTGTTGCAGAATAATTATTGATTTTATATTTTATTTTGTTTACTATTACATTTACTTCATCATCAGCAACTACTGAATTATTGTAATTCCACACAACAATACTCTCAGAATTATTCCAGTTTTCTTCCCAACCACTTGGTTCATTTTCAGCATCACAATAAATCTTTATGTTATTATCTGTAAATGTGTCTTTTTCTATTTTTACAATACTATTTGGTATTCTTACACTATTTATACTATCACAATTTTTAAATGCGTTATTGCTTATGCTTGTAACAGGTTTATCAACATAAAAATTTGAAATTACAATGTCCTTATCCTTTACATTACCAATGCCACTCAAACTATAAGAATCATTGCTATTCAATTTGTACTCCAACCCATCAGTTCCTTCAATATATCCGCACTTACACTTAGAGTTCTTAAAACTATGATTTTCCAATTTGTTTTTATTTTGGCATGTATCACAACCAAACCAGTGATTTTGACTATCAATAGAATATTTACTCTCCCAACTATGAGTATGTGAAGTTGTGTTTTCATTATTATTCAAGTTATTACCACTTTGACCTTTATTGCATGCTGTGAGCAAACCTATCATACAGCATACTAAAATAAGTGCTAATAATAATGTAAAAACCTTTGATTTTTTCATAATGCCTCCTAATTAAATATTTTTTAGTATATCAACTTGTTTTTTTGTAAAAATAAACCATTAAAAACACCTTTGTTTACAACAAATCACCTGCTTATTTGTCAGAAAAATTATACATTTTCTGACATGAATATTGACATATAAATTTTAATATGCTATAATGTATTTGGTAAAAATTACCAATTATTTATAACCTTAGTTTATAAAATTTGCTAAAACTAAAAGTGTCAGAAAATGTATACTTTTTCTGACACTTTTTAAACTTATTGTTTCATATCTACAAATTTCAACAATTATT
>CAJTNW010000016.1:21804-35395 GCA_910577795.1 uncultured Christensenella sp.
ATTATTTTGGCTAAAATAATAATATAATATATTATTTTAAGAAAGAAAATTACTATAAATCATTTTAAAATATAAACAATAAAAAAGGCTCACTTATATTAAAAGTGAACCTTTTAAATTGTTGTTATATGCACATTTTTTATCCTAAGGCTGTTTACAACTACAATTACTATTAAATTTTTACTATTTTAGGTATCTGCATTTATATTATCATCTTCAACCTTTTCAATTATATCTGCTGTTTTGTCTGCATAACCACTCCCATCAGATGGATTACTAATTATACCCAAAGTTACAAGCACACCTAAAACAGATGTTATTATTTCGTTTACATAAGGCAAATCAAACTTTAATCCCATTGCCTGCAATAACATTAATATAGCACTTGCTATACTTATCCATAAACCATAATTTTTAAATTTACCCTTCATAAATTTCCTCTGTATTAAAAAGCGGTGCTACTATCACTGCTGTTTTTATTTGTTGCACGTCTTCTTCAATTTTCATTACCGCACCTAATTCTTTTGTCAAAGTATTAACAAGTTTTTGATAGTTTTGTTCACGGTATTTAGAATCTTTTAGCACATAAAATAATAATAAAACAAACAATACTGCAAATACTCCGCTTTTTGCTACCATTAATAAAATTTCATTATCCATTTGCAATTTCCTCAAGCAGTATGTAATATTTAGAGCCTAGGAAATTTCGTAAACTTTCATTGTTTTCTATAGCATTGATGGCAGACTTTTTAGTAAACCTACTATAAAATTCTTTTGCAAAATTTAGCCTATCTTCATACTCGTCTGCTCTTTCGGTACTTTCAAATTTTCCGATGTCTTCATCTTCTTTCATTTGTTTATGCAAAGCCTTCATTTCGTTTTCTTTGTCTTGTACTACTCTTTCCTGATACTCCTTATAAGCCTTTTCTTTAGCAGCAGTTTCTTTATTTGCTTTTTCAACTTCTTTAACTTTATCATTTTCTTCTTTCAAAAGTTTGTTAAACAAATTTTCAACATTTTTATTAAAGTTATCGTCTAATGACTGAATTTTATCATTTTTATCCTGCAAAATATCATTCTTTTTATTTGCAGTAGAAGTCAACTTGTTTTGCAAAGTTGCCATAACTTCAGATATAAATCTATCTCTCTCGTCATCTATGTCTTTTGTTTTGGCTCCCATTATAGACGAATCTGCAATACCATTTTTGCTTGCGGAAGACTTAAAACTTTCTGTCTTATCCTTATATTTTTCTTTATAATTATTGTTTTTAGCCTCTGCATCAGCAATATAACCTTTTTCAGTCTCTTCAAGTTGATATTTTTTATTTTCATAATTAGAATTAACTTTATCTTTTTCCGCATTATAAATTTCTGAATATTCTTTTTCACTATCCGCCCTCAAAGTTTCCTCATCAATAGGTGTATATTCTTCAAGATATTCAAAAGTTATATCTTCAGGTCTAAAAGACTCGCCATATTCTTTTACGATTTTATTAAGTCTTTCTCTTTCTGCCGCCTCCATATTAGCCAGTTTTTTTATCAATTCCTGTTCGTCAGTCTTACTTACATTTTTCTTAAATAAGTCATCCCACCAGTCACCTATCTCTTTAAATAATCCCATATGTACTCCTATATTACCCTAAGGTCAACACTTTCTAGTTTTAATTTAGCAGCAAGCATCTCCTCACCAGTACACTCAACTGCAAAACTATAAAGTTTATTTGATTTTAGCATTATCTCTCCTACTGCAACAACACCAGATACCGCGGTTACCACCACATCATCAAGTTTAATCACAATATTAACTGGCTTATTGCCAAGTACAGTTATATCATAACCCAGCACTTTATTTGAGCCATAAACATTATGCGAAAATACCATTTGTGGCTTGCAGTCTGTATTGTTTTGACAAATAATTTTGCTAGTTTTTATCTTTTGCCTAACCCTGTCAATTTTACTATCTAAGTCATCAAGCAAGTAACCTACTTTATTCATTAATTTTCCTCCAAACAAACATACTCAATTACAGGTGATGGCACATTAATATTTCTTCCCTTTGGCGCTATTTCAATTTCAAATTGCTTTGCTTTAAGGTTTAATAAAATTTCTCTCTTGCCCGCAATATTATAAAAATAATTTTTGTCATCAGCAGTTATTTTTAAATCTATAACAGTTTTCCCTCCAAAAACAATTCGCTTTAATAGTTTATATTCTGCAGGTTTACCAAAATCTACACTTCCAGACTGCCATATTTTATTTTCACTATTGCTATCTTCTGACAACACTTTTATTTCATTTTTATAGCAAACTAAAACTTTTTCATTACCATTAAATTTAACTTTTGCGATAAAATTAACATTATCACAAGTAATAAAATGATAATCCTTATATGACAAATTATAAGCAATAATAAAACTATCCTCAATTGTACTATACTTGTTTTTACACAAAAAATAACAATAATCATTTGCACACAAGGCTTGTACATTACATTCTTTTAAATGTCCTGCAAGTTCCTCACAAATTGTTTTGCAATTATAACCATCAAAAATACCCAAGCCTTTATTTGTTGCAAACATAACAAAATCGCCACAATTAACTACACTGCCGGTCTTGATATTATTTGGTGATGCAATTGACTTTACTACAAAATCGTCCTGCTCAGAAAATGCTGTTATTCTTGTAAATCCGTCCTCTTGACAAACAATTAAATTTTGATTAAAACTCAAAATATCGGTTATAGCACCCAATTCAGATGGCAAATTTATATAACCACCCTCATCAATACTTTGCGTCCAATTAAATGGTGCAAAATCATCACTAAACAATAATTTAGTAGAATTTTTTTCTGCACCAAATATTCTGTAATAATGATTACATATAACGGAAAAATTAATATTAACATCGCTATTTTCTATTATGCCATAACTCAATTTTTTAAGGCCGTCATCTGTCGCCAAAATAATATAATTTTCATCTGCGTACTTATACTCAGCATAACTTTTAATCTCACAAAATTTTTCTACTTTACTTTTAGATATTTGATTATTCCCCATTTCCAAAACCACATTGTTACTATCACATTCAACAAATAATTTTAAACCACTATCGTTGTATGGAATAACTTTTTTAATATTATCCTCAAATATTAAGTCTATGCTTTTTGGCGATACAGTAGATAATAATGCACCATTTACAGTCTTTAAATTTTCCTGTTTTATAGCAAAATCAATAGGTAAATTTTTTGAATACCAGTCTTTGCTTACACCTTTAAAAGTTGCGACTTTAACTTTTTTAGCGGGTAAAATTCTTTTATAATATATTTTTTTCACGAGTTCCACCAACCATGTTTTAACTTAATCTCTTTTGTAACTCTACATGCAACTTTAAGCATCTCACGATATCTTTTATCATACAAGTTAGCATCCTCATATCTGCCTTGAAGCAGGCAATATTCACCAAGTGCTCCATATACAATAAGCATAGTAGTCACTTTGGGAGAAAGTTCTATACTATCCCCAAGTTTTACCTCTTCCGGCATATACAGATAACAAACCTTAACTAATCCGTCTGCTTTAACCAAAATTTCGTTCGGATACATTTTAGTCACGATTTTTGTAGAGTTTTTTGTGATATTTTTTAAATTAATAAGTCTTTTTGATAGTTTATCATAAGGTATTATTCCATTATC
Organism: uncultured Christensenella sp.; assembly: GCA_910577795.1. GTDB lineage: Bacteria > Bacillota > Clostridia > Christensenellales > UBA3700 > MGBC100798. Next base: position 25,496 of record CAJTNW010000016.1, read on the forward strand.
AACCTCTACCTCTTCTTCAAATTCTACAGGTATGTAATCACTTGCAATTTCAGATACTACCATATTAATACATTTTATAATTGTATTAATTTCTTCATCATCTTGAGGCAAATTTTTAATATCATACTTATCCCTATCGCCAAGCCTTACTAACACTTCTGTCAAAATATCTTCTACTTTCATACTATCCCCTCACAATTCAGAATAGGAGGGAATTTTACTTCCGCCCCTATTCATATATTTTACTACACTTCTTGTTTTTTCGTGCATCTCACTCAAAGTTTGACTGATTAGTTTTTCCTCTAAATTTTGATTATACTCATCTATTTTGTTTATTTCTATTATAATTTTATCCACTCTAGTACGCCTTATATAATCAACTGCACGTGCATCCAATTGACTATACGGCAAAACTAACTGAAAAGTTGGGTGTGATTTTAAATTATGCAATTCTATTGCTTTGCTTTTAACATTATAATATAATCTATAATCTTTATCCAATTCCATTACCCTTTCAGGAATATCAAAACAATTACCACTAATCAATCTCAACACTTTCATAAATTACTCACAAACAATACCTGTTAATTTTGCTTGACCACAAGGTCTATCACAAACAATATCAGCATACTTTACTAAAGTTGCAGTATAAGTTGGGCTACCTAACTTTTGTTTAATAACATTGCCATTATCACCTTCTAACCATCTCCAGTCACAAAGTTGATGCATTTTAAAGTCATCAGTATTTAGTAAATACATTTCGCCATCTTCAATAAATTTATCACTAACCAATGGAATACCACTATAAGATAGTGCTTTAAAACCACCATCTAAAGTCATGTAATCTATATTAATTCTGTTTGCAGACAAATTTTTAATATACTCTTTTTTAACATCATACGCACAAGTAATAAAGTTTACTGCAGAACCAGTAGTTTCATCAATATAGTCAATTGCTTCTTGAATAGTTCCCATATCTAGTGTTCCACCTACATTTTTTGTAAATGGATTTAGCCAACTATTTTCACTTCTTTTCAAACCATAAATGTCTTTTGTGCCAAAAATCGCCCCTAAACCAGTAAGTTCGTAACCTTTTGAATTTTGAATAGTTATGTAATCAGTAGTAGCAAGAGTAGCAACTTGTTTATCAATTTTAATAGTTTTTGCAATTCTATCTATATCAATAATTCTTGATTGTGCTAATTTTTTGCTACCAGCATTATCAATAATATCAATAACCATTCCAAGTGCAACTTTTTTAACACTTGACAAACTGATAGTTGAAGTTGCACTAGTTGATGCTTTAGCAACTGTAGCCAATTTACCATCTCCATCACCATAAAGCATTCTACCCAAATTATATTTTGATGCTTTTAGCAAACCTTCCATCTCTGCATTTAAAAGATTAACAAACGCACCAACATTGCTTTGAGATGCCCTAATTGCCTTGTCTGAAATTTCAATACTACCATACAAGTTTTTTAATTCTAACTTATATTGTGCATAGTTATTACCTGCAGCCATAGGTAGACTACCCACTTCATCACCAGCACCAACACCACCATTTAAGCCATAAGATACTAGTTTAATAATATCCTTTCCCCAAACATCGCTTGAAGTTTGCTCAATTTTAGTAAGCAAAGGATTAACTTGAGCATTCAATTGCTCTGTTACAACTCCTAAATAAACACTTTTTAGTGCTTTATCTGCTGTTTCCAAATTTACCATTTTAAAATCTCCGTGTTTCTATAAATTTTTTCGCCATTTTTCCTGCCTCATCTAAGTTGCGTGGTCTGTATGTTGGCGACACATACGAATTTCCGCCTCTTAAAATTGTTTGCGGAATTTTTAAATTGACAAGGCTATCCATATAATCTACAATTATTTTATTTATAATATTTTCGTTAGAGTAGATATATTTATTCAAAAAGTCCTCGTCATTTATCATATTGCAAGGCTCATTAATTTTGCCTACAAGCATTTGTGCTAGCATAACACCTAACTCCTCTGCCCCTTTAGCATTATTAAGAGTGTCTGCATATTTTTCTAATTCAGGGTTTACTTGCAACATTTTTTCAAGAATTTGCTTACTATCTCCAGCACGACTTTCAAGTTCCTTTAATACTTGACACTTTTTTGTAAATTCTTTTTCCAATTGTTGATACCCCTCAAATAGACTTTCTGCTGACTTGAATTTTCCATAAGAGATAGCATTTACTTCATTGTCAGATTTTGCGTCTTGCTGCAAAGGTTGCTCTACTTGAGTCTTTTCAGCAATATCTGGTGATTCAACTGCTATTTGTTCTATAGTATTATTCTCCTGCATTATTATCCTCCATTAACATGTTTGTTTGATTAGACATTATCTTTAGCATTTGATGTTCTTTGATATGCTTGTCCATTCTAGTTACTATACTTTGATTTTCTTCATTAATAATTGATTTAATATGTTCATCAATATGCAACTCATGATTATCATATTCCATAGGTGAAACTTCTTTTGTAGCAAGAGTAATATTTTCCTTTTGTGCTTTTACCCTATGACATTCGTTTATATCCTGAACGGATTCCCAGTTACCAAAGCCTAACATTTCCAAAAGTTTTAGTCTGTTTCTCTCACTCATACCACCGTTAGAGTCTCTAAACATTCCCATTTTAACTAATTCCAAAACCATATTTCTTCTATTTGCTGGTGTTTCGTTAAGTTCATTATCCGTATCAAAAACCAAATCATCTGCAGCAAGGTCAGAGCCTTGAAAATATAGCAATTGCACTTCGCCATTATCACCTGCAATTCGCTTTAATCTTCTAGATATTGCAAATTGTTTATATAATCTTAAAATAAGTTGCCCTATTCTTTTTACAGCATTTCTGATAGATTCTGCTGACATAGAAATTCTTGTATCGTCTTGCTCTTGCAACAAACTAATAGCAACACCTGATGTAACATTTGCTGGCAAACTAGAACTTCTCATAAATTCACTAACACCAGTAATATTTACAAAAGTATCTTCAAGTCTTGCCTCTTCATTGTCAAACTCGCTTGGCACACTACCCATATTTAACATTTTTGGCGGGTTACAACCACCACGATAAATAAGTACCTTGCCTGGAGATAGCCCCTCTTCTTCAAGATTATCTGTATCAACCGAACCATCTTCAACCGCAAGCACACCCATAGCAATTCTGTTCATAAACTCGTGTTTTTTATTTTTAATCCCGTTATATGCCCTTTGAATTGGGATAATTCTTTCCACAATACTATTGCCATAAAAGCAGGTCACATTATCTAGCGATGTTTTTCGTACAAATGGCAACCCATATCCACCATCTTGTTCGGTTTGATAAGGCAAATCTTCTACTATTATCAATTTTTCTCCCGCAATAATAATATGTCTACCATTAGGATAATCTTTAGACGGCCTTTCAAATTTTTCAATTACCAAACAAGAGTTTTCCTTTTTAGAAGTTGCATATCTGCTGTTACTTGCAGAGTAACCTAGTCCACCACCATTGTTAATATTATCAAAACTAAACACTTGCAATGTTTGCGGCTCAACCTGTACATTCCATAATTCTTTTACTTCATCAATAGAATATACTTTTGCATGATAAATATACTTGCAGTCTTCTATACTGTTGTTTGTAATTTTATCTGGAAAGATTTCATAAGGCGGACATAAAATTATATCAATATCCCCTTCCTTTATTAATTTTTTATTTTTACTCTCACCAATTGCCCTGCCTTTGTCAGCATTCCAAACAACTTTAAAAAATACACTTCCACAAATTTCACTCCAAATATTGCTTTGTGCCAATAACTCTGAAAGTTTATTTTCTTCCGAAATAGTTTTTAAAACATTTGTAGATAGTTTTGCAACATTAATATCTTTTTCGTCCTGACTAAATGGGCGCACACTAACATTAGCCTGCACTCTCCCCAATTTTGCAAGCCTAGTCTCTACAATTGGTGCTATATGATTAAAAACTTCTCTTTCTTGCCAAAAATATTGCTTACCATAATCTTCTATGTCACCTACGGGAGTAATTTCACAATATTGATTACCTTGAACAAAATTCATATTTAACCGCCAGCCACTCTCTAAAGATTTACGTTCTTCGCTTATTCTATCAAAATCTTGCAAAATCTCTTTTACAATATCTTCAGCAAAATTCAAATCTTTCATTGCAATTTTTCTCCTTGTCTTTTTACTGACCTATTTATTACATTAATAGGACTTTTAGGCACAAACTCTTTAGATAGTAAATCAAACAATTGTTTTGCACACTCTTCACACAAATAAATTTTTCTACGAGCAAGCACTCCGTCCTCAAAGATTTCATACTTTGCTTGATTTTTGCAAAGTCCAAAATCACATCTTACCTTTACTTTTAGATTTGTCAGTTTCATTTTTATCCTCCATACTTTTTAATAATTTTAGCAACCTAATTTTTTCAGCCTTTAGTTCGCTGTCACTTAAATTGTCAAATTCATCCATTTGCTTAGACATATCAAGATATGCTTTTAATGCTACAACATCTGGTGGCACATTTTTTAAAGTAACCTTTCGTTTTAATAACTCTCCACCTTTATCTTCACTTGCATATTCTTCTACTATCTCTTCCGTCTGATAGCCTATCCCCTTTTTATACAATGTTTCAAGCATAATATCTCTTTTACTTTTTTTTCTCATTATAAATTCCCCAATAATTTATCAATCACTACTTTTATCAAAGTCTTCTTAGCCTTCGCATAAGTTTTGATTTATCTTTTTCAATTTCGCTTAACTCTTTAAGTTTTGCCTCATTTAAAGATGGTTTTGTCATAATATAATACCTTAGTGCATCTAATGTGTGGTCATCTACTTTTTTGGGATTATCACCATTAGACCACCAATAAGATTTTATTTCTCTTATCAAATTAACGCAATTTTTAAATATAAAAATCTTTTGTGGTCTTGCTTTTAAATATTCTTTAACCCTTGCAATTCCACTAAACATATCTTTGTTAACATTTGTATTTACAATAATTCCTTTTTCATAAAATAATTCTGCCACACTTTTGCTATAAGCAAGAGTATGTTGTTTACTAGCACTATCAATTAAAGCGGAAAGACGACCCTTACTATCTCTATGCCAGTTAAGTTTATCCGCTAAATCAAATATTTTTTCGGTATGATAATCAATATCTCTACCTGCCTCATAGTGTTCTCCTACAACATAAATATTTCCGTCATAGTCCACAGCAAAAAACAAACAAGCAAGCGGATTATTAAGTCCAGGGTCAATTGCAATATTATCCTGCCATTCCAACGGCACACTAAAAGGCTCAACTATATGAACACTACTATCAAATTCCGGATAAACTAACCCGCTATCTGCAGAAAAATTACCAAAACGTCTGCTTTCAACTGATTCACTGCTTAAAGTTTTTGTCAAAAGTTCCACTTCTTTTTTATTTAAAAATGGGTTGTCTGCCCATTCAATATGTATGTGCCATACTTCAGGGTTATTGGATTTGTTAATATATATCTCTTCATACACCCATGTTAGTCCTTTAAGAGGTGTCATAGTCCCCCAAACTTCACCACATCTATCTAGCACTCGCATAACACATTCTTCATAAATCTCATAAGGCGGTTCTTCATCAAACCATACATAATCAAGTGACGTACCCTGAAATTTTTCTCTTCCTTGGTCGCAACTCTTAAAACCTATTTTAGATAAACCGCCAAACACATTTTTAATTACTATATGGTCAATAATTCCATACTCCGGAGCACCTTTTCGCCCAGATAACATTACAATATCCTCTATCCAGTCAGGATTAAGATAATGTAATATTTTTGCTTGTGCAACATCTCTTTGCACTTCGTATGATAAGGATACAACCCAACCAATGGTATTAGGTCTATTCTCTCTATAAGGGTGAATCCCTCTTGCCCACCAAATTGTCTCTACCGCACCACATTCTGTTTTTCCACTTCTATTACCACCAAACACCCAACGGTTTCGTTTTAAACATTTATGAAATTGAATTTGTTTTTTATGAACCTTTTCTCCAGTATTATAAAATTGCAAACAATTTTTATTTTTTCGTCTAATCTCTTCTTTTTCTATAGTCAAAATTCTTTTTACAAGACTCTCAACATTTTCTTGCATCAATATGCCTCCTATAACTATTTTTAAGCCATTTTTGTGTAAATCAAGTTTTTTATGACAATTATTTGCAAATATAGAAAGTTTTTTATGAATTTTCCTGTTAAAATATCTCTAACTCAACAAATAGGAGTACAAAATGAAAAAATTTACTTTTATATCAAAACTATCAAGTTTATTTTTAATATTTGCAATATGTTTTGTATGCTTTTTTTCTGCCACAATACAAATAGTTGCAGCAGAAGGCGAAATAAAAAGTTATTATCTTATTAAACAAAACACTTTTTTAATACCAGAAGGTCAAAATATAAAAGGAAATATACAATTAAATGCTACATATTATGTTGAGGCAACTGGTAATCCCGATGTTGTAATTAATGAAGTATCTTACAGATATGTTTCATACAATGGCATAACAGGATTAGTACCAACAACTGCTTTAAGCAAAAAATCTATTAATAATATATCTAATCCATTTTTTGTTAGTTCAAGCAAACTGACAGCAAATTCTAGTGAAGATGAAGTATTAATGTTTTCTAATATTATTGATAACCAAACTAATTGTCGTATTTTACCAAACAATACTAAATTAGATTTTATTGCATACTCTGAAAATGGAAAATATATGCTTGTCAAACTTTCTGACTCAACTGTTGGATTTGTGCAAAAAAAATATTGTTCCCCAACAATAATTTACACACCTCACCCTAATCCGATAAACCCAGATTTAGACACAACAAATCCGGGACTAACGCCTGATAATCCTACCTCACCAACAACTGCTAACAATAAAGCAACCATTACAAGAGTAATTCTAATAATAACATTGTGCGTAGTTGTAGTAATAGTGATATTTTTATTATTTAAACCTACAAGCAAAAAAAACAAACCTATACACGATGACTTTTATGATTTTTAATATTTATTTAATGTACAAAATCTATTGGTAATAAAATAACACCCTTAAAAGAGTGTTATTTTTATTTATATTAAATTTTAATCAACATATACATTAATTCCAGCATAATTATCTTTAATAAACCTTGTATCTGTATCCGCATTTTTATTATTTTCGTCAACATAAACATCTGGTATATGAAATGTAAGACGAGTTTTACCTTCTGCCTTTGCTTTTAATTTGTAGTATGCTGACATAAATAAATTATCCCCTTCAAACTCTTGTTTGATAATTTTACTATCATATCCTTTTTTTGATAATAAATAAGAAAATTTTGCTATTTCTTTATCATAATTTCTAAAAATCTGCCTAATATTTACTCCCTCTTTTTGAGCAATATCTCTAAAAGTTAATTTTTCCTTATAATAAAGATTCAAGATATTATTGTTACTATTAATCAAAATTTTTAAAGCCTCATCAACAATTAATTTTGCAGTTATGCAGTTGTTTTTCCTTGCCATAAAATTCAACATTTCCCCATATAACAAGGTATTATTATTGTTATACAGTGAATTTGTAACAAGTCGATTAAATTTATTGTCCATTATAATCACAATTCTATCAAAAGTATGATACAAATCCAATAAAGTTTTTTGCCATAAGAAGTTTTCCATTTTCGCCTCCATTGTTATTTCAATAATATTCAATTATTATATTTTTAGCATTATTTTATGTCAAGAAAAATTTAAATCAATTTATTATTAAGCCTAAAATTGAAATTTTATCTTAACTTTAATTACATAATACATCTGTTTGCAAAAATTAAAAGTTTTTTATGACAAATATTTTTCAAAAAAATTCAAATTTCAATAAAAATAAAAAAATATCTGCTTTTTATTAGCAGATATTTTAATTTATTTATTAAAAACGAGCAACAAAAATTATTAATATATTTATGGATTTAAAATGTTTTTTGAATCCAATTGTTTTTTAATAGTTTTCATAATAAGCATATATACTTCGTCCAAATTGTAAATTGTTCTATCAGTTGTTCTGCCTAAAGAATAAGAATGTGGACATTTTACTCCAGCCATTATAAGCATATCCAATGTATCATTATGAAAATCTATATATTCTTTTATATCTGAATATTTTCTAGCATAGGATATTACAACTTGTGCCCCATAAGTACTTATATCTTGCAAGTAAACCATATTCATTATTCCATTTTCGTTAAAATATTCAACAGCAATTGAATAAACTTCTTGCAATTCAGACCATTTAACTGGACAGATAAATTTATCTACAACAATAGAATAATCTTGCAAAATATCTCTTATATAAGCATCATTAAACCTAGTTTTGTCCCATTTTCTGTTAAGATATGATGTAGCAGAAACACCTCCAAAACGAGTGCATAATCTACCAATTGCCTTACGATTATATGATGCAAATGATTTATCCCCTTCAGTATATCCAATTAAAAGACACTTATTTTCTTCATTTTCGCCCCTAATACGCAAACCTAAAATACCTTTTGATACAAGGCTACTCATTTTTGAGATAATTTCAGTACTGCCTTTATCACAAACCCTTAAAAAACTTGGCTCACAAATTTCTCTTTGAACCAATTCTCTTGCGCAGGTTACAGCAGATTCCCAATTTTTAAATATATACGAAAATGCTCTTTTAGTTTCATAAGTATATTTTCTTACCTTTAAGGTACAACTTACCATAATGCCAAGTTTACCCTCACTACCAAGCATAATTTCATCTATTGCAGGCAAACAACTATCCCTTGTACAAACATCAGTTTCTAATATACCTTTTGGTGTAATATATCTTGCAGAAAGCAAAATATCATCTATGCCACCATATCTCATACTATTTTGTCCTACACTACGACTAGCAACCCAACCACCAACAGTAGAAAACTCAAAAGATTCAGGGATATGTCCTAAAGTATATCTGTTGTTTACATTAGTAAAATACTCATTAGCATTATTCAAAATCTCTTCTAGTTGAGGTCCTGTAATTCCTGCCATAACAGTAACAGTTTGGTCTATTGCACTAAAAGACAACACTTTATTAAAGTTTCTTTTTAAATTAATTTTTATACCACCACGTACATTTTCATTGCTTCTTGTAATATTAGTGCCACCACCCATAACGTAAATAGGTATATTATTTTTGTAGCAATATTTAACTATCATTACAAGTTGCTCTTCTGAACTAGGAGATATTACAGCATCAGGCAAATTTTCAAGTATTTCTGCCCTAAGTCTTATACTATCTAACACACCTTTAGAATAGCATGCTTTTACTCTTGATAATGTATCTGTTGCAACATTTATTTTTCCAACTATATCTTCAAATTCCTTAATATGTGTTTTAGACATTTTTATAGGAATATCAACATCAATAGGCTTATCACCTCTATTTGACGGTATCATAAAGTCTTCGTCAGATAAAGATAATTTATCCTTTACAAAATTATAAAACTCCTCAGTTGGCTCTTCTGCATAGTTAGGGTTACCCCACCTAAACATAGTGCGGTAACTATCTTCACTATCTGTTCCAACATTCCAACTAGGCTTATACTCTTTATATTTCATTAGTTTCCTCGTTTACAATTTCATATAATTTTAAATATAGTGGCTGCAATTGTGGATAAATATCCTTATAAACTTTGTTAAATAAATTTTTATAAATTTTATGATTTTGCATATTAGGCTTAAACTCATCTTTAAAATGTACCATTGCTTTATTACAGTCTTCAAAATCTTTAAACTCGCCTTTTGTAACAAAAGCAATCATAGCAGCACCTAACCCACTTGTCTCAC
>CAJTNW010000017.1:0-1387 GCA_910577795.1 uncultured Christensenella sp.
ATGTGCGTATTTATAATTCTTTTATAATAATCATAAGTTTTGTATTTAATACTAATTTTAACATATTTGTTTAACCATAAATCTAACCATTCATTATATTTCATAAATATTCCTCCAAGTTGTTTTATTACGATATTTCAGCATGAAAAAAAGACCGTGTATTTACATATAACATGGTCTTTATTAGTTATTTTCTTTGTTAATTATAGCATATTTAAAATAAAAAATAAAGATATTTTTTAAAAAAGTTATAAAAATGATATAATTATAAAATAATAGTTCATGTTATATGTAAAATAGCGGTTTATTTTTTAATCAAGTGGTCTTTGTAGGAGACCAATTTTTATGCACAAAAGAGAACAAATAAAATCAAAAACACGAGTTCGTGAGAAAGGAGAAGTGTTTACTAATGAGCGAGAAGTAAATGCTATGCTTGATTTAGTAAAGCAAGAAACTGAACGTATAGATAGTAAATTTTTAGAGCCGGCTTGTGGAACTGGAAACTTTTTAATCGAAATTATAAGTAGAAAACTTGAGGTTGTAAAGAGCCGATATAAAAAAAGTCAATGGGAATATGAAAAGAATGCACTTATTGCTGTTATGTCAATATATGGTATTGATATTATGCAAGATAATGTTGTGGAGTGTAGGAAAAGACTTTTTGATTATTTTAAGCAAGAATATAAAGCACTTTTTAAAACCAAAGTTAATAATAATTACTTAGACATAATTGATTTTATATTGTCTAAAAATATTTTGTGTGGGGATGCTCTTTCAATGAAAACAAATTGTAATATTCCTATTATATTTGTTGAATGGGCTTTTGTTAAAGGTAGTTTTGTACAAAGACGAGATTTTAGTTATGAGCAATTAGTAACACAAAACGATAAGAATACTTTGTTTGGGGATTTTATTGAGAAACCTATAAAAACTTATCCACTTACACATTACTTAAAACTAAAGGAGTGTGTATAATGATAAGAAATAACCATAATCCTGACGTGTTAAATTGCTTGGCAAATTTGTCTTCTGACGAAGTTTTTACAAGTCCGAAAATAGTAAATGAAATGCTTGATATGTTGCCACAAGAATTGTTTAAAGACCCAAATACAACCTTTTTAGACCCTTGTACAAAGTCGGGTGTGTTTTTGAGAGAAATTGCAAAAAGATTATTGGTGGGGTTGGAACCAAAAATCCCTAATTTGCAAGAAAGAATTAATCATATTTTTACAAAACAAATTTATGGTATTGCTTTAACAAGGCTTACAAGTTTGCTTTCTCGTAGAAGTGTTTATTGCAGTAAGACTGCAAATGGAATATATAGCATTGTAAATTGTTTTAATGATGAAATAGGTAATATTAAATTTAATAATATAAAACATACTTT
>CAJTNW010000017.1:1397-34025 GCA_910577795.1 uncultured Christensenella sp.
AATCACAGATGTAAGTATTGCGGTGTTGGCGACAATATAGATATTTATACTCGTGACTATAGTTTGGAAAACCATGCTTACCAATTTATACACACAGAAAATCCAGAGGAGTTGTTTAATATGAAATTTGATGTTATTATAGGTAATCCTCCATATCAATTAAATGATGGTGGCGCACAAGCAAGTGCAATGCCACTTTACGATAAATTTGTAACGCAAGCAAAAAAACTAAATCCTAGGTATTTAAGTATGATTATTCCTTCTCGTTGGTTCGCAGGTGGAAAAGGACTTAATGATTTTCGAGATGAAATGTTACATGATAATAGATTAAGAGTTATTCACGATTTTATTGCTTCTGCTGATTGCTTTAGTGGGGTTGAAATAAAAGGCGGAGTTTGCTATTTTCTTTGGGATAGGGATAATAAAGGATTATGTGATGTGTACACTCATAAAGATAATGAGATATCACATTCTAAGAGACAATTATTAGAGAATAATAGTGATACATTTATTCGTTACAATGAGGCTATAAATATTTTGCATAAGGTAACAAGTTTTAAAGAAAAATCATTTGCAGACATAGTTAGTTCAAGGAAACCCTTTGGTTTTCCGACAAATTTCAATGATTTTAATACAATTGGTGATAGTAGTTATATTAAAATTTTTGCAAATAAATCAATAGGATATTTAGATAAAAACTATATTATTCCTAAAAATGAGATTTATGTGGATAAGTATAAATTGTTTATTCCTAAAGCAATTGGTAGCGGAAATATATCTGACGATTTTATAAAACCAATTTTTGCTTGTCCGAAATCAGTTTGCACCGAAACCTACATAATGGTAGGACCATTTCAAAATGAGTTAAAATGTAGAAATGCTATGAGTTATATCAATACTAAATTTTTTCATTTTTTAATGGGGTTAAAAAAATTAACACAAGATGCGACTGCAAAAGTTTATAGTTTAATTCCAATACAAGACTTTTCAAAGTCTTGGACAGATAAAGAATTGTATAAAAAATACAATTTAACTCAACAAGAAATTGATTTTATAGAAAGTATGATAAGACCAGAAATAGGAGAATAAATGGAAGAGATAGATGATAAATTTAAAAAAATACTAGATAGTAAAAAATATATCTTACCTAAATTACCAGAGATAAAACTTCCAGATTTAAGCAATATACAAAGACCTTTAGATATAAACATTGAACCAAAATTTCCAGATTTAAGTACGAATATTAATGATATAGAGTTTGATTTTGAAGATAATATATTGTTTCAAATAGAACAAAATCAACAAGAAGAACTAATAAAACTTAAAGAACTCAATGATAAAAAGGATGCTGAAATTCTTGAGTTAAAGATAAATGCAAAAAAGGAAAGAAGGCGATTTTGGTGGACTTATAGTGTAACTACTATGGTAGCAATAGTAGGAATAATATTAGGCATAATATTTTAGGAGAAAAAGCAAATGACTAAAGAATTTTTTCCGAGGCAAATAAAACCGCAAATATATGCGTATGAGGATAACAACCCTATTTATAAGGGTATGCTAAAGATAGGCTATACTGCTATTAATGTGGAAGACCGTGTTGCAAGTCAATATCCTGTTTTAAGACCAGGTGAGTTGCCATATAAAATTGTTTTTGCTGATAGTTGTATGCGTGAAGATGGCTCTTACTTTACTGACCATGATGTACATAAGTTGCTTAATAAATTAGGTTTTGAAAATTTATATGATAATAACGGCAAAGCGACGGAATGGTTTAAATGCTCAGTAAAAGATGTAGAGTCTGCTGTTTTTACACTTAGAAACAAAATAGAAAATGTAGAGCAACGTACACAAAACTTTAAACTTCGCCCAGAGCAAAAAAATGCTATTGATAAAACAATTACATATTTTAACGACATAAAAAAGGATAATCCAAATATTATTCCACATTTTTTGTGGAATGCTAAAATGCGATTTGGCAAGACTTTTACAACTTATCAACTTGCAAAACAAATGGGGTTAAAAAAGATTTTAATTTTGACATTTAAACCTGCAGTTGAGAGTTCTTGGGAAGAAGATTTGAATCAGCATATTGATTTTGAGGGATGGCAATTTGTATCACGTCACACTACACTTAAAGGTGAAAACTGTGATAAGGATAAGCCTATTGTATGCTTTGGCTCTTTTCAAGATTATCTTGGGCTTAAAGATAATATGATAAAACCTAAAAATGAATGGGTACATGTAACAAATTGGGACTTAGTTGTTTTTGACGAATATCACTTTGGAGCATGGCGAGATAGTTCAAAGGAATTGTTTGAAAAAGATGACTATGACAAAGATGTGTCTAACAAAATTTTCACGGATAATCAAACAGAAAGCGATGTCGAACAAATTATGCCTATTACTACGCAATACTATTTGTATTTGTCTGGCACACCATTTAGGGCTATTGCAAATGGTGAATTTATGGAAGAACAGATATTTAACTGGACGTATAGTGATGAGCAAAAAGCAAAGGAATCTTGGACTGGTGAAAATAATCCGTATGCTAGTTTGCCAAGAATGGTGCTTATGACATATCAGTTACCCGATAGTATAAGAGAGATAGCATTACAAGGAGAGTATGATAAGTTTGATTTGAATACTTTCTTTTCCGCAAAAGGGGAATATGAGAAGGCAGAATTTGTTTACAAAGAAGAGGTGCAAAAATGGCTTGACCTTATTCGTGGCAGTTTTTCTGAAACAACTGTTGACAATTTAAAACAAGGTGCAGAAAAAGCATTTTTGCCGTTTACAACAAATAAGGCGAACCTGCAAGAAGTTTTGCAACATACTTTTTGGTTACTGCCTAATGTTGCAAGTTGTTATGCTATGAATAATCTTCTTAAAGAAAGACAAAACACATTTTATCATCAGTATAATATAGTTGTTTCGGCAGGTGCTCGTGCAGGAGTTGGACTTGCGGCTCTTGAGCCTGTCAAAAGAGCAATGACAAGTGAGCCAATAAAAACTAAAACTATTACTTTGTCTTGTGGTAAACTTACTACAGGTGTAACCATTAGACCTTGGACCGGTATTTTTATGCTTAGAAATTTGTCCAGCCCTGAAACTTATTTTCAATCTGCTTTTCGTGTACAGTCGCCTTGGACATTAAAAAATCCTACAGGGTTAAATCCAAATGAAGATGAAATCATCAAAAAGGAATGTTATATATTTGATTTTGCACCCGACAGAGCCTTAAGACAAATTCAAGAATATTCTTGTAGACTAGATATAAGTGAAGTTAACCCCGAAAAGAAAGTTGCAGATTTTATGCAATTCTTGCCTGTACTATCTTATGATGGAATGACTATGAAAAACATTAGTCCTGGTGAATTATTAGATATTGCAACAAGTGGTACTACGGCTACTTTGCTTGCTAGACGGTGGGAGAGTGCATGCCTTGTAAATGTGGAAAATGCTACATTAGAAAGATTACTTAATAATCCAAAAGCAATGGAAGCATTGATGAGTATTGAAGGTTTTAGAAATCTTAACATGCAAAATGACATTGAGATAATTATAAACAAATCTAATGCGGTTAAAAAAATGAAGAAGGATGCTGTTGATGGGGATAGAGATTTAACAGATAAAGAAAAGAAGGAAATCTCTGCAGAAGAAAAGGAGTATAAATCAAAAAGAAAACAAATTCAAGAAAAACTAATTAAGTTTGCAACGCGTATTCCAATATTTATGTATCTAACTGATTTTAGAGAACAAGTTTTAAGAGATGTAATAACTCAACTTGAACCAGGACTATTTAAAAGAGTAACTGGTTTAGAAGTAAGTGATTTTGAACTTTTAACTTCGCTAGGGTTGTTTAATGCAAATGTGATGAATGATGCGGTTTTCCAATTTAGAAGATATGAAGATAGTAGTCTTTCATATACAGGAATAAACAAACACGAAGATGAAGTTGTTGGTGGTTGGGATACTACCATATATTATGACGATTTAAATAAAATTTGAACTTATTAAATATTATTTTAATATTAATTATTATTGATAGAGTAAAAACAAATAAAAGTCGGGGATACCGACTTTTATTTTGTTTTATATCGTTTATTTAATTTTATTATGTATTTAATTATTATAATATATTATTAATTAACTATTAAATATTATTCACTTTGGTCTTCTAGGTAGCGGGCACTTTCTGCGAATTTAATTACTGACTGTACTGAGTTTTCGCAACCTTGTTTTGTTGAATAAGATTCGCCTACACCAATAACTGTATGTGCGTTGTTGTAAAGTTTATATCTCCAGTTATTTGCTTTGTCTACGTCTATCTCAAAGTTTTCAAGTATACATACTTTTTTGAATGCTATGATAGAATTTGACTTTGGCTTAGTTTTGTATGATTCACTCTCAAACAAAATTTGTCCGTTATTTGCAAGTAATCTAAAGTGGTAAGGTCTTGTAGAATTATCGTCATTTTTGATAATAACAAACTTACCGAAAGACTCTACATTAGGGTCAGTAGTGATTAATGGTAAATCTTCTGTATCAACATTACTAGATGCTTTTGCTGGTGCTTTTGTATCAACTGGCTCTTCTTTTTTAGCCTTAGTAGTTTTCTTAGGTAATTTATCTTTACCAATTACTGCAGGTTTATCAGAAGCGGCTTTTTTTCTTGGATTTGTACCAGTTTTTTCCTCAATATCATTAGCAATTTGAGCAGCAGTCTTTTTAGTAGTTTTATTAGTCTTCTTAGGTAATGCTCTTGGAGCAGTAGTAGCAACTGCTTCTTGTTTTGCTTCCTCTTCAACTTGAACAGGTTTTTCTTCAATGATTTCTTCCTTAACTGGTTCTTGAATAACCTCTTCATAAATTGGTTCTGCAACCTTTTCTTCTACCACTTGTTCCACAACTGTTTCTTCAATTTCTTGATTAGCAATTGGCTCAAGTTCAACTGGTTTTTCCTCTATTACTTCTGGTGTTACAGGTGCTTCTTGTTTAGTAGGAGCAGGTACTGGCTCAGTTTTTACTTGTTTAATAGGTGCTGGAACTGATTCCATATTAACTTTCTTTATAGGAGCAGGCACACTTTCTGGCTTAACCTCTTTGATAGGTGCTGGTATATTTTCTGGTTTAACTTCCTTAATAGGAGTAGGTACAACCTCAGGTTCTACTTTTTTAACAGGCTCAACTACTGGCTCAGGTTTAACTTGCTCTTCAACAATTGGCTCGCTGACATTAGAAACTTCTTCAGTATTTTCAACATTTGAAGTCTGTTTTTCAGGTTTGTCACCTGCTTGTGCAACTGGTTGCCAGTCTGGAGCAATAGTTTTAAATGCTTGTTCTTCAGAAGTTACATTATTATTAGAAGTAGAGTTGTTTTCTGCTACTTGATTTGCTTCATTTTGTGCTAATTTTGCTTTTTTCTTTTTCTTTCTCTTTGATACAGCAACAGCGATAGTCACTATCAATAATATAATTACAACTGCAGCAGCGGCAGCGATAACATACCACCAAAGCACAGAAAAATTAGAAATTTTGAATGCTTCGTCGGTCATAAAATTAAGTATTTTATTCCATAATTCCTGCATGAATTGCCTCCAAAAATTGTTATTACTATAAATATAGCACATAAATATATAAAAGTAAATAATTTTAGTAAAATTTAATAAAATTTTTGTAACATTTTGTTAAATATTGCTAAATTGCGGCATAATTTATTGTATGAATAATAATAGTATTTTGGCAATAGTATTTGCCTTTTTAGGGTTGATTTTCGGAGCATTATTGGCAATTTTTATACAAAAGAAAGAAGAAAAATTTGTAAAATATGCTGAAAGTTTAGCAAGTGGATTTATGCTTGCAGTTGTTTTCTTTGATTTAATGCCAAACGCAAGCCAAAAAGCAGATTTTGTGACAATATTTTTTGGTCTTCTTGCGGGCATAGTCATTATTTTACTAATTAGTCAATTTAGTGCAAGAGAAATGTATACAAAATTACCAAATTATGATATAATAAAAAAAGATATTAAGAGTGAGAGTTTGCAAAATAAATCAAGTCCGCAACTTGATGATAAAAAAAGACTTGTAAAAAATCTAACTACGGCTTTTGCGGTTGCTTTGCATAATATCCCCGAAGGTATTGCTTTGGGAGCATTGGATGGACAGGAAATTTTAATATCAACTGCAATATTAATTGCTTTGCATAATATCCCAGAAGGAATTGCAATGAGTATTCCTCCAGCAAAGATAGGCATAAAATGGCACAAGATTTTGCTTTTTGCAATAATTACTGGTGCTTGCACTGTTGTTGGTTGGGGTATAGGCATATTAGTAGGTGGTATATCAGAACAATTTATTGCTTTTATGCTTGCAATATCTAGTGGTGCTATGTTGCAAATTGTTTTTGGGGATTTAATAGCAAATAACGAAAATAAAAATTGTGGTAATATTACATTGTTAGGACTTTTAATTGGTTTTGTTATTGCTACTATTGTTTAGGTATAAAAAGTTAGTTTTTAATAAATTAAATATCATTATAAAAATGAAAAACTAAATATCAAGAATTAATATAGGATATATTTATACATTATTACGATAATTGAGGTTTATAAATTAGCAAAGAAGATTAGGTAAAAGTATTTAGGAGAAAGTATGGAAACATTGATAGAGAGTGGAGAACAAGCGATAAAATTAGGTGCAGAATTGATTAGGGCAGGAGAAATTGTGGCTTTTCCTACAGAGACTGTTTACGGATTAGGTGGTAATGCACTTGACTCATCTTGTGTAGCAAAAATTTATGAGGCAAAAGGCAGACCTGCAGATAATCCTTTGATAGTGCATATTGCTAAAATTGAAGACATTTACCCGTTAGTCTCTGAATTTAGTGAAAGAAACAAAAAAGTTGTAGAAAAGTTTATGCCAGGTCCTATAACTTTGTTGTTTCCTAAAAGTGAAATTGTACCTAATAGTGTTACAGCAGGGCTTAAAACTGTGGGGATAAGAATGCCCAAATGCGAAATTGCACGCAAGTTTATAGAAAGTTGTGGTACTCCTATTGCTGCGCCATCTGCAAATGCAAGCACAAGAGTAAGTCCTACTACAGCAAAACATGTTTATGAGGATATGAAAGGCAGAATACCATTGATAATTGATGGCGGTGACTCTGAAGTTGGGATAGAATCAACAGTTTTGGATTTGACAAGGGGTATTCCTACAATATTAAGACCAGGTGCTATTACTGCAGAAATGCTTGCTGAGGTAATAGGTAGTGTACGCACTCATAAAGGTGAGGTTATAAGTTCGGCACCTGCTCCTGGAATGAAGTATAAACATTATGCTCCAACTGTACCAATGGTTGTGGCAAAAGATATGAATAGTTTAATTGTTGAATATGATAAACAATATAAAAATGGCTTAAAACCATTGGCACTTATAAGAGGACAAGTTGTATCCAGTATGGGTGATAGACAATATGTAAATTTAGGATTTACTGATAGCGAAGTATGCCGCAACATTTATAGTGCGATGAGAAATTCCGAAAAAGTTTGCGATTACATTATTTGTATTGATTTGGGAGAAAACGGACTTTGTAAATCTGTTATGAACAGAGTACTTAAGGCTAGTGGAGGTAAAATGGTATGAAAGTTGTTTTTGTTTGCACAGGTAATACTTGTAGGTCACCTATGGCAGAGTATCTGATGAAAGATTACTGCAAAAAGAAAAATTTAAAAATATATGCGGAATCAAGAGGGCTTGCTTGCTCTAATGGCAAACCTATTTCAGAAAACTCTTTAATAGCACTATCTAATGTTGGGATAGATGCAAAAGAACATGTTTCTTCTAGTTTTACATTAAAAGATTTGTTTGACGCAGATTTGGTAGTTACTATGACACAAAGTCATAAAGATGCTTTAATTTATCATTTTAATGCAGGTGAAAATGTTAAGACTTTTGATGAAATTACTGGCTTAGGAAATGTAGTAGACCCTTATGGACTTAGCATATACGAATATGAAAAATGCAGAGAACAAATAGAAAAAGGTATTCCAATTATAGTAGATTATTTGACAAAAAAGTAAACATTATAGACTTAACTTGTCTAATATAACTATTGATTTTATTAATAAATGTAAAATCTTTTAATTTAGTATTGATAAAAACAAGTAAATGTAGTATAATGAAAAATAGTAAAAATTGGAATTAAATAATTTTAGGTGGTGTAATATGAAAATTGCTATTGGTTGTGACCATGGTGGATATGTACTTAAAGATGCGGTTATTGGTTGTTTGAAAAAACGTGGTATTGAGGTTATAGATTGTGGCACAAACTCCACTGATAGTGTTGATTACCCTGTATTTGGTGAAAAAGTAGCGCGATTAGTTGCAAAAGGTGAGTGCGAAAAAGGTGTTGTAATGTGCGGCACTGGAATTGGCATAAGCATTGCTGCTAACAAAGTAAAAGGTATACGATGTGCATTGTGTCATGACGAGTATACTGCTAAAATGACTGCTATGCATAATAACTCAAATGTTTTAGCAATGGGCGGAAGAGTTGTAACACCAGAAAAAGCAGTTCAGATATTGGAAAATTGGCTAGACACTCAGTTTGAGGGTGGAAGACATATAAAAAGAGTAGATATGTTAACTGAAATTGAAAACAGAGAGGAATAATGTATGATAGAAGATTTATTGCAAGAAATTGTTGCTTTGGAAAAGGAGCAGGAGGCAAAAGTCAGAAATAGTGTTCAAGAGGCAAAAGACATTGTACTTAGAGCAAAGGAAAAAGCCGTAGCAATAAGTGATGATGCAGATGCTAAGATAAAAGAACTATCCTCTAAAAATATTGAAAAAGCAAATAAAGATGCAAAAAAGTTAAGCGATAAAATAATATCTAATGCAACAGAAAAGGCAAATAGTATTATTGAGTCTGCAGATAAAAATAGTGATAAGATTATAACCGATATAATTGGGAGGTTAGAAATAAGATATGCCTAATGCAACTATGAAAAAGTTAATAGGCGTCGGAAACAGGGGCGACAGAAAGCAGTTACTTAAGAGTTTAACTAAACTTGGCTGTGTGGAAGTAACTGAATGTAATTATGATGCCCTTGAGAGAAGTCAGATAAACGATAGCGAGTATGATGAGATTACTTTGAAACTTGCTAGGCTTGACTTTGCAAAAGAATTTATAAAAGAACAAAAAGTTGTTATAAATAGTTTAATAAAAAAGAAAGTATTTGACATTAAACTTGAAAAACCAAACTTGCTTGAACAAAAACCGGAAATTGATTATGAAGATTTTTGTAATTGTAAAGACTGGGAATATCAAGTGTTTGACAAAATTAGTGCTTTGGAACAAATGAAGAGCGAACTTGTTGAAAACAAATCAAAACTTTCTAAAGCAAAAAATTTATTGGCACAAGTATCTGTTTATAAAGATTTAAATTGTAAGTTTACTGATTTTTGCGGTACAAAACATTCTGAGGCTATTTTAGGACAAATTCCAAAATCAAAAGCAGAGCAAGCAAAAGAAATAGAAAATTCTTTTCCTGATAGTGTAATTGAAATTTTTGGTGATGGTCAATTTGTTGCAATTGCAGTATTGTGTTTGCGTGAGAGTAGTGAAGAGATTTTATCTAAACTTGCAGATTTAGAGTTTGTACAAAATAATCTTAATATAAATGAAATTCCAAGAGTAAAAATATCTGACTTGGAAATTGAGATAAAACAACTTGAGTTTGAGATAAATCATATTGCAGAAGTTGTTGCAAAAGATTATATAACTAATGAATTTGATAGCAAATGCAAACTTTTGCAAGATTTTTATAATGTAGAGATGCAAAAACTTCAAACACAAAAATTAATGGTAGAAACAAAATCTTCATTTATGTTTGAGAGTTGGTATCCTGTATCTTGTGAGGAGACAATTGTTAAGTCTTTAGAAGATAGTCCTCTTGCGTTGTATTTTTATACTAGAGAACCACTTGAGGAAGAAGTCCCACCTACTTATACAATGAACAATGGGTTGGTTACTTCTTACGAGAGTGTTACTAATATGTTTAGTGTTCCTAATTATAAGGAAATTGACCCTAATCCTTTTGTAACTTTTTTCTTTATACTATTTTTTGGTGTAATGATAAGTGATGCGGGATATGGTTTGCTTATGGCACTTGGTGCAGGCATAATGCTTGCAATTAAAAAACCTAGAAAGCATGAGATGAGTTTAGTCAAAATAATTTTTGCAGGTGGTATTTCTACTATTTTTTGGGGAATATTGTTTGGCGGATATTTTGGTATAGATGCAGATGTTATTAATGGTTGGTTTGGCTTGCCAGCGGGTACAAAATCTTGGTATTGGTTTAGCCCATTGCAAACCCCTACAATGATGCTTGCTTTGTCACTTGGTTTAGGTATTTTCCAAATGCTAGTTGGTATGGCAATAAATGCTTACTCATTATTTAAAAACAAAAAACCTTTTGATGCTATATTTGGTGTATTCAGTTGGTATGTTTTGCTTTTAGGTTTAGGCTTATTTGCAATGGA
Organism: uncultured Christensenella sp.; assembly: GCA_910577795.1. Lineage (GTDB taxonomy): Bacteria > Bacillota > Clostridia > Christensenellales > UBA3700 > MGBC100798. Next base: position 11,940 of record CAJTNW010000017.1, read on the forward strand.
AGGATTTTTGTTTAAAGGTAATATTGCTATGAAATATACTGGTATTGCAATGCTTGCAGTTGGATTATTAGGCTTAATGGTTGCAGGTGGCTTGCATAAAAAAGGTGTTAAAATTGTATCCGGTGCCTTTGGTAATTTGTATAGCATAATTAACTTCTTTAGTGATTTGTTAAGTTATACTAGATTATTTGGTTTAGGTCTTGCAACTGGAGTTATAGCAATGGTATTTAATCAAATTGCTATGGTTATGATTCAAATATTGCCTATAGTTGGATACCTTGTTGCAATATTCTTATTGCTTGTTGGACATTTGTTTAATATTGCAATTAACACTTTGGGTGCTTATGTTCATAACTCAAGATTACAGTTTGTTGAGTTCTTTGGCAAATTTTATGAGGGTGGCGGAAGATTATTTGTACCACTTGGTAGTAGTATGAAAAATTATAATTTTACTTTAGAGCCGGCAATGGACACAAAAAGTAAAAACAAAAAAGCAGTTAATAAATAAAAAAACCTTACAAAAATCGCTAGGATTTTGTAATTTTAGATATAAATATATTTTAATGACAATTGTTAGTGATTTTGATAAATGTATATAATATTTTATACATTATTAATAAGTTATAGTATGTGAATAAAAAATGTAATATAATTTTTAAATCACAAAAATATAAAAAACAAACTCAAGTTTCAGGAGGAGTAAAAAATGAGTTTAGGAATATTTTATGCAATTTTAGGTGCAGCACTTGCTGCCGTATTTGCAGGAATAGGTTCTGCAGTAGGTGTAGGCTTAGCAGGACAAGCAGCAGCAGGACTTACTGCTGAGGACCCAGATAAGTTTTCAAAAGCATTGATTTTGGAATTGTTGCCTGGTACTCAAGGTATTTATGGTTTGATAATTGCATTTATAGTATTTATTAAAATCAATTTGTTTGGTGATATGGTAACTTTGACTGATGGACAAGGATTAGCAATTATGGCTGGTTGTTTACCAATGGCTATAGTTGGTTTGATTTCTGGTATTTATCAAGGTAAAGTAGCAGCAAGCAATATTGCTATGATAGCAAAAAGACCTGAGGCATTTGGTAAAGGTATTACTATTACTGCAATGGTAGAGACTTATGCTTTGCTTGCATTGTTGATTTCTTTCCTTGCTGTATTTATGTTTAAAATTGCATAAGGATTATATATGAATAGTAGTAAAGTTATTTTGGACAAAATAATCAGTGATAATAGTGCGATTATTTCTGACAATATAAAACGTGCGGAAGATACTGCAAACGATATTATTGCAAAAGCGGAACAAGATGCTGCTTTAAGAGTAAGCGAGTTTGAGAGTGGATTAAAAGCAAATTATGACGAAGTGATAAGACGTGCTACAGTTGTTGCTGGGCTTGATGCTAAAAAGATTTTGATGAACGCAAAATCTTGTGCTATTGATAATTTGTTTGAAAAAGCATTAAATCAACTAGCAAATATGGATAAAAAGAAGTATCTTGCAATAATTGAAAGTCTTTTGAAAAAATATGCAGAAGACGGAGACACTGTTATTATCTCTGAAATGGATAAGAATAGAATTACACAAAAATTTATTGATGATGTGGCAAAAAAATTAGCCATTAAATTAACTTTATCTAAAGAATTAGGTAATTTTAATGGTGGTGTTGTTTTGGCTGGAAAAAATTCTGATAAAAACTTATCTTTTGATATGGAATTGTTAGGTATAAGAGAAGAGTATGAAACGCAAATAGCAAATATGCTTTTTGAGGAGAAATAATGGCTGGGCAAAGTTTAATCTATTCAAACGCAAGAGTTAAAGCAATGGAAAATAGTCTTTTGACTAGTGAAAAAATTACCCGAATGGCTTATTCGGATAGTTTGCTTGATGCTATTAAAATTTTATATGAGAGTAACTATGGTGGTGGTGCTACTATTGATAATCCTTATACTTATGGTGAAATTTTGCGTGCAGAAGAAAAAAGAGTGGTTGATTTTGTGCGTGAGGCTATGCCAGATAAAAGTGGTCTTCAAACATTGCTTACACCTAATGACTATCATAATGCAAAAAGTTATCTTAAAAATAAATTTGCAAAAGATTTAGATTTAAACTTAATGTTGCTTCCTGCAGGTAATATTGAACTTTCAGTGCTTGAAGAGGGGATTGTAAAAGAAGAATATGCAAAATTGCCTGCTGATATGGTGGTTGCCATTAAAGAAATAGAAGATATTGCACATGAAGATAAATTGCCACCACGTTTTATAGATATTACTTTGGACAAAGCAATGTATAAGGATATTTTGTCAGCATGCAAAAAGGCTAATGTTAAAAGTATTACAAAATATTGGAAGGCTAATATTGATTTTATTAATGTTAGCACAATGCTAAGGTGTAAAAGAATAAATGCCGATATTGCTTTTTTGAAGGAAAACCTAATAGAGGGTGGCGAGATAAATGATTATATACTAGAAGGACTTTATAAAGAAAGTTATGATATAATAACTGAAAAATTAAAGTATTGCAGTATAGGTGATATCATAAGTGTTGGTGTAAATGAGACTAAGGCAGAAAAAGCATTGGTTGAATATGAAGTGCTGTGGGATAACTATTTGCTAAACATTTTTAAAGAAGATAGAGCAGATGTGTTTTCTGTTGCGCCTATTGCAGGATTTTATACCGCCAAAAAGATAGAAATTAAAATGGTAAGAATGATTTTGACTTGTTTAAAAAATCGTGCTGATTTAAAGGATATTAAAGCAAGACTGAGAGGTTTTTATGCGTAAAGAAAAAATTGCCGTTTTAGGGGCTAGTGATATAACACTTGCGTTTAAAGCAATTGGTATGGATGTGTATGATGCTAACTCAATTGGTGAGGCAAGCGAAAAATTAAAACTTCTTGCAAGAAATTATTCAGTAATTTTTATAACAGAAGATTTGGCTATGCAGATAGAAGAGCAAATTGAAAGGTACAGAAACAGAACTTATCCTGCTATTATACCTATACCATCATCTAGTGGTAGCACTGGTTATGGAGTGGCTAATATCAAAAAAGATGTGGAAAAAGCAGTTGGCACAGATATTTTGTTTAATGACTAATAGAATATAAACATTTATATAATGATAAAATAAAAATATATACCTGATATATGGTGTATTCAGACTAAAAGAGAGGTCGAAAAATGAGTGATGGAAAAATTATAAAAGTATCCGGTCCGTTAATTGTTGCAGAAAATATGCATGACTGTAAAATGTTTGATGTTGTGCGTGTGTCTAGCAAAAATTTAATCGGCGAAGTAATTGAATTGAGAGGAGATAAAGCATCTATTCAGGTTTATGAGGAAACAAGTGGACTAGGCGCTGGCGAAGTTGTAAAAACTACTGGCGAACCTTTGTCTGTAGAACTTGGTCCAGGTTTGCTTGAAGGTATGTATGACGGTATTCAAAGACCGCTAGACAAGTTGCTTGAGGCATCAGGTGACAGAATTTCCAGTGGTGTAGATATGCCTGCTCTTAATTATACTAAGTTATGGAATTTTGTACCATCTTTAAAAGTTGGTGATAAGGTTACTGGTGGTGATATTATTGGTAATGTACAAGAAAATACCGTGTTTAACCACAAAATACTTGTGCCAATTGGGGTAGAGGGTGAGATTATAGAAATTAAAAGTGGTGAGTTTACTGTAAAAGACTGCATTGCAGTGGTAAAAACCGCTAAAGGTAAAAAAGAATTAACAATGATGCAAAAGTGGCCAGTCAGAAAAGGTAGACCATACAAAACAAAAATGTCACCTAATAAACCACTTATAAGCGGACAAAGAGTTATAGATACTTTCTTTCCAGTAGCAAAGGGTGGTTGTGCTTGCGTACCCGGACCATTTGGTAGCGGTAAAACAGTTGTACAACACCAACTTGCAAAATGGGCAGATGCTGACATTATTGTTTATGTAGGTTGTGGCGAACGTGGTAATGAAATGACAGACGTTTTAAATGAGTTCCCTGAACTTATTGACCCAAAAACTGGTGAGTCACTAATGAAACGTACAGTACTTATTGCAAACACTTCTGATATGCCAGTTGCTGCTCGTGAGGCAAGTATTTATACTGGTATCACAATTGCTGAATACTTTAGAGACCAAGGCTACAATGTTGCAATTATGGCGGACTCTTCTTCAAGATGGGCAGAGGCATTGCGTGAAATGTCAGGACGTTTGGAAGAGATGCCTGGCGAAGAAGGATATCCTGCATATTTGTCATCAAGACTTGCAGAGTATTATGAAAGAGCAGGAATTGTAAAAACTTTAGGAAGTGAGGATAAAATAGGTTCTATTACTGCAATATCTGCAGTATCTCCTCCGGGTGGTGATTTGTCAGAGCCAGTTTCTCAAGCAACTTTGCGTATAGTAAAAGTATTTTGGGGCTTATCTGCATCGCTTGCTTATAAAAGACATTTCCCAGCAATTGACTGGCTTTCTAGTTATTCTTTGTATGATGATAAATTGTCAGACTGGTATAAGGAAAATGTAAACGAAAATTGGATGGCTTATCGTGGTCGTGCTTTAAAGATTTTGCAGGAAGAGGCTAACCTTGATGAAATAGTTAGACTTGTTGGTGTAGATGCACTTTCACCAAAAGACAGAATGATTATGGAAACAGCAAAATCTATTCGTGAAGACTATTTGCATCAAGATGCTTTCCATGAGGTTGATACTTATGCAACACTAAAAAAACAATGCACAATGCTAAAATTGATATTGGAAGCGCATGATTTAGCAATAAAAGCAATTGAAGAAGATGTGGAAGTTGACGACATACTAGAACTTCCAGCACGTGAGGCAATTAGCCGTTCAAAATATATTGAAGAGAGCAATTTGGCTAAGTTTGAAGAACTTTCTAAACAAATGGCAGATGAAATAGAAACCCTTATTTCTGAAGGAGAGTTATAATGCTTAAAGAATATAAGTCAATAAAAGAAATAGTTGGACCTTTGATGCTTGTTGAGGGTGTAGAAGGCGCTAAGTTTGATGAACTTGTAGAAATTGTACAAGAAGATGGCGAAATTAGACGTGGTAAAGTATTGGAAGTAAACCGCGATAAAGCCTTGGTACAATTGTTTGAAGGTTCACAAGGTATTCAAATGAGTACATCAAAAGCAAGATTTTTGGGCAGAAGTTTGGAACTTGCTTTGAGTGAGGATATGCTTGGTAGAGTGTTTGATGGACTAGGTAATCCACGTGATGGTGGTGCTGCTATTATTCCTGAAAAGAGAATGAACATAAATGGTAGCCCTATTAACCCAGCAGCACGTGACTATCCAGACGAATTTATTCAAACAGGTGTTTCTGCAATTGATGGTTTGAATACACTTGTAAGAGGACAAAAGTTGCCAGTTTTTAGTGCGTCAGGTTTGCCACATGCGGAACTTGCAGCACAAATTGCAAGGCAAGCAAAAGTTTTAAACACAAGTGATAAGTTTGCAGTAGTTTTTGCAGCAATAGGTATTACTTATGAAGAAGCAGACTTCTTTATGCAAGATTTAAGAAAAACAGGCGCTATTGAAAGAGCAGTTATGTTTATGAACCTTGCTAATGACCCTGCTATAGAGCGTATTGCTACACCAAAAATGGCACTAACTGCGGCAGAGTATCTTGCCTTTGAAAAAGGTATGCACGTACTTGTAATAATGACAGATATAACTAACTATGCAGAGGCTTTGCGTGAAGTGTCTGCTGCAAGAAAAGAAGTACCTGGTCGTCGTGGCTATCCTGGTTATATGTATACAGACTTAGCAACTATTTATGAAAGAGCGGGCAGAATAAGAGGCAAAAAAGGTAGTATTACTCAAATACCTATTTTAACAATGCCTGAAGATGACAAAACTCACCCTATCCCAGACTTGACTGGTTATATTACAGAGGGACAAATTATTTTGTCAAGAGAACTTCATAAAAAAGGTGTTGAGCCTCCAATTGATGTACTGCCATCTTTGTCAAGACTTAAAAACAAAGGTATTGGTAAAGGCAAAACACGTGAAGACCATGCAGATACTATGAATCAATTGTTTTCCGCTTATGCAAGAGGTAAAGAGGCAAAAGAATTATCTGCTATTTTGGGTGATGCAGCCTTATCTCCTGTTGATAGGCTATATGCAAAATTTGCAGAAGAGTTTGAGACAAAATATGTTTCTCAAGGTAATTCTACTGACCGCACTATAGAGGATACTTTGCGTATTGGTTGGGAGTTGCTAACAATTTTGCCAAGAGCAGAAATGAAGAGAATAAGAGACAAATATTTGGAAGAATATTATGATAAAATGAAGGTTGAGGACTAATTATGGCAAGTAAATTAAAAGTCAACCCTACACGAATGGAACTTAGACGTTTAAAAGACAGAAAAAAGACTGCCGTTCGTGGACATAAATTGTTAAAAGATAAATCTGATGAAATGATTAGACAATTTATAGGGTATGCCAAAGAAAATATGCGTTTAAGATTAGAAGTTGAGCAAGAGTTGTCAAATGCTTTGGCTGGGTTTATGCTTGCAAAATCTGTAAGTACGGATAGTGTTATTTGGGAGGCTTTAAGTATGCCTGCAATTAGTATGGAGTTGGGACTTAGTACTAAAAATATTATGAGTGTTAATGTTCCAAGTATAGAGATTAAAAAGTCGGAATCTACTAGCCTTTATCCATATTCTTTTGCAAGTGTAACAAGTGAACTTGATAAATCAATTAGTACAATATCCGCTTTGGCAGAAAAATTGATTAAACTTGCAGAGGTGGAAAAAACTTGTAATATGCTTGCCTCTGAAATTGAAAAAAATAGACGAAGAGTTAATGCTCTTGAGTATATTATGATTCCTCAAACAGAAGAGGCTATTCATGACATTACTATGAAACTTGACGAAAATGAAAGAGGTAATATAGTAAGACTTATGAAAGTAAAAACAATACTTGCAAATAGAGAATAATTAGTTTTGATTAAATGACAATTAATGCGGCACAATTTTTTGTGCCGTATTTTATGTTTAATACAATTACTACTAATGAAGTTGTAGGTATAAATAATTTGAACTAAAATATTATTTAATACCGATTTTTGAACTATTATTTGTTATTAAAGTAGGAATTTTTATTATTACAATGATTAAATTATAAATTTATTCATAATCGCAAAAGTTGCACATATAATTATTGTGTGAGGTGAAGTATGAATAAAACTATTAAAAAAAGTATATTTATTACTATATTAACATTGATGACTATAGTTATGGCTGTTATATTAGTAGGTTGCAATAAAGTAGATAAAAAATTGCAGTCAATGCAAAATAATATCTCTTATTTTAATAATCAAATGTTAGTTGGCGAAGATAGTAATTTTTATGTGGAAGTGGTTGATGGCTCTCGTGAAAAAACACTAATAGCAGATGGTGAAGTTGGTGAAATGGCGGAGTACTGCACAATTAATGTTACTCCTATAAATCTTGATATGACAAATAGAGTTTTGACTTTTAAACTTACTGGCGAAAATGGAGTTTATGAGGGCAGTTTGGAAAAAAGTATAATAGGTATAAATTATAATGCTAATGTAGAAGAACCTCAAAAATTAGGCACTTTAAAAAATGTTACTATTGCTTTGGGTGAACAAAAATTTGAATATAATTTAAGTAGCATAAATGCAAATGGTATTGACTACAAAAAAGCAGTTGAGAGTGTATATAATAATTGTGCTGAAGATTTGGAAAGTATGTTTGATGGCAACACTTTTAAAAGCGAAGTGTATATAAAAATTTCTTGCGATAGGTCTAAAAACCCAAAAGAGTATTTTTGGTTTGTAAATGTTGTTGAAAATAGTGATAATATGTTTTGCGTGTTAATTGATATGCAAACTGGTGAAGTTATTGCTAAAAAACACAGATAATTTATTTGCTTAAATTAATCAAGATAATTGATAGATGAGCGGAAATCAAGTCAAGTAACCAGTTATGGCTACTTGACTTTTTGCTATGTATTAAGGTAGTTAATGATTATTTATTATTTGCAATTGAAGTTGTAGTTGTCATTACCGCAATTGTTATTGCAGCCACAACCGCCACAGCAGCATAACCAAACAATAAGTAAAGGGATAATGCAGCCACAACCATTGTTGTTGCAACTATTACCACAGCCATTACCGCAACCGCAGCAGCAAATAAGTATTAAAATAATCCAAATACATGAGCAGTTATTACCACATCCGTTCATAACATTTACCTCCTTAAATTGTTGAGATGTTTATCTCTAGTTAATAGTACGCATAAATTTTTAAAAGTGTTACTAGCCTCTTGACAAAATTTGTAATTTATATTATCATTATAATAAATATTCATACGGCAACTTAGCAGTCATATTTTTATATAAATATAAATTGATAGTTGTAGTTATAAATAGTTTAATTTATAAATATTTTGAGGTGCTTATATGGGACAATTAACAATGGATAAACTAGTTGCATTGTGTAAGTCAAGAGGTTTTGTTTTTTCTGGTAGTGAGATTTATGGTGGTCTTGCTAATACTTGGGATTATGGTCCTTTGGGTGTAGAACTTAAAAACAATGTTAAAAAAGCATGGTGGAAAAAGTTTGTTACAGAGCAACCATTAAATACAGGACTTGACTGTGCAATTCTTATGAATCCTAATGTATGGGTTGCTAGTGGACATGTAGGCGGTTTTTCTGACCCTCTTATGGACTGCAAAAGTTGTAAGGCAAGACATAGGGCGGATAATTTAATTGAAAACTATATTGCAAAGCATAATTTGAATATAAATATTAGTGGTTGGTCAAATGAACAAATGGAAAAGTTTATTATTGACAATAAAATTGCCTGCCCTGACTGCGGTAATAGTAACTTTACTGGGGTAAGACAATTTAATTTAATGTTTAAAACTTTCCAAGGTGTTAATGAGGATACTGCAAATACTGTATATTTAAGACCAGAGACTGCTCAAGGTATTTTTGTAAACTTTAAAAATGTACAACGTACTACTAGAATGAAAGTGCCTTTTGGTGTTTGTCAAATAGGTAAAAGTTTTAGAAACGAAATTACACCAGGAAATTTTACTTTCCGTACTCGTGAATTTGAACAAATGGAACTTGAATTTTTCTGCAAGCCAGGTACAGATTTGGAGTGGTTTGAGTATTGGAGAGCATATTGCCGTGACTGGTTGTTAGGTTTAGGTATTAAGCAAGATAGATTAAAATTGCGTGACCATGATAAAGAAGAGTTGTCATTCTATTCTAAAGCAACTACAGACTTTGAATATTTATTCCCATTTGGTTGGGGTGAACTTTGGGGTATAGCAGACAGAACTGACTATGACTTAAAAGCACATCAAACTACAAGCGGTGTAAATATGGAATATACTGACCCTGTTACTAACGAAAAATATGTACCTTATGTAGTAGAGCCTTCTTTGGGTGCAGATAGAATGGTTTTGGCTTTCCTTTGCAATGCGTATGAGGAGGAAGAACTTGAAGGTGGCGATACAAGAGTAGTATTACATTTGCATCATGCGTTAGCACCATACAAGGTTGCGGTACTTCCATTGCAAAAGAAACTTACTGAAAAAGCAGAAGAGATTTATAAAAATTTATGCAAAAAATTCAGTTGTACTTTTGATGAAACTGCAAGTATTGGTAAAAGATACCGCCGTCAAGACGAAATTGGTACTCCTTATTGCGTAACTATTGACTTTGATAGTTTGGAGGACAATTGTGTTACAGTAAGAGAAAGAGACAGTATGGCTCAAATAAGAATATCAATTGACGAGTTAGAAGAGTATTTGGCAAAGAATTTAGAATATTAATAAAAACATATTTAAACCTGCGAGATTAGTTTAGCAGGTTTATTTTTTATATTTATAATTTGTTGCATATTGACACTTGATAAACATATATGGTAAAATAAATGCATGATAATATGATAAACGGGAGCAATTATGAAAATAAATTTTAACAAATCGGCAAGTAAACTTGGCAGAAATATTTTTTTGTCCAGTAAAAATAAGGAAATTGATATTTGGCAACAAAATACTTTGCCTATTGGCAATGGTATGCTGGGTGGCAGTATATATGGTGAAGTTTTTAATGAAAGAATTATTTTTAATGAAAAAACTTTATGGACTGGTGGTCCATCACCAAAAAGACCAGACTATAATGGTGGTAATTTAATAGGCAAAGATGAAAACGGAAAATCCGTTTATGACTACTTTGCAGAAATTAAAAAATTATTTGCAGAAGGTAATGATAATCTAGCATCTGTGCTATGTGATAAATTAGTTGGATTAACTGATGGGTATGGTTGCTACCAATGCTTTGGTGAAATTGACATTAAATTGCACCATAATTTTAAAAAGATTAAAAACTATGATAGGTGTTTGTTAGTTGATAAAGCAATTGCAGAAGTAAATTATAGTAGCGATAATTGCAAATACACACGTGAATATTTTGCGTCTTATAAAGATAAAGTTTTAGTTATTAAACTTGCGGCTAATGGAAATGAAAAATTGAATATGGACATAACTTTTCCATCTAGCCATGGTGGAGTAAGTGAGGCAAAAGGCAATAGCATAATTACTTATGGCAAAATGGCGGATAATGATTTGGCTTTTTATGCTCAAATGGATATTGTAACTGAAGGCAATGTTGATGCAAAAAATAATATGCTATGTGTAAACGATGCACAAGAGGTAATTATTGTTGTATCTGCTTGTACTGACTATGCATTAAAATATCCTACATACAGAAGTGGCGAAAGTAGTGAAGAATTATCAAATAGAATTGATTTAATTGTGAAACAGGCTATAACAAAAGGATATAATAAATTAAAAGCAGACCATATTGCAGATTACACTCATTTGTATGATAGAGTTAAACTTGACTTGGGCGGAACAAACCCACAAATTACAACTGATAAATTGCTAAAAAAATATAGAAATGGATGTATTAAACCTAGTCAAAAACGATATATAGAACAACTTTTGTATAATTATGGCAGGTATCTTATGATATCTTCATCTCGTAGTACGGATATTTTGCCATCAAACTTGCAAGGGATTTGGAATAACAGAGATAACCCGCCTTGGGGTTCAGATTATCACATGAATGTTAATTTGCAAATGAATTATTGGCCAGCATATAATACTAATCTTGCAGAATGTGCCGTGCCACTAGTAAATTATGTGGATAGTTTGCGTGCTCCGGGAAGAGTAACTGCCCAAACTTATTTGGGTATATCAAGTAAAGAAGAGGAAGAAAATGGATTTGTATTCCATACTCAAAACACCCCATTTGGTTGGACTTGCCCTGGCTGGGAGTTTAGTTGGGGCTGGTCACCTGCAGCAACTGCTTGGATTTTACAAAATGTATATGAATATTATGAGTATACTGGGGATAAACAATATTTAAAAGATAAAATTTATCCTATGCTTTGTGAGTCAAGTTTGTATTTTAGCAAAGTTTTGGTAGAGGATAATAAGACTAGCAGACTTGTAACTGTACCTGCGTATTCCCCAGAACATGGACCTAGAACATTGGGTAATACTTATGAGCAGTCTTTGATTTGGCAGTTGTTTAATGATACAATAGAAGCATCTAAAATTTTAAGTATTAATAATGATTTTATAAATGATTTGAAAAATAAAATTACTAAATTAAACCCTATTGAAGTTGGTGGTAGCGGTCAGATTAAGGAGTGGTATCACGAAGATAAATTGGGTAAAATTGGTCAACCTCATCACAGACATTTGTCACATTTACTAGGATTATTCCCAGGTGATTTAATAAACAAAGATTTGCACCCTGAGTGGCTTGACGCAGTAGTAGTATCTTTAAATCAAAGAGGGGATAAAAGTACTGGTTGGGCTATGGGACAACGTATAAATACTTGGGCAAGAGTAGGCGATGGTGATAGAGCATACAAACTAATTAACCAATTGTTTAAGTCTGGTTTATACTCAAATATGTGGGATGCACACCCTCCATTTCAAATTGATGGAAACTTTGGATATACTGCTGGTGTAACAGAAATGCTATTGCAAAGTAATTTAGGTTATATAGAATTATTGCCAGCATTGCCTAGTGAATGGAGTCAAGGTAGCATATCCGGAATAATTGCTAGAGGTAATTTTGAAGTTGATATGGCATGGCAAAATTGCAAAGTAAAAAGTCTGTCTCTGCTATCTCATAATGGTGGTAATTGCGCGATAAAAATTGATAGTTATAAGGTTAACATTGTGGATAATAATGGCAATGAAGTTGCTTATACTAAAGAAAATGGAAAAATAATTTTTAACACTAAAAAAGGTATCGAGTACAAATTTAGTTTTTAAATTTTTAATTTAACCCCGATTTTTGGAAAGAAATTGGAAAGAAAAGAAAGATTTTGGAATAAACATATACCCCTTACTATTAGTATAATTAAAGTGATAAAACAATGTAATTATTAATTAAACTATATGTATTCGTTAAATAAAAAATTGGTTTGTCGTAAGTAAATGCTATAAGGGGAAAATATGGATTTAGAAAAATATTTAAGCGATGAGGATAACTCTAAACTTTTAAAGCAAAAAGATTATGCCTTTAATGAAGAAAAATTAATTGAGAAAAAATCAATGATTTTAATTTCTGTCTTTGCAGGTATATTTGGGGTGGATAGATTTATTTTGGGTGATAAAATAAGAGGTATTTTAAAGGGGACAACTTTTGTAGCACTATTGGCTGGGATAATGACAGTTGTTTGTATAATTGCTGGCAAAGTTTTTGACTATTATAGTGGTATAACTGGCTCTAGTATGACTATAACTTGGCAAGATAATGTAAGAATTGCAGGTCAAGGTCTAGCCAATTTGGCTTATAGTTTAATTGCACTTTTGGTAATTTATATTGTTTTTGCTATTGTAGATGGGGTTTTGTGCTATCAAAAAAATATGAAGATAAATTATAAATTATTACAAAGCCAATTAAATAATAATTAAAATTTAATAAATACAACATTAAAATAATAAAGTTATAAAAACAGCAGATTCTTTCTGTTGTTTTTTGTGTTATTGGTAGTAATTATAATCTAAATTTAGCAATAATTAGTATTAGTTATAAAAATATAAATAACATTTAGCAACTTTTCCTTAAAATGACATAAAAAATAATTGTATATTTTAAATTTTTGTGGTAAAATGTTATCCATAAAGTAGTACCATTTTGGACTATATTTACATATAATTAATTATTTTTACTAGATGGGTATTCTTTTTAGAAACTCAAGCGAGGTAGTTTTATGAATAGCAAATCACGTAGTATTGCTATTAACAGCATATTAATTGCACTTATGCTAGTTATGACTGTTACAATGCTTTTTACAGGTGGCATAGCACTTTTACCGCTTACAGTACTGGTTGTTGGTATGGTAATAATGGGTATGGGTACAGGTATTATTTTAGGATTAACTTTTGGGTTAGTTACTCTTATATCAGCCTTTATATTTCCTTCACCAACAGCACCATTTTTTCAAAATCCTTTAGTGTCTTTATTGCCACGAATATTAAGTGCCTTTTTTGCATATTTGATTTTTAAATTGTCACAATTTGCACTGAATAAATTAAATAATAAAATTAAAAAACCAATTAATGAGTATGTAAAAAAATCAATTTCTACTGTTTTAGGTGCGATTTTTGTAGTGTTTTTTAATACTTTATTTGTGCTATCAATGATTTGGATATTGTATAATGGCAAAACTTTTGGTGAAGTTTTTGTGAATAAAACTTTTATTATGGGCTTAGTTACAATAAATTTTGTGGTTGAAATTATTGTCACTCCAATATTATCCGTGCCTGTAGCATTTGCAGTTGATAAATTTTTAAAGAAAAACAAAAAACAAGTTGTTACAGATAAAGATATTGAATATTTAGAAAATATAAATTATATTGAAAGTGTAGATAAAGATTATAAAAACATTGATATTAATGAAAACAATGTTGATAGCAATATTAATCTTGAAAATGAAGATTTTAAAAAATAGTGGAAGGGGTAATATATGTTATTAGTAATAGATGCGGGCAATACTAATATTAAACTTGGTATTTTTGATGGTGATGAATTAGTATTTTCTTGGCGAATGAGTGTTAAAGTTATGCGTACAGCGGACGAGATGGGTATAACTATGCAAAACTTGTTTACAACAAAAGGTATAAGTTTTGAGGATATAGATGGTATAATTATGAGTTCAGTTTCGCCTTCTATCAATTATACAATTGAGCATGCTTGTATGCACTATATGAATATTAAGCCAATGATGGTTGGCGTTGGTGTAAAAACAGGACTTAATATTAAATATTTAAATCCGCATGAGTTAGGTGCGGATAGAATAGTTAATAGTGTTGCTGGATTTAAACTTTATGGTGGACCTTGTATTATAGTGGATTTTGGTACTGCTACAACTTTTAATATGATATCTGATAAAGGTGAATTTTTGGGTGGTGCAATTGCTCCGGGCATAAAAACAAGTCTTGATAGTTTGGTTAACAACGCATCTAAACTTATGAGGATAGAATTAAATAAGCCAGATGTAATTATAGGCAAAACAACAGCACAAAATATGCAAGCAGGTACTATTTATGGTTTTACTGGACTTGTAAAATACATTACTCAAAAAATGAAAGAAGAGTCAGGCTTTACCAATGCAAAAGTAATTGCGACAGGTGGTCTTAGTGAACTTGTTACAGAAGTCGACAGCAAAATAATAGATATTATAGATAGATATTTGACTTTAAAAGGATTAAAAATTATTTACAATATGAATAAATAATGGAGGTAATATATGAAATCAGTAGGAATTGCAATATTGGGATTTGGCACAGTTGGTGGTGGCACTTACAATATCCTAGCAGAAAGAAAGGAAAGAATTAAAGAAGAGTATGGTGTTGACATAACTGTAAAAGCAATTTATGTCAGAAATCCAAAAAAGGCAATAGCGAATGGTGCTCCGCAAGAATTGGTTACTAGCAATTTTGATGACATTATTACCAATTCATCTATTGATATTGTTGCAGAATGTATTGGAGGTATTGAACCTGCAAAAACTTTTTTAATTGAATCATTAAAGGCTGGTAAAAATATTGTAACAGCAAATAAAGAGTTGTTTGCAAAACATTGGGGCGAACTTGAAAAGTACGCACAGGAGACTAAGGCAGGTATGTATTTTGAGGCAACTTGTGGTGGTGGTATTCCTGTTATTAGAACTTTAACTCAAGCAATGCAAGCAAACACATTGCTACAAATAAAAGGTATCATTAATGGTACAACAAACTATATTTTGACAAGAATGTCAAATGAGGGAGCAAGTTATGCAGATGTGCTTGCAGATGCTCAGGCTTTAGGTTTTGCAGAGGCAGACCCTACCGCAGATGTTGAGGGATATGACGCAAGTTATAAACTATCTATTTTATCATCTCTTGCGTTTAATAGATTTTTACCTGTAGAACTTATTTATCGTGAGGGTATAAGCAATGTGCAAGCAGAAGATATTGCAATTGGTAAGCAATTGGGTTACACTATAAAATTACTTGCTATTGCAAAACTTATTGATGGTAAAATTGAGGCAAGAGTTCATCCTGTATTCTTAAAAAATTCTCATCCACTAGCAAGTGTTTCTGGTTCGTTTAATGGTGTTTTTCTTGTTGGTGATAATGTTGGCGATATTATGCTTTATGGTAGAGGTGCAGGTAGTTTGCCTACTGGTAGCGCGGTTGTAAGTGATATTGTTTTTTGTGCAAGACAGATAGAGCACGCAAGATATGCTGAAATAAGTGACGTAATAACAAAACAAGATATTATAACAGATTTTACAAGTGACTATTATATGAGAATGACAGTGCTTGATATACCGGGTGTTTTAAGCCAAATTACAAGTATTTTTGCAGATAACAATATTAGTATAACAAGTATGCGTCAAGATGCAGGCGAGGGTGTTGTAAGCATAGTTTTGGTTACTCATAAATCTTCAGAAAATAATATTCGCAAAGCAATTAAGGAAATAGAATCTTTAAGCGAAGTGCAAAAAGTAAACTCTGTTATTAGGGTAGAAAAATAATAGATTAAGTATTTTGAAAAATGTATTATACGTTATAAGTATATATTATATTTGCAATTATAATAAATGAATAGATTAGTATATTAAAATAATTTACTTGATTAAAAACTTGTGATAAAATGTAATAAATAAACAAAGGAGCCTATATTTATGGAAACTAAACAAACTGTTGTAATTGTTGACCTATCTGGTCGTTGCAATCAACTTATAGCAAGAAGTGTTCGTAATTTAAATGTTTATTGTATGCTTGTTGGCGACAATGCTAAAATTGCGGATATTCAAAAAGTTAATCCAATTGGTATCATTTTAACTGGTGAAGCAGATGGCGAAAAATCTATTGAGTCTGAAGTTAAAACTTTGGGTGTGCCAGTTTTGGATATTAGAGGTATTGATGTTGAAAGCAAACAAGGTGCTAAAACTTTAAAAACTTTCCTATATAAGACTTGTAAAGCAAAAGGTGAGTGGACTATGAAAGCATTTACAGAGTCAATGATAGAAGAGTTAAAAGAAAAAATTGGCGATAAAAAAGTTCTTTGTGCTTTGAGTGGTGGTGTTGATAGTGCTGTTTGTGCTGCTTTGATACACAAAGCAAATAAAGACTGCTTAACTTGCGTTTTTGTTGACCATGGTTTGATGAGAAAAGGTGAACCCGAGCAAGTTGTAGAGGTTTTCCGTAATAAATTGGGTATGAATTTAATACATATTGACGCATCTGAAAGATTTTTGACAAAACTTGAAGGTGTTGATGACCCAGAACGCAAAAGAAAGATTATTGGTGAGGAATTTATTAGAGTATTTGAGGAAGAGGCTAAAAAAATTGGTGCAGTTGATTTCCTAGTACAAGGTACAATTTATCCAGATATTATCGAAAGCGGTATTGGTAGTAAAGGCTTAGTTAAGAGCCATCATAATGTTGGTGGTCTTCCTGACGTTATTGATTTTAAAGAAATTTTAGAGCCTGTTAAAGATTTGTTTAAGGACGAAGTAAGAAAAGTTGGTATTGAGGTTGGTCTTCCATTAGAACAAGTTAATCGTCAACCATTCCCAGGCCCAGGTCTTGGAGTAAGATGTATTGGTGCTATAACTCGTGAAAGACTTGCTATTTTAAAAGATGCAGACTTTATTATGCGTGAAGAAATTGCAAAAGCAGGTTGGAATACAAAAATTTGGCAATACTTTGCTGTTATTACAGATATGAAGAGTGTTGGTGTACGCAACGAAGTAAGAAGTTATGAATATACAGTTGCTTTGCGTGCTATCCATAGTATTGATGCTATGACTGCTCAATTTGTATATCTTCCATTTGAGATTTTGGAAAAAATTAGTCGCAGAATTACTACTGAAGTTGTTGGAGTAAATAGAGTTGTTTATGATATAACTTCTAAGCCACCAGCAACTATTGAGTGGGAATAATATTTAGTGTTTTTTGCTATTTTAAATGTTTAATATAAAGTAAACATACCGCTTTTGCGGTATGTTGTTTTTATAAGTGTTTAGTATATAAAATAAAACAATTTATCAAAAAATAAGTCAGTATTTAATATTAATTTAATTGCTTTTTATTTGCGTTTTTTAACAAAAATCTGTCAAAAATCGGTAGTATTTAATAAATTTCAGTTTATAATTGTCTTTTAATCATTAAAAAGTTTGGCAAATTTTTTACCAATTTCTATCCCACATTCCAAATGAAAATTGTTTGTAAGTGAAATGTATTCGTTATTTAATTCCAAAATATTTTTTAGTTTTTTGTTTTGTTCATTATTTAATAGTTTTTGCAATTCTATTATTTGCGTGTCCAGTTTTTGTTGAAAATTAGTAATTTCTTTTGGTTGATTTTCTAATATTTCAAGTAGTTTACCACTTATTATTTCATAAATCAGTTTTGTATTCATACATTACTCCATAAATATATTTAAAATTATCTTTTATAGTGTTATTTTAACTCATTTAAATTACTAAGTCAAGATGTTAATTGTATATAACTAAAGTTGTTTATAATTATTTTCAATATGGTATATAATATAATCAATAAAACTTATGGAGTAAAGATATGAGTATTAAAAACAAAATAAGAGATATAATGAATGAGCAAGGTTATACAATTTATTTGTTATCCAAAGCAACTGAATTATCCCAAACAAGCATAGCAAACTGGTTTAATAAGGTAAATAACGAACCTAGTGTGTCTGCACTAGAAAAAGTTTGTAAAGTTTTTGGAATAACAATGGCGGAGTTATTTGCGACAGAAAACGATGTTATGTTGCCATGTAAGGAAGATTTTAAAGAAATGTATCACAAATGGCAACGTTTGACTCCTATGCAAAGAAATGCAGTAAAAGTACACATTGATAGTTATATTAAATCCAAAACAGTTGTTGATTGACAATTAATTATAATAATGCTACAATAGAGGAATGAAAAATATGATAAACATAGCAATTTGTGATGATGACATATCTGTTGCAAAAGAGATTGAAGAATTAATTAAAAGCATAGTAAATACAGAAGTTTATAATATTACTATTTTTGATAATGGTGATGATTTTTTAAAATCTGATTTGAAAAAATACGAGATGGTGTTTTTGGATATAGAAATCGGAAATATTTCTGGTATTGATATAGCGGTTAGACTGAGAAACATTAATAAAATTGCAATCATATTTTTTATTACAAATCATTTTAGGTATATATCGGAAGCACTTAAGTCTATGCCATTCCAATATATCTTAAAACCAATAAGTCAACAAAAGGATTTTTTTATTGACGAATTTAAAAGAGGTATCAACAAACTAAAAAAATCAAAACATTCTATGCTAGTAAAAACTTATTATGGTGAAGAATTAATAAAAGTTGGCTCAATTTTGTATATAGAATGTCTTAACAGAAAAGTTGATATACACACAAAAGATAAAGTTATCAGTTGTACTGGTAAATTGCAAGAATTAATAGATAAATTATTGCCTTATGATTTTATCCAATGCCATAATAGTTATCTTGTAAATTTAAAATATATTGTACAAATAAAACATAATGTGCTA
Source organism: uncultured Christensenella sp. (assembly GCA_910577795.1). GTDB lineage: Bacteria > Bacillota > Clostridia > Christensenellales > UBA3700 > MGBC100798. The sequence continues at coordinate 31,095 of CAJTNW010000017.1, forward strand.
ATGTTGAATAATGGAATGTCATTGCCAATTAGTAGAAGATTTTTACATTCAACAAGAGATTCGCGAGATAAATATTTGGCTGGAGTTAATATATGAAAAATTGGATGTTTATTTTTGCCGATATTGGCGGATTAGTAGTAAGCCTTTTTGTAATGAAATCATTTTTTATTATGTTTGGCGAAAAAAGATTTGATAGCAAATGGCTTAATTTTTTGGCAGATTTTTTATTTATTGGAATCAGCACAATTTTAAACGTGTTTAAGTTTAATCAAATAGTATTTGCAGTTTTATTTTATCTTGTTTTACTGGCATATACTTTTATTTATGTAATAAAACCTTTTCGCAGATTTTATTCGTCATTAGTATGTTATATTCTGTTTATTGTCGGTGAAATGCTAATGGGCTTATTAATAAGTGCAATTTCAAAAATGACAGTTGAGGAAATAATACAAAATATTGTATATTATTCATTAAATTCGATAGCAACTAAATTAATTTTATATGCAATCATAAAACCTATTTCATCTTATGTAGTTTGTAAAAGTAATTCAATACCAAAATTAGCAATGGTTGCATTTATATTTTTACCAGTAACAACTGTTTCAATATTATATTTTTTATCAGTTTATGTTTATAAAAACAATAGTAGTAATGTACAAATAATTTGCTTTATATTATCATTATTATTAATTATATCAAATATGGTTGTATTTTTTATTTTGGATTATGTATCAAAACAAAAGGACAAGGAAAAATACATTGAAACAAAAACAAAACAACTTGAGTATGAACGGCAATATTATAGCGATTTGTATGAAAAACAAACAGTTTCGGATAAAGTTACACATGATTTAAAAAATAAATTTTTTGCAATAAACTCACTGCTTAAAGATAATCCTGCGCGAGCGGAAGAAGAAATGGCGGAAATTTTAGCCACATTTGAAGAAGTAAGTTTGCTTAAAATTACAGGTAATAGCGGAATAGATGCTCTTTTAAATCATAAATTTACTATTGCAAAAGCAAACAATATCAAAACAAAAGTACTTTGTTGTATTGGAAGTATACAGAATATTGATATTGTTGACTTGTGTGTTATAATTGGAAATTTACTTGATAATAGCATAGAAGCATGTTTGAAAGTTGACGAAGTGGAAAAAAGATTTATAAGTGTAAATTTAAAACAAGAATTGCAATTTTTAAAAATAACTATTGCTAACTCCTATACCAAGGAAAATAATGTGGGAAAAACAAGTAAAAAAGATACATTACATCATGGATTTGGTAAGGATAACGTTAAAGAAATTGTAGATAAATATAATGGCTATTATACAGTTACAGAAGAAGAAAATCAGTATGTTGTAATAGTAGGAGTAGAAGATAAAAATAATTAACAAATATCCGGCGATTTTAGCCGGGTATTTTCTATTTTTATGCAAAAAGTTGTCAAAACTGCAAACATTCTTGTTAATTCTGCAAAATCCAAAAATTTAGGAATGATTATGCTACAATGCTTTTGAGGTGTTTATGATTAATTATTTAGCAAAAAAAATCACAAATTATTACATTAAAAAAAATAAAATTAAAGAGGAAGAAAGAGAGACTTATGAGTATTGTTTTGACGTTTTATTATCCACAACTTTAAATTTGTTGGCAATAGTAATTATTTCAGTTGCAACTGCGTTATATATTGAAGGTTTGATATTTACAATTGTTTTTATGACAATGCGTGGAGTAGGTGGTGGATATCATGCAAATACACATTTGTCTTGCTTTTTAACTATAATGGTAATTTTTGCAGGCTATGTAACAATATTAAAATTAGTGCCAGAACAAATTATTTTTTATATTTCAATAGCACTTTTGGGGGTAGGTTTTATTTTGACGGCAATAATGGCGCCAGTGGATAACGAAAACAAACCGCTTACTATTAAGGAATATAAAAAAAATAAAATAAAAACAATTATAATATTGTCATTTTATGTGCTTGTTTGTGCAATTTTAATGATTTTTAAAGTGACAAGATATTATTCATTTAATATTAGTTATCCATTATTTATGGTTTCAATGTTGATGGTATTAGGTTGGCTAAAAAATTTGAAATGGAAAAAAAAGGATAGTATTAAAATAGTCAAAAAAAATGTTGATATAGAATAAAATTTTCTTGTTTTTTGACGATTTTTTGCAAAAAGTTGTCAAAACTGCAAACATTCTTGTCAATTTTGCAAAGTTATTGATTTTAAGGATAAAATTTTTTATCATTTAAATAGAAATTTTAAAGGAGGTATATACTATGAAAAAAGTTCAAAAGAACAGTGTGGGTCTTATCCCAAAACTTGCAAAAAAAGTTGGTGAGCGTTCAGTTAATCAAACTTGCACATGGTGGTCACATCAACCAAAAGTTCCTGCTAGTATGAAAAAAGACTAATTTTGGGGCAACATAAGAAGTGATGGTAATTTATTTACATATTATTAGTCATTAAATAGTAAAATAAAATTTTATTTGCAGAGTGACTTAATTAAAAGTCACTCGCCATTACTTTTTAATAAGGGGGTATTTATAAAAAATGAAAAAATAAATATTAAAAGGAGTTTATATAAAATAATATGGAAAGATTAAGATTAATCATAGTAGACAGTGATGAGGAGAATATAAAGAAAGCCGAAAGGGAAATGGAAAGTGAATACATAGAGATAGTAGGGAAAGCAGGAAACGGAGTAGAGTGCTTAGATATAATGGAAAGAGTAGAAGCAGATGTAATATTAACAGAGTTAATGATGCCAAGAATGGATGGATATCTGCTAATAGATAGAATAAATGAAAGAAAAGAAGGTAAAAGACCAAAGATATATATAATGACAAATATGATGCCAGAGGCATATATAACAGCAGCACTACAAAAGAATGTAACATATTACTTTTTTAAACCATTA
>CAJTNW010000018.1:0-5328 GCA_910577795.1 uncultured Christensenella sp.
TTAAGAGATTATTTTTTTTGTTAAAAATAAATTTAACAAAATACAAAAAAGTGGTTATATTTTGTGTTTTTTTGCAATAAATTGTAATACAAAATAGATTTTTTGAAACAAAATATAAGTTTCTACAAAATTCGACAAAAACTCCAATTTTTAGTTATCATATTTTTGTATAATGTTAAGGTAGGCAAAAAAATAAAATTTATATAAAGCCATACTTTAATATAATAATTAAAAAATTAATATTATAGGTGGCATGTGTTTTATACTTTTAAAATTAAGTCTGTTTACAAAATTTTAGTTTCCTTTGTGTTAGTAGTTGCTTTGACTGCTTGTTTGTTTATGATAACTAACAGTACAATTAGTGCAAGTGGTGAGGGAAGAAAACTTCCAGTTTATCGTGTTGACACTGGCGAGCAAAAGGTGGTTGCACTTTCTTTTGATGCTGCATGGGGTGCAGATAAAACTCAAGGAATAATTGACATATTAAATAAATATAATATAAAGGCTACGTTTTTTTTAGTTGGCTTTTGGGTTGATAAATATGAAGATGAAGTAAAAAAACTTGCAGAAAACGGATTTGATATAGGAAACCATAGCCATAATCATTTAAAAATGTCAACTTTGCAAGCAGATGCAATAGTGGAAGAAATTGAGTATGTTAATAAAAAAGTGGAAACGTTAACAGGTAAAAAGCCGTATGTATTTAGAGCACCTTTTGGTGATTATAACAATAGATTAATAGAAAATGTAAGCAAACTAAATATGCAGGCAGTGCAATGGAGTATAGATACTTTAGACTGGAAAGGTTTAAAAGGAGATGAAATTTTAAAAAGAGTGAAAAGTAAGGCTTCTTATGGAGATATAATTTTATTCCATAATAATTCTGACCATGTGCTTGATGCTTTGCCAAAAGTTATTGAGTATCTTATAGAACAAGGATATACTTTTCAAACAGTAAGTGAATTAGTGTATAAAAATGGCTTTACCATCGATGTAAACGGTGTTCAGCATAAACAAAAATAATTAAGGGAGTTAATGTATAATGAATTACGAACAGATGAGCAACAACAAATTGGCAATTACGGGCAAAATATTAGAAGTTCCGGTTTTTTCACACGAGGTGTTTGGAGAGGGATTTTATGAGACTAAAATTGAAGTAAAAAGATTAAGTGAACAAGTTGATATTTTACCTATCACTATTTCTGAAAGATTAATTATCGAGCATGATATAAAAGTAGGGGATGTGATTTCTGTAAGCGGTCAATTTAGGTCTTATAACAAAATGGTTGACGAGAAAAGCAGATTAATGTTGACTGTATTTGTAAGAGAAATACTTGATGAAGAAACTATGATTAATGGAAATAATATTGACATTACTGGGTATATTTGCAAACCGCCTGTTTACAGAACAACGCCTTTTAAAAGAGAGATTTGTGATGTACTACTTGCAGTTAATAGAGCATATAACAAAAGTGACTACATACCATGTATAACTTGGGGACGCAATGCAAGATTTATTAAAAATCTGCCAGTTGGCACTAAAATAAGTTTATCTGGCAGAATACAAAGCAGAGTATATCAAAAAGTTGACGGAGATGGAATAGTGGAAGACAGAACTGCTTATGAAGTATCAGTAAGTAAAATCGCTTTGGATGGTGTTCATAGCGAGGCCGAAATTGAAGATATAATTTAAAAAATAGTTGCTTTCTTTTTGAAAGCAATTTTTTATATGCAAAATCAATTTTGTTATAATTTTAAGATATTGACTTTGTGGTATTTTTAATGTATAATTATAATAATAATTTTAGTAAAATTAGGTGTTTGATAATAAATGAAACTTGATAAAGCAAGAATTTTTAAAGTAGGAATAGCATTTGTAATTGTTATGCTTTTTTGGGAAGTATATGATTTTGCTGTACCTATTTTATTGGATAGAACTTATGGCTTATCTGCTACTTGGCGCGGTTTTATAATGGGACTAGATAATATCCTTGCAATTGTTTTTTTACCATTGTTTGGTAGTTTTTCGGATAAGTATAAAGGCAAAATTTTTGGCAGAAGAACACCTTTTATTGTAATAGGTACTTTGCTTGCAGGTATTTTAGTAATGCTACTTATTGCAATTGAAAATACAGAGTTTAATAAACTTGTTGACGAGGGTGTAAAAAGTATAGATACACTTGTTTCCAAAGGATATCTTGATAGTAAATATCTTGACCCTATTTATAAAACTATAACTGAGGATAATGCACTATTTGAGCAATTTAGTATCGATTTTCATGCGGCTCAAGTAAAAATGGCACTTGCAAATACAGTAAGTAATCCAACTTCAATAGTGTTGTTTATAATAGTGTTATTTGTGTTACTTGTAACTATGTCATCATTTAGAGCACCCGTTGTAGCACTAATGCCAGATGTTACAATAAAACCATTAAGGTCTGGTGCAAATGCAATTATGAATTTTATGGGTGGTATAGGCGGTTTTATTTCTATTGGACTTTATAGTTTATTTGCGCCTGATTATGGTTCTTTTGTATTGTTATTTTTATTGTTAGTTACCTTTATGTATATGCTGCTTGCAGGGTATATGTTGCTTGTAAATGAAAATAAGTTTGTTGGTTTAAGATATCAAGAAGAAAAGAAATGGAATGTAGTTGACGAGGAAGAAGTTTGTGGAGAAGAAAAGTTATCTAAACCAAAATTAATAAGTTTGTTACTTATTCTTGCAGCAATTTTCTTTTGGTTTATGGGGTATAATGCTGTAAGGTCGCATCTTTCAGTATATGTTACAGATAAATTGCTTATGGCTGCCTCTGGTGTTGGATTGATTAACTTTGCAAATGGTCTTGGTGGTGCGTTAGCACTTATACCAGTTGGCTTTATGTCAGGTAAAATAGGCAGAAAAAAATCTACTTTAATAGGCTTTGCACTTGCAAGTATTGCATTTTTCCCTTGTCTTTTTGTAACAGCAAAAACTAGTTATGTAGTTGGTATATGTTTTGTGCTTGCAGGCATAGGCTTAATTATAGTTAATGTTAATACTTTGCCTATGGTGTGCGAAATGTCAAAGGGCAGTAATGTTGGTAAATATACTGGATATTATTATGTTGCATCAATGTCGGCTCAAGCAGTTGCACCATTTTTTGCAGGGTTGTTTATGGATAAAATAGGTGACAATATAATGTTTGCTTTTGCTTCGGTTAGCATAATAATTGCTTTTATTGTAATGTTGTTTGTAAAACATGGTGATAATAAACCAACTAAAGAAGAAATAAAATCTAACATAATGGATATATAGTAATTAATAAAAAAAATAATGAAAAACTATCAAAAATCGGGACTATTTTTTAAAAAATAACATAAAAATCAATTTTAAAGGAGAAAATTATGATTTCAATTATTCCAAAACCATTAAAGGTTACTGAGGGCAAAGGAGTATTTAAGTATACATTTGCAACAAAGGTTGGCGGAGACTTCCCTCAAACTAAAAAACAATTAGTATCAATTTTTTCAAAAAGTGGTATTGAGGCAACTATTACATCTTGCAGTGCGGATATTAATTTTGTAACAGATAGCAGTATTGAAGAGGAAGGATATCTTTTAGAAGTTGCAGAAAATTCTATTACTATAAAAGCAAGTGATGAGGCAGGTGCTTTTTATAGTTTGCAAACATTAAGACAACTTTGCAAGGTGGACATTTTAACTAATGTTGAAGAGGTAGAAATACCTTGTTGTGTTATTTATGATAAACCAAGATTTAAACGCAGAGCATTTATGCTTGATGTTGCAAGACATTTTTCTACTATGGATACTATTAAAGAATGTTTAAATATGATGGCATTAAACAAACTTAATGTTTTTCATTGGCATTTGACTGATGACCAAGGCTGGAGAATAGAGATTAAAAAATATCCTTTACTAACAAAGCAAGGAGCGGTACGAAAAGGTACTCAACTTGCCGGTAATAAAATGGAAGACAAAATGTATGGTGAAGGGCTATATTATACTCAAGAAGACATAAAAGAAATTGTAAGTTATGCAAAAGATTTACATATAGAAGTTATGCCAGAAATAGATATGCCAGGACATTTGGTGGCTGCAATTAATTGTTATCCAGAATTATCTTGCGAAGGCAATCAAATTGATGTATCTACTCATTGGGGGATATTGGATGACATTGGCTGTGTTGGTGGCGATAAACTTATGCCTTTTGTAAAAGACATAATTGACGAAATAGTTGAGTTGTTCCCTTATGGATATTTCCATATTGGTGGTGATGAAGTTCCTAAGAAAAAATGGAAAGTATGCCCTAAATGTGGTGCAAAAATTAAAGAGTTGGGGTTAAAAGACGAGGAAGAATTGCAAGGCTGGTTTAATAACGAAATATTGCAATATCTAAAGACTAAAAATAAAAATATGATTGGCTGGAATGAAATTTTAAAAGCCACAAAACTATCAGACGAAACAATTATTCAATGGTGGATACATTCTGCAAAAGCAAGCGGAGTTGATAAATGGCTAGCAAAAGGTAATAAAGTTATTTTAACTCCAGAACCATATTTGTATATGGACCATTGCTATGATATGAAAGACTTGAAAAAGTACTATTCTGTAGATTTGGATACTATGGGATTAAGCATGGATTATGAGAGCCAAGTTTTAGGTATTGAGGCTCCGCTTTGGACTGAATATGTAAGATGCAAAGAAAAATTGCAGTTTAACATTTATCCAAGAATGCAAGCACTAGGTGAGATTAACTGGACATCAAAAGAAAATAAGAATTTTGCAGATTTTGAAACAAGACTTCCTCTACAAATGAAGATTATGGATAGTTTAAATATTAAATATGCAAACAGAGAGGCATATTTGGTAAGAGGTTTTAAAAATTGGGGAAGAGCATCAAAAGCATGGCTAAACTGGTCAAAAAATCAAAACCATGAGTTTGAAAAATATTGCAAATAAAATAGATAGTACCAAAATGAATTATTGGGTTAATATTACAAATATTTTTACAATTATATTTAAAATAAAAAGAATGTTAATAAAAAAGTTGGCTTTAATTAGTCAACTTTTTTCTTTTATGTATTATGCTACTTAATTTTTTATAATATTGTGTATAATTTTGGTAAATTCTATTTACTTGAATATAAGTATTGTGTTATCATAGTACATATAGTTAAAATATTATTTTAATTAAATAAAATAAAGGAAGGAAATTATGAAGCTTGACTTGAAAGGAAAGATTAAGTGGGTTACTTCGCAATGGAGTAAGCCTGCTAAAGGCAACTATGTTACCATCAAAGAAATGGCTGCATATAGTATTGGCGG
>CAJTNW010000018.1:5353-31677 GCA_910577795.1 uncultured Christensenella sp.
GTTGTCGGCTACATTGCAATGTCAGCAGGAAGTTTGTTGATAGGCTCTGTATATGGTTTGACTCCGTCACACATGCAAATCATTGCGGTTGTTGGCGTATTGATATCTTTGTTAATTGTACCATTTAGAGGAATGTTAATGGACAATACAAAGAGTAAAAAAGGTAAATATAGACCAATTATTTTATGGTCTTCTATACCAGCAGCAGTAATATCTATTGCTATGGCATACATACCATTAACTGCAGATTACAATACTAAATTTGCATTGATTATGGTTGGATTTACTTTAATCAATATTTTCTATAACCAATTATTGTATCTTGCATATATGAACTTAGTTCAAGTTATCAGTCCAAATAGTGAAGAAAGAACAACAATAGTTTCTATTAGTTCTATCATTTACTCTATGGCTCCTACTTTAACAGGTCTATTCTTCCCAGTAATTGCTGAACTTGCTGGTGGAACAATGATAGATATTAAAATTTATCGTTTATTATTCCCAGTGTTTGGTATACTTGGTGTGTTACTTACTTTCTTTGCTTATTTTGGTACAAAAGAAAGAGTGGTTCAAAAGAAAACTAATACCGAAAAAATTCCATTTATGGAAGGTATCAAGTCTGCTTTCAGTAATAAATATTTATGGCTTTATAATATCCAACAGATGTTATTATTTGCAAGAAACGCGTCATCATTAATTTTGAACTGGGTATTTATTTATCAGTTACAAAATGGTGTAATAATGGGATTACTTACTACATTAATGGGTACAGCATCACTAATAGGAATGGTAAGTGCTCCAATTTTAGTTAAATTTATAGGTAAACGAAACTTAAATATTGGTGCTAACATAATTCTTGCTATTGCTTATGGATTTACATTCTTTAGTGCAGGTAATTTCTATGTGACATTTGTGTTAATTTATTTGGCGAATGCTTCAAATGCAACTTCTATTATAACAGGTCCTGCTATCAATGCAGATATACTTGATTTCCACCAATGGAAAACTGGTAAGAGAATGGATGGTTTCTTCTGTAACATTGGTATTGTAACATCTGTTGTTGGTATGGCTACTGGTTTCATAATTCCTGCAGTAACAGAATCTTATGGCTTGCTAACTAACTATGATGTTTTGTATGAAGCAGCATTTAGAGGTAACTTAATTAGAATATTGGCAGTTATAAGTTTGATAGGTGGTTTGGCTTGTTGTATTCCAATGATTTTTTATGATTTAAGTGAAAAGAAATTGAGAGTTATGATGCGTGAACTTAAAAAACGTACATTAGATGCCGATTTAGAAGCAGGGGATATTACTCAAGAAGAATATGATGAAAAAGTAAAAGAACTTGAAGAGCAAGAGGCAGAAGATAAAGCAAAAGAGGCTAAGAAGAAATCTAAAAAAGGCAAAAATAAGGATACTCAAACAGAAGAAATTGCTTTGCCTACTAATGAAATTGAATCTTCAGTTAGTGGTGTTCCAACAGTAGATGTTATTAATCAAACTGCAATGTCAGTTGGTGAAATAAATGCTGCTGAGGAAACAGAAGATGTAACTGTTACTGAAAATAAAGAAGATGAAAATGATAGCGATAACGAAGGAGGCAAACAATGAAAAAGAAAGTTTTAATAGCCGTAGTAGCCTTGATTTGTTTGTTATCTATGGTTTTGGCAGGATGTTCAAATATTAAGATAGAAAATGTTGATAATGATGTTATTAAAGTTTTGCAAGATGCAATTAAAAATTCTGAAACAAATTATTCAACATATTATATTAGGGAAAAAACAAATAGTGACCCTAAAAACATAACAAAAAATGAAATGATAGAATATATGCTTAATGTTCAAGCAGATGATAAGAGCATTGAAGGTGTAAATAATACTAAAGTTAATTTTAGTATTAAATATACAAAAGGGATAACAGAATCTACAGATACATTTATTTTTGGTAATTCATTATCAAAAAATGTAAAAGCAAAATCAGCAAAAGCAAGCGATTATAAATGGTATGTATTTGAAAATTATAAAGTATCAAAAAATGCACCAGTATTTACAAAAAATTGTACAAAACTTGATTTTGATGAAACTTTTAATTACGAAACAAAATATACTGAAAATGGTGGAAAAACAAATGTAAGTATTAATGATTTTACAATGGCTAGTGCATTAGCACCATTAAAGTCACTTACAGCAGATGATATTAAGATTTCTGAAAAAGGTAGTAAAAAACAAGGTAAAGTTTCTACTTATGTATTGGAAGTTACTAATAAAGACCACGAGTATAGTAAATGGGGCGAACTTAAAGTTATGCTTTATACTGATAAAAAAGAAACAAGAGTAATGTCAGTTTCTTCAACAGCAGGAACATATACTTTAGATGTAATGTATCAAGGTCCAAAGATTGATATTCCTAACTATGATAACTTTAGTGAGAGTGATAACCAAATTACTTTAAATAGTGATAGAAGTGATGGTTTGGTTGCATTATATCAATATAATAAAACTATAGATGAAAATCAACCAGTTGATGAGACAGAAATTGTTTATGCAAAAACTATTAACCCTCTAGCAGTTGCTGACTTTAAAGTTGAGGAAGATGGTATTACATATACTTACAAGATTACAACTGTTGAATCTGCAGTAAACTGGAATTATGAATATACTGAGATTAACATTAGAATAGTAGGTATAGATAAAGATGGTAACGAAGTAATTTATAGTGGCGAAGACCCTAATGGTTATGTAGGACATTATTTTGTACAAACTAAGAATATTTTGAAAACTAAGAAAGATATGTCAAGTATGATTCCTATGGCAGCCGCAATAGTAGCATTAATTGCTTTGTTAGTTGCATTGCTTGCTTTGTTTAAAATTAAAAAGCAAAATAAAGAATTAACTAGCAAAATTAAAGCACTTTCTGGCGAGACAGACGAGGAAGAAATCATAATTGATGCAGAAGTTGAAACTACTGAAAATGTAGAAGAAAACACCGCAGAAATTGCTAAAATAACTGATGCCGTTGATGCTAAAGTTGAAAATGTAACTATTGAAGAAGATAGTGCAGAGAAAACTGAGTAATAAATAATTAAAATATTAAATAGCGGGAAGAAATATTTTTCCCGCTATTTATTTTATGTTTATATTGAAATACTAAGATATAGTTGAATATGCTTTATATAAATAATATTTAATGACTGCAAAACAAAAGGTGATTTATGTTGGTACTTTGATTAATTCATATCTATTAATCTGTTTTAAAATCTTATAATAAAAAATTGCTCTTGTATATAAGAGCAATTTTTATTTTTTTTATAGGTTATTTTAATATTACAAATGATTCTAAGTTAGCCTCTCCTAAGCATTTAATAACTACTTTATGTTGTTTATTAGTATACTCTTCGGAAATAAAACTTTCTCTACTTGGATTATTATTTTCTTTTAATTCAATTGAATTTGCTTTTTTACCATCAATATAAACTTCGTATTTTGTATCAAAAGCGGCAGCAGAGAATAGTATTAATCTTGTTCCAGTAAATGTAAGTTCTATTGAAGAATTTTCTTTTCCTACATAAACACGACCCATAGTTGATATTGTTTTAGCAATATTCCAAGTGCCATATAATTTAACACTCTTATCTCCTATTGGAGTTAAAATACCATTAGATAATTCTAAAACATAAGATAATGCTATTTTGCTTAGAGCAAGATATTTAGTAGGAGATGCATGAGTATCAGTAATTTCTGTTTTGTAATAACTAAAAGTATAAGTATCGCTAAATTGTACTGGTACTGTTAAACCACTTGTTCGTGCATTGACAACATTTGCAACTTCCTTCCAAGCATTGCCATCTGAACTTATCCAAACTTTAAAGTTACGAGGTAGGTAAGTTCTATATTGACCGCTTGCTGCTGAACCAAAGAAAGTTAATCTATTTGCAGTAACTTCTTTATCTAGTTTTACAACAACTTCAAAAGGATTTGCTTCAGTTATACTATTTCTGTTTGTATGAATGTATGTGCTTTCATCACCATCAAATAAATTGTTTATATTGTAAGTAGCCGATTCATCCCAAGGAGAATATTTTGAACTTACTACTGTTTGTTTTGCATCAGAAAACTTTTCATCACTCTTATAAGACCAACTATTTTGTTTTTTATAAAAATAATCAGGTTTAAATCTATTTTCTGCAAATTGATAACTTAGTCTATAAGCACTTGCGTAACTTACTGTTATAGGGTTTCTACTATCACCAGCAGGTATGTCAGGCAATGGGTTACCATCATTACCTAAAATCGGATTACCTTCGCTATCTGTTTGTGGTAGTGGGTCTGGTATTTTTCCAGTGCCAACACCAATAAAACTTGCTCTATTTGAATTGTCAACAATCATTACCGCTTTAAAATAAACCCAAGTATTTGCTAGTAGTTTTTCTGTCGTATCAACATAAGTGCCTTCTACAAGTGGGAAAGCAGTACCATTACCTTTTGTAACGTAGTGAGCATATTCTTTTTCGCCTAATTTATAAGTTAAGCCTTCGTCAAAAGATAAGAAGAGTGCTACATCATGTCGACCTCTTATAGCAAATCTGTATTTTGCTGTTTCCGTTATATAAAATTTACCTTTAACTTCCATTATCGAATTATGTTTTAACGCATTGTTTAATTCGTCAGTAGAAAGCCATATATCAGTATTAGAGTTTTGAGTAGGATTTTTATTATCTCCTTCAATTTTATTTGTGTAACCTTTATAATTATTTTCAAATGCACTTACTGCATTATATTCATGATTATTATCAAATTCGTATGTTGTTCTCTCTAACATTCTGCCTGTAAGTTCGTGAGACTGTTCAAATTCTAGTATTAAGTCAAAATCTTGTACTTTAAATTCATTATCATTTTTTGTTAATTCTATAGTTACCAATATTTGACCTGTTACAGCATAATTATTTGGTGTTAGAGTATAAATATAATCGCTTTGCTTTGTAATAGTACCATTTTCAGGTTGACTTACGTTTTTAATTTTGTAAGAAAATTCATCAGGTAAAACTATACTTCCAGATTTATATGCACCATCTTCATTTAATGTGTATTTGCTTAAATCAATTGTAAATTTTTGTCCATAAGGTATTACATAAGGTTGCATTGTATTGATATATTGATTTTGTTCATCATAACTATAACTTCTACCTGTTTGATATACACTTGCTACGGGTACAAACATTGGATAATCTGGATTAGAATTTGCTTTCAACCATTCATCTGTTAAGTTAGCATTATAATTATTTGCTTTCAAAATCTCAGTAAAATAATAAGTCATATTATTATGGGTTATTTGTTCCCACTTTTTGAAATAGTTTTGATAACTTTGTCCGCCACCTAATTTACGTACTTGAATAAACGCATCTGCACCAAAGTTATGCAACAAAGTTGCATATAATGCTAAACCTTGCGCGCCATTAGAAGGGTTTTGTCCTTTAGTTAACTTTAGAATATCATTTAATGCCCATGTTGCTGAAGTGTAATTATTCCAACCGCCTAAACCTGCTGCGCCATAGTTACCTATTTGTCTTGAAGCGGAGATTTTAGTAAATAGTGCATACGATACAAGGGTTAAGGCATTATTGGTAACTTCACCACCATTACCAACTCCGTATCCTTGGAAATTGTGATGGTATTCATGCAAGTTGCCCCAGCCACCACTTTTTATCAGTGTTTCATAATTTAGTGAGTTCGCCATCCAACTTGCAGGGCAGTTGACCGCTTGTTGACTAGGAAAGGCAACTGCTGCACCCGCGGCTACAAATGGGTCATATATAAATACTATATTTTGATTGTTACCAGTAGTTGTTACTGAAGTTATTTGGTCCCAAAGAACTGCTACTTTAAATAAATCATCATAAGAAAAGTTTTGTGCATAAATCTTTGGACCAGAATGTAATACACCATTATCCCATACTTCTAAATCAAAATAAGGCGCAGAAGAATCTTTATTAGCCTCAAACTCTTCTGGAGTAGTGTGACCTAAAATAAAGTGAGAATATGTTACACCACCACTTATTGTAGTTGTAAATGTAGCGCCTGCATTACGTACATAAACCGGACCACCTAGGAAAGAACCTACATAAGCAGTCCATACACCATTTTCTAATGTAGCAGTATTCTTATTTACAACCATTGTATTAAGAATAACTGGGAAACGTTGCATTTGACCTTTTGCAACCCAAATATTATTTGCTTTGCTATTATAAAGTGCTTGACCAATATGAATTGTAATACCACCAGTCGCATCCATATCCTTTTCACTCAATTGCACTTTTAAAACTTCGCCCGCAGGAGCATATAATCCTGTTACACTATACATACCATGAGAATGGAATGAACGTGGATTAAAAGTCATTTCTTTTATTACTGCTTTTTCATCTGGGGATACATCTCCAAAATACATGCCTTCAGCACTAACGTGTTTGAATAGTTTACTTGGTTTACCTGGTGTTTCATTACCAGCAGAATCAACCATCCATAAAGTGCCGTCTTTTTTCATTTTATTATATGTATTGCGTGGATAACCATCACTACCAATTCTTGTATTAATTGAACATAATTTCCATGCTTCATTAATTAGTTGTTTTCTAATTGTGCTATCCCCCATTCCTTGTGGAGTATAACCATATTTAGGGTAATATTTTGCGTCTTTAACAAAATCATTAGGTGCTTTAGGGTCAGAATTATCAAACTCTGATTCTTTGCCAAGTAATGTATCTGTTTCGGTAGGAATATTTCTTTTAACATTACCAAGTATTGTAGCATTGTAGCCTGCAACTGCAGTAGTCCTATACTCATAGTCATAAGTTGAACCTTTTGCCAAACTAGTATCTTTAACATTGTAGGCAATACCACCTGGTAGTTTATCTTTATTTGCAGCAACAGCACTTACAGAAATTGTTAAAATTAATATAAAAATTAACAATAGTGCAATTGCAGCAATAGCATAAATTCTAAGTTTTTTATCTGTAAAGATAGCCTTAACAGAAAGAGGAGTCTTTTTATTATCAGATTTAGTACTGATTTTTGATTTGTTATTGTCATTATTGTCGCTTCCATTAATAAAAGCAACCATTTTATCTTTAAACGACATTTTGCTATCTGCATTAGACTTGTTTTCTTTTTTGCTATTGTCCTTATTTAATTTACTTTTTGCTTTGCTATTAGCATCATTATTTTCATTAGCAGGTTTTTCAGTTGCCAAAACTTCAGCCTTAGCATTTTTGCTTGCTGATTTTTTTATTGGCTCTGTTTCATTTTTCTTATTTGTAGTCTTTGCAGTAGTAGTGCTATTGTTTTTAGTTGTTGTCTTTTTTTGCTCATTATCAAAATTTGTGTAAGCAGTTACATTATTTTGATTTTGTATAGGTGTTTTTTTAGCACTTTGACTAGAAGTCTTTGCAGGTGTTTCTACCTTAGGTTCTTCTTTTGATGCTGACTTTTTAGCAGGTACTTTTTTATCTGTTGCTTTAGGTTCAACTACATTTTCAACTTTCTTTTTTGTTGCTGTAGTAGTTGTATTTTTTGGTTCTTTAACTTTTGTAGAACTTGCCTTTGTGTCAGGCTTTGCAGTAGTTTTAGTAGTTTCTTTTTTTACATCACTTTTTGCAGCAGTGCTTTTTGTTTCTGCAGAAGTTTTTGTGGAACTACTTTTTGTTGCAGATGCAGCCTTTTTGGTTTCAGGCTTAACTTCTGCTTTAGGTGTAGCAGTTTTTGCGCTACTAGATTTAGCAGTACTTGTTTTTTCACTAGTTGCCTTAGTAGCAGTAGTCTTTTTAGTAGTTGCATCTGATTTTGCAGTTGAATTATCTACTTTTTTTGCCGTAGTTTTAGTTGCTTTTTCAGAAGTTGTGGCTAGGGTAGATGAATTTTTCTCTGCATTTTTTGATTTAGATTTGTTTTCTGCCATAGTTAATTCTCCATATAAATTTTTTTACTAGACAATTGTTTATTATCTTTATAATTTTAACATATATTATTTTATTCTAATAATAAGTATATGCGTACAAATATATAATAATATAACATAAATTATTTTAAAAGGCAAGTTTGCGATATATGTTTTTGAAATTTTGGTAATTAATCAAGGTAAATTTTACTAATTTATTACTTAATTTTTAGTTAAATAGTTGATTTATGGCTTAAAATTATAATTTGCAATTTTTGTGCTTTTATTGACAATTGATAATAGTTAAGAGTATAATAATTACATAAAGTGTTATTAGAGGTGATATAAATGGACGAAAAAGAAAAGTCAAATGAAAATTCTGCTCCTGAAGTAGAAGTGGAAGAAGTTAAACAAAACAGCAATAATAGTGTAGATGATAGCGAAATGACTAAAAAGGTAATTTTCTCTTTGTGTTATTTATGGGGAATTTTATTTTTTATTCCATTAATTTTGTATAAAGATGATGCAAAAGCAATGCGTCACGCAAATGAAGGTTTAGTGTTACTTTTGTTTTCTGCAGTAGGTAATATTGTATTTGGTATATTGTCTAGTATTACTTGGATTTTTAGTTTAATTGCGGCAATTTATTCTTTTGCAATTTTAATTTTAGGTATCATTGGTATTTTATATATTATAACTGATAAAGATAAAGAACTGCCAGTTATAGGAAAAATTAAAATAATTAAGTAAACAAGTTTTAGTAAAAAATACGCAAGTAACTGCTTGCGTATTTTTTAGTGTTTTTTAAAAAACACCTTCAAAAATCGGTATTAATTTATAAAATAATCTCTAAATTTTTATTAAATTTTGTAGGTATGGTAAGTTGTATTTGCTATTTTATTTTGAAACGAAATGTCGTGTTCAACAAAAATCATAGTAGGTTTATACGTATCTAATAACTCTTCCAATTGAATACGAGAAAAAATATCCAAATAGTTAAGTGGTTCATCCCATATATAAAGGTGTGCTTTTTCTGACAAACTTTTTGCTATAAGTATCTTCTTTTTTTGTCCTTGTGACATATCTTTTATGTTGGTAGAAAAGTCATTTTTGTCAAATCCCAATTTATTCAAAATACTTCTTAATAATGGTTGTTCTATTTTATTTTCAGTTGCAAAATTAGATATATTACCTTGCAAATTATCAAAAGTTTGTGGTATATATGAAATTTTTAAATCTTTAGGAATATTTACAATTCCTGTATGTTCAATATTTTCGCCAATTAGCAACTTGAGTAAACTGCTTTTACCGCTTCCATTTTTGCCATCAAGCAATATCCTTTCATTTGCAGTGACTGAAAAAGTTATTGGTTTGCATATAATTTTGTTATCATATTTAATTTGCACATCAGAAATTTGTATTAGTTTGTTTAAGCGATATTCAAGACATTCAATTTTTAATTTATCAGTTTTTTCGGTATTCTTTAATAAATTAGTTTTTTCTTCAATGGCTTTCATTTGTCTGTTTTCAGTTGCTTTTGCACGTTTCATCATTTTTGCGGCTTTGTGTCCTATAAAACCTCTATCAACAGGTCCATTACCATATTTTGCAGATTCAGTTTTATCCGCCCATTCACTTGTACGTTTACTTGCATTATTAAGACGATTAATTTCCTTTTTCAAATGTTCATTTTGAGCCATTTCAAATGTTTGTTGATTTATATAGTTTTCATACCAGCAAGAAAAATTACCTTGTTGTACATCTATACTGCATCTGTTTATAGATAAAATATGGTCTGTACAAGTGTCCAAAAATTGTCTATCATGTGATATTAAAATAAAACTTTTCTTTCTCTTAAGATAATTTGAAATTACCTTTCTTCCTTCTGTATCTAAGTGGTTGGTTGGTTCGTCAATTAAAAGATAATTGTTATCATTCAAAAATAAACCTGCAAGTAACACTTTTGTTTTTTCGCCATTAGATAATGTATTGTATTGATTATAATAAATTCCACTATCCAAATTAAGATATGAAAATTCTCTTATAATTTCCCATTCTTCTTTGTTAGGGCATATATTCCATAAAATTTCATAAACGTAATTACTTTCGTTTTCAATTGCAAAAGGGAAGTAGTTGAATTTTACTTTTGAAGAAATACTCCTGCTATATTCCAATTCATTTAATAGCAATTTTAAAAAAGTTGTTTTGCCTCTTCCATTTCTTCCAACTAATCCTAATTTCCAGTCCGTGTCTATTTGAAAACTAACATTTTCAAAAATATTTTTATTCATTCCTTCGTATGAAAAAGTTAAATTTTGTATATTTATTAATGACATTAAAAATCACCTCACTTTGTATATTAAATTAATGATAATTAGAGTATAAGTGCAATAAAATTGGCTATTGAGAAAGTTCTCAATAGCCATTTATTACTATTATATATTACTTTCTTGCAAAACAAAGAGACGCAAAATCACTTTTGCAATCTCAATATAAAGTTTAGCAAGCAAGAATCTCCATTTTATCACCTATAATATAAAAATTACTCAAAATTATCATTAATTAAAGTATAGGAATACTTATTTTTTTTATTTTAACATTATTTAATTTGTTTTGCAAGTATAATTTAATAAAACAAGTATAAAATTAATTTTTACAGGGATATAGAAAAATATATAGTATATAGTGTTTATATAAATTAAAAATGTGTATACAATTGTTTTGAAAAATTATTGTAAAATATGCAAAAAATGTTTTGACAAACCTAAATAATTGTGTTATTATAATTAAGCAATGGAGAAATACCCAAGTGGCCGAAGGGGCTCCCCTGCTAAGGGAGTAGTACGGGTAACCGTAGCGAGGGTTCAAATCCCTCTTTCTCCGCCACATAAAACCTAAATCGAACATTAAGTTTGTTTTAGGTTATTTTTTTTCAAGTATTTACCATAGTGCCATTTAAAAATCTTGATAATATTTTAATGATATGTTATATTATTTTTGAGACACAATTTAATTATAGTTTTTCTCTAAGGGTAATAATGTATTATAAAAAGAAATTATGTTATAAAGCACCTTCCACAATTTTAAAATGCAAATTGTGTCGTAATAATCTTGTAGTGTGCTATGAGAGTGCGTTTATATTTGAGCACACTTTTTTAATATGATAAATTTGATACAATTTGAATTTCTATTATTAAACTATTAATAAAATGATACAATTTATTAATTTTTATACATATTTTTTCATTAGATTGCTTAAGTGGGCAAGTTTTAGTACATTAAGTTTGGTATAATATAATTGAAGGCAATTTAAAATTGTAATTTTATTAAGGAGGAATAAAGTGTCTAATAACAGAAAAGGAAATAAAAAGTTATCTTTACTATTAGTCTTGCGAGCATTAGAACTTATGAGTGATGACGAGCACCCCATAAATCAAGTTACACTGGCAAAAATGGTTAATCAATTAGGTGAAAAATTTAATAATGATTTATGGTGTGATAGAAAAACAGTAGGTAAACATTTGAAAACACTTTCAGCAGTGGGATATAAAATTGTTTACATAAAGGGAAAAGGTTGTTATCTTGAAAGTAATAAGTTTACAAGATATGAAAATGAGTTGTTGATTAAATTAATAGAAGATTCAAGTTTGAATTTAGAGATAAAATATAATTTAATGCTTAAGTTAAATTTATTAGAAAATACAATTAGCACAGAAAAATTAGTTGAGTATTTTAAAAATAATTTTGATAAAGTAAGCGATGATAATTTATAGACAATATAAAGGAGAAGATATGAATTTAAAAGGACAAAAGGTAAAATTAAGAACTGGCGAAATAAGTGAAATAGTTGAACAAGAGAAAAAAGACGGACAAAGTGGTTATAACATTGTATTATTAATAAATGAAAAATGCAAAAATTATGATTATGAAAAATCTTTTAAAAGTGGATTTATTGAATTAATAGATGAAGATTTACAAAGAAAAGTAATGGAAGAAATTAATCAACCACCACCGCCTTATACTAAGGTTTTGATAAGTAAAGGTACACATTTTGGAACAAATGCCTATAATGCATATTGTAATTTATGCAATAAATATGAATTCGATTATTTCAAAGGTATGCATTTGCAGGAAAAGATAGACCTTTATGTGCTTGCGAAGTGACAAAAGAAAAATATGGTGTATGGTTTATTGCTCATTCAAATTGGACTCACACAACTGATGACCATTGGAAAAATGAAATTTCTGATGATGAAAAATTAATAGTAGAAAGTTGGACAGAAAATACACATTGGACGTATGGCTGGGTTGGTGAAAAAAGACTTGTATTTGCTAAAAGAAATGATTTATATGAGTTTTTAGGACTTTTTGAATGTACGAGTAAATTTGGTAGAGAAAAAATATATAAAAGAATTTGTGATAATTATATTGAAGAATAAATAAAAATAGAAAATTATGTCCAATCTTTTAAAAAATATGAGTAACTATGAGAAAAATGCAATTATTGCCTAATGAGATATGTATATATTTTTTGCCTCATTGAAGTAATTTTTTTGATATTATTGATATATCAAAACAAAGAAATATTAAGTTTAGTTTGTTTAAGGAGGATTTAATTATGGCAAGACACACTTTTAATTTTGATGGTGGAGAAAAGTTGACAACAATGGGAGCAGTGTGGTTTGTTTCATATTGTTGGTATAACAAAGTAGATAAAACACATTTAAATTGGAAAAATATATCTACATATACTACTAGAATATCAGTTTATCGCATCACAGAAGCATATCATAATTATTGGTTAGAAAAAATTATTCAAATGAATGAAAATAATTTAAATAAAAATACCATTGGACTAAAAGGTCATGAAGTAATAAATATGGCAAAAAAATTATTGAAACGAAACTCAATTTAGTTTATTTTATTTCTTTCACTACTAAACAAAACAAACCAAGATGAAAATTATTGGTTCGTTTTGTTTTTATATTTACAATAAATGAATTTTGTGGTATAATAAATTAATAGTTTAGGATATATGTTGTTTTGTTTTATAGTATATGAAATTATTATAAAGTAATGTATGATTTAATTTAAATAATGAGGAGAAAGTAAATGAGTGAAATTAAGTGTCCGAAGTGTGGGGAGGTTTTTCAAATTGACGAATCGGCTTATATTGCTATTGTTAATCAAGTAAGAGATAGTGAGTTTGAAAAGCAGGTTAGGCAACAAGAATTACAATTTAAAAGTGAAAAAGATAGTGCAATTAAACAAGCAGAACTTGCTTTGAAAATTGAGCATGATAAACAAATTTCTGACAAAGAAGCATTAATTTTAAAATTGCAGGCTGATTTGGATTTGGAAAAACAAAGTAAAAAAAGTGCTATAAATGAGGCATTAGGCAATAAAGAAAAAGAATTGGCTCAAAAAGATAAGCAATTAATTGAAAATAAAAATAATCTTGAGAATGAATATAAAAACAAATTGAATGAAAAAGATTTGGAATTGGAAAGATTAAAAGCAGAAATTAAATTGTTGGAAAATAATAAAAATTCTGCTGTAAAAGATGCTGTTTTAGAAAAGGAAAAAGAACTTGCTGAAGTTAAAAATAAGGCGGAAAGGGATGCCTTAAAGTTTGAGTCAAAGATAAATGATTTAAATAAAGATTTAAGCCAAAAGAATAAAGATATTGAACTTGCGGTGCAGAAAAAGGAAGCGGACAAAGATAAAGAAATTGCTCAAATGAATGAGAAAATAATTGTCATTAAAGGACAATTGGATAGCAGTAGAGAAGAGTTTAAAGAGCAACTAAGAATGAAAGACGAGCAGATAGCACAGTACAAAGATTTTAAAGCAAAACTATCAGTTAAATTGTTAGGTGAAACTTTGGAGCAACACTGCGAAATGGAATTTAATAAATTAAGGTCTTTGGGTTTTCAGAATGCAAAGTTTGGCAAAGATAATATTGCTGTTGAAGGCAGTAAAGGCGATTACATATATAGAGAAATTGACCAAACAGGAACTGAGATTATATCAATTATGTTTGATATGAAAAATGAGGCTGACGAATCTGTAAAGAAGAAAAAAAATGAAGACCACTTGAAAAAGTTGGACGAGGATAGAAAAAAGAAAAATTGTGAATATGCAGTGCTTGTATCTATGCTTGAAATGGATAATGAGTACTATAATAGTGGTATTGTTGATGTGTCCCATTTATATGAAAAGATGTTTGTAATTAGACCACAATTTTTTATACCAATTATCACTTTGCTTAGAAATGCTGCATTGAAGTCTTTGGAGTACAAAAGGCAACTTGCAATTGAACGTAACCAAAATATTGATATTGCAAATTTTGAACGCGATATGAATGACTTTAAAGATAAGTTTGGAAGAAATTACAGACTTGCTAGTGATAAATTTAAATCTGCAATTAAAGAAATTGACGACACAATAGATAAACTTATGAAAGTAAAAGATAATCTTATTGGCTCTGAAAATAATTTAAGATTAGCAAATGAAAAGGCAGAAGCATTGACTATAAAAAAGTTGATTAAAAATAATCCTACTATGCGTGAAAAATTTGAGGCATTATAGGAAAATATTGATAGTTCAGATAATTAAAAATTATAAAAAGTAAACTAATTTTTTATGTAAAAACACAAACTTACTTGTCTACAATGAGTTTGTGTTTTTTTTGTTTAGTTATGAGAAATTTTATAAAAATCCATTCAAAAATCGGTACTATTTGGTATTAAAATAGTAATTATCATTAATTATTAATTAGTATTTGGTGTATTGTTAAGATTAGAGTTTAATGTGCTCAAGGTGATAGTAACTTTATATTTATATTAAAAATTTTAAATAAAGTTGATTTTTAAAATAATGTGTGGTATACTAAACAATATATTACTAATGATTTTTGATAGTTTTTTGTAAATAAAAAACTTTGAAAGGAGAATTAATGAGAACCAGTAAAGATGTTTTTACCGAGTGTTTGCCTGAACTTATTATTGATGAAGAAAAATTGCGTGCTATGCAAAATAGATTATTATTGGCACTTGTAGATATTCATAATGTTTGTGAAAAATATAATTTGACATATTTTTTGGATGGAGGAACACTTATAGGTGCTGTTAGACATAAAGGGTTTATACCTTGGGATGACGATATTGATATTATGATGCCACTTGACGATTATAATAAATTGGGTGAGTGTATTGAAAAAGAATTTGGGGATAAATATATTGTAAGATATCCGAGGACAGATGTTAAGGACACAACAAGTTGTATGAAAGTTTATATAAAAGATACAACTTATAAAGAAATTTTGAGTGCTGAATGGGAAAAACCTCAAATGCTGTTTATTGATGTTTTGGCAATAAGAAGTATGTCAAAATCAAAATTAATTAGGAATATAAAATGGCGAGTTGTTGATATTGCTATGCATTGTGCTAACTTGAAAAATGAATATAAATGTCCTTCAAAGTTTCTTGCAGAAAAATGCAAAGAGAATGATACATTGCGTAAGTATATGAAAGCAAGGCGAAGATTTGGAAGAGTTGCTAATATGCTGTCTATAAAATGCTGGTTTGCAATTATTGATAAAATGTTTAAAAAAGAATATCAAGATGGACTTGTGGAAACTCCTGAGGGGGTAAGGTTTAAAAAGAAAGCAGTGGACAAGTCTTTGTTGGATAGTAGTGTTGATGTTGAGTTTGAAGGACAACTTTTTAAAGCACCTATTGGCTGGGATAAATATTTGAGTCATAGATATGGTGATTATATGGAAATTCCGCAAGAAGATAAAAGAGAAAGACATGTGGCACTGGAAATTGAATTTTAGGTGAAAAATAAATTGTGTAATTAAGATATTTTAAATTTTATAATAAGTAAATTGATATATTTGAGGTGTAAAATGTTGAATTTTACTGTAGGACCAGTGCAGTCTGATGATATAGTAAGAGAAATAGGTGGCATGCAAGTGCCGTATTTTAGAACAGCAGAGTTTTCTGAGGTTATGCTAGAAAATGAAAAATTGATTAAAAAATTTGCAAAGGCAGGCGATGACTATAGAGTAGTATTTATTACTGGGTCAGGTACTGCTTCTATGGAGGCTAGCATAATTAATACTTTGACTACAAAAGACAAAGTTTTGATAGTTAATGGTGGTAGTTTTTCATTACGATTTATACAATTATGTCAGTTGCATAAAATACCTTATGAATCTATAGATTTAGAGGTAGGAAAAGCATTGACAGAGGATATGCTTTTAAAGTATGATAATAAGAATTTTACTGCTTTTTTAGTTAATGTACACGAAACTTCAACTGGTGTACATTATGATATGGATATTATTAGTAAATTTTGCAAAAGAAACAATTTGTTTTTGATAGTAGATGCTATCAGTTCTTTTTTAGCAGATAGTTTTAATATGCAAAAATTAGGTGTGGATATTATGATTACAGGTTCGCAAAAAGCCTTGGCTTGTCCTCCGGGAATATCTGTAATAGTTTTATCGCCTAAGGCTATTAAGCGAGTAGAAAGTACAGATATAGTATGTATGTATCTTGATTTGAAAGATGCGTTAAAAAATGGAGAGAGAGGGCAAACACCTTTTACTCCAGCAGTCAGTGTTTTGTTGCAAATAAATCAAAGACTAAAAGAAATTGAATGTAATGGTGGGGTAGAAAAAGAAACTGAAAAAATTGCTGCAATTGCACAAGATTTTAGAGATAAAATAAAAGATTTGCCGTTTGAGATAGTGTCTGAGTGCATGTCAAATGCTGTTACACCTTTAAAACCTCTTACTGCAAAAGCAAGTGATATTTTTAATATTTTGAAAAATGAGTATGGAATATGGATATGTCCTAATGGAGGAAATTTAAAGGATGTTTTGTTTAGAGTAGGACATATAGGTGCACTTACTAAAGAAGATAATGATACTCTAATTACTGCTTTAAAAGATTTGCAAAAAAGAGGAATTATTTAAGAGGGGAAATTTATGAAAAAAGTAATTACTTATGGCACTTATGATTTATTGCATCACGGACATATAAAATTGTTGGAGAGAGCAAAAGCATTAGGTGACTATTTAATTGTTGGAGTTACTGCAGATGACTTTGATAAAACACGTGGCAAAATAAATGTTCAACAGTCTTTAATGGAAAGAATTGAAGGTGTTAGAAGTACAGGACTTGCCGACGAGATTATTATTGAAGAATATGAAGGACAAAAAATTGACGATATAATTAGATTAGGTGTTGATATTTTTACTGTAGGTTCTGACTGGATAGGTAAATTTGACTATTTGAATGAGTATTGTAAAGTTGTTTATTTGGATAGGACTGAAGGTGTTTCAAGTTCTGAATTGAGGACAGAAAATAGCAAATTAAAAATAGGAATTGTTGGTGACTCTAACATTGCTTTAAAATTTTTTAATGAATGTGAATTTGTAAATGGAGCAGAGGTAGTTTGTTGCTATAATGAAAATAAAGAAATAAAATTTATAAACAATAAAACATTAAATTGCACAAATAGTTATGATGATTTGTTAAAGCAAGTTGATGCTGTTTATATTATATCTCACCCGGATACTCACTATAAATATTCTAAATATGCTTTAAAAAAATGTAAGCATGTTATTTGTGAGTCTCCTCTTGCTTTTACTGCCTCAGAATGTGAGGAATTGTATAGTATTGCTGAAAGCAAAAAGTGTGTGTTACTTGAAGGTATAAAAACTGCTTATGCAACTGCATTTTTGAGAATGTTATTGCTAATTAAAGGTGGCATTATTGGGGATATAGTATCTATTGATGCAACTTGTACTAGTTTGCAAAGTGGTGTAAGCAATAAGTCAAATGATGAAATACAAGATGACTGGAATAGTATTTGTGCTTGGGGACCTACTGCATTGTTGCCAGTTTTTCATTTGTTTGGTAGCGACTATATTGATATTAATATAACCTCTAAAATAAAAGAAAAGACTAAAAATTTTGATTTGTTTACAAAAATAGATTTTTTGTATAAAGATAGTGTTGCAACTATAAAAATTGGAACAGGTGTAAAATCTGAGGGCGAATTAATTGTTTCTGGTACTAAAGGTTATGTTTATGTGCCTGCACCATGGTGGAAAACTGATTATTTTGAAGTAAGGTTTGAAAATCAAGAAAAAAACAAAAGATATTTTTATCAATTAGATGGTGAAGGTATTAGATATGAAATTGTTGCATTTGTTAAAAGAGTGCAGAGCAAACAAATTATTGATGGATTTGAAAAAGATATTGCTTTAGCGATTTGCAAAGTAATGGAAAAATTTTATAATGGCAATATAAAAAGTATTTAAAATTTTGGATATAAAACTCATAGGAGACTATGAGTTTTTTCTTTTATTATTTATATATATAATAAATAAAAACTTTTACTTGATTTTATTATTGCTATGTGCTATACTTACTATAGATAAATATATAAAAATAATATTAGGATGAAATTGATGTATAAGGTTTTAGTAATTTCTCATAACGCGATGGATAAAAATACTAATAATGGAAGAACATTATTGGAATTATTTAGCGGATTTGATAAAAATAATTTAGCACAATTAGTATTGCACCCTAACAAAATTAATCCTGAGTATTGTTCTACAACTTTTCAGATTACTGAAATTGATATTTTAAAAAATTTTTTCAGAAAAAAAAGAGTTGGTAATTTAATTGAAAATTGTGATGAAGAAGTTGTAAATCATAGTGAAAATACAGCATCTTTGTACAGAAAAGGTTCTAAAAAGAAGTCTAGTTACGTTTTGTGTCGTAATCTTATTTGGGATACAAAAAAGTGGTTTAATAAAAAATTGAAAAATTGGCTTAAAGAATTTAATCCAGATGTTATATTTTTCTTTGCTGGTGGTAGTACTTTTTCATTAAAACTAACAATGAAAATAAGTAAGTTTTTAAATATTCCTTATGTATCTTTTTGGACAGACGATTACTATTTGAATAACGAAAATTTAAATGGCTTTTTTGGTTTAATTAACAACCATATTTATAAAAAGCAAGTTAGAAAATTAATGAAAAAAGGCGAGTATATTAGTCTTACTGATTTGATGCTTGAAAAGTATGATAAAGTGTTTAGTAAACAAGGAAATTGTATTTATACTACTTCGAGTATGAAGTCTTTTGAAAATAAAATTCATAAATTGCCATTAACTATGTCTTTTTTAGGGAATATTAGTTTTGATAGATATAAGTCATTAATAGATATTGCTGACTGTATATGCGAAAATCAATTGCCAATAACTTTTAATCTTTATACGGCAGAAAAACGTGAATGGATATTGAATAATGTACTAGATGTAAAATGCCTTAATTATTGTGGTCAAGTTGAGTATGATAAAGTAAAAGAAATTATTTGCGAAAGCGATATTTTAGTGCATGTAGAAAACTTTGGTAAAGATACTATAAAAGAGGTAAAATATTCACTATCTACAAAAATTGCAGATAGTCTATCAAGTAATAGATGTTTGCTTGCTTATGGTCCTGACGAGGTTGCCTCAATGGATTATTTAATAAAAAATAATTGTGCAATAATTGCACCAAGCAAGCAGGAACTTGAGGAAAAACTAAAACAATTAGTTAACAATACAGAAATTTTGGACGAAAAAGCAAATTTTGCTTTAAAAATTGCTGAGTGTAATCATAATCCTGCAAATAATCAAGCAAAAATTAATCAAATTTTTGAACAAATGATAGTAAATAGTGTTAAGTGTAGTAAGGAGAAATAATGCTAATATATTTTGTTCTGATAGCGATAATAATTTTATTGTATTTTACTATCAATAAAACAAAATTGTCAGACTCAATAAAACGAAATACTTTTGTTTGGATATCAGCAGTGTTATTTCTATTGCTGTTTAGTTTGCGTCATGAGTATATGGGGTATGACCTTAATGTTTATTTAAGTTCTTTTAAAAATATTAATAAAATGTCATGGGGAGAAGTTTTGTCTAATCCAAAATACATACATTTTGAGCCAGGTTTTGTAGTATTAAATAAATTTATAGGTAGTATATGGCTAAATAATAATTTTTATTTGTTTTTCATTGCTTTTTTATCTATTCTGCCGGTATTTGTCGTTATTCAAAAGCATAGTTCTAATGTTTTAATGTCAGTTTTGATTTGGGTTTGTTGTGGACATTTTTTATATGTGTTTTCTGCTTTAAGACAAGCCATTGCAATGGCGATATGTTTGTACGCAATGTCAAAATTATGGGATAATCATCCGTTGCAATTTTTGATTTGGGTGCTTGTGGCTTGGTTAATTCACTCTTCTTCAATAATTATACTTGGTGTTTTAATACCATACGTTATAAACAATAGCAGAGGTCTAAAGTCTTTTTATACAATAATGATTATAGTGGCATTTGTGGCAGTATTTTTATTCCCGCAACAAATGGCAACTATTGCAATGACTTTGATAGGCAAAACATATAATCCTTCTGCCGCAAATGATGGTACAGGATTAATGGCTTTAGTTTATTTTGCGGTTTATATATTTGCACTTTTAACACATAATCAAAATGACAGCAAGTCGGAGTTAGTTATAAATATTTATGCCATTGCAGTTGTTGCACAGGCTTTTAGCAGAGCACATTCCCAAGCAGGTAGAATAGCAGTATTTTTTGAAATAGTTGTTATCATTTTATTACCTGTAATTTTGTGTGAATGTTACTTTGGAGAAAAAAATCCAAAGCCTATGCTGAAAGGTTATATAAATGTAGATAATTCTAGATATGTTAGAAAAAACACACCAAGATATATTTATATAGATGGTGCTATGTGGTGTAAAATATTGGTTATAATTTGTTTTTTAGTTTTGGGATTATACCAAATTGCGTATGTTCCTTGGCCTAGAGCCAATCCTTACATATTCTTTTGGATGCAGGTGTAAAAATGTTTGTTGTTCACATTAATTTGACAGATAAAGGAAGCACTGGTACAATTGCTTACGATATTTTAAAAGGTTTAGAAAATACAGAAAATAGCGGACTAGTTTTTGTAGGTGGCTATAATTCTAAACCAAAAGGTGCAATTACTTTTCAAAGTAAATTTAGATTAAGATTTAATCAAGTGATAGCAAAACTTTTTGATTTTGAAGATAAAATTGCAAAAAAAGAAACTAAAAGACTTGTAAAACAACTAAAAAAACTAAATCCTGATATTGTACATTTACATAATATCCATGGATATTTTATAAATTATAAAATTTTGTTTGATTATATAAAAAGTGCGAATAAAAAAGTTGTTTGGACATTGCATGACTGTTGGGCATTTACTGGACATTGTGCATACTTTGATATGGCAAAATGTGATAAATGGAAAACTGGTTGTGGTAAGTGCCCAAATTTAAAAAAATATCCTAATAGTTGGTTTTTTGACAGAAGTAGTAGTTTGTATAAAACAAAAAAAGCAGTGTTTAGTGGTGTAAAAGATATGACAATTGTTTGTCCGAGTCAATGGCTTGCAGAGTTGGTGAAGCAGTCATATTTAAGTGATTATCCAATAAAAGTTATAAATAATGGAATTAATCTAGAAGATTTTAAAATTATAGATAATCATACTTTTGATAATGTTGTAGATAGGTCAAAAAAAATCATTTTAGGTGTAGCATCTCCTTTTGGAGAGAGAAAAGGTTATTCTAATTACATTAGTTTGAGTAAAATTATTGATAAGGAAAAATATCAAATTGTAATGTGTGGTGTAAATGAGGAGCAAGTAAAGGAACTTGAAAGTTATGACATTGTTGGTATAACTAGAACGGATAGTAAACAAAAACTTGCAGAGTTATATAGTTTAGCATATTGTTTTGTTAATATGACTTTTGAAGATAATTTTCCTACTGTTAATATTGAGGCTTTGGCTTGCGGGCTTCCTATAATTACTTATAATACTGGTGGCAGTGTTGAAGTTATAACAGAGGATAACGGCATAGTAGTAGAGCAAGGTGATATTGAGGCAGTGAAGATGGCAATTTATAATATGTCTGAATATGATAGACAAAAAATTGCAGATAATGCAATAAAAAAATACAGCAGCGAGATTATGGCAAATGCTTATATAAATTTATATAAGATGGTTAAAGGTGAAAATGAATAATTTAATTTCGGTAATAGTACCTGTCTATAATGTTGAAAAATTTTTAGTAAAATGTGTAGATAGTATTTTGGCTCAAACTTACACTAATCTTGAAATTATCCTAGTTGATGATGGTAGCCCAGATAATTGTCCTGCAATATGTGATGAACTTGCAAAAAAAGATAGTAGGATAAAAGTTATTCATAAAGAAAATGGTGGAGCATCAAGTGCTAGAAATGCAGGATTAGATATTGCAAAAGGCGAATATATAGGTTTTGTTGATGGTGACGATTATATCGCAAAAGATATGTATGAATATTTGCTTAACTTAATTGAAAAAAATGATGTTGATGTTGCACAAATACAAAGTTTTGATGTGGATGAATATTACAACATTATTAGCGAGAAAGAAACACAAAATATAAGTACTATTTTAGATAATAAGGCATATATTGCTAGTTTTTTGCAATGTAAGGGTACAATAGCACTTTGGGCAAGTTTATTTCAAAAAGATTTTATAGGTGATTTAAGATTAAAAAATGGTACATCAAATGAAGATATTCTTTTTGAATATTATTTATTTAAAAATGGTGGAAGAATTTTTGTAGATAGTGCACAAAAATATTACTATTATCAAAATAATAATAGTATTAGTAGGCAAAGGTTTACAAAGTGCCATATTTCTACTGTGGATAATGCTATTGAAATTTATAACGATATTTTGGTAAATAATTTTGCGGAATTTAAAGTTTATGCAGAGTTTCTTATTATGAATAAAATAGGTAATTATTTGTATTTAATACCAAAAAATGATATGAAAAATAATCATTGTCAATTTGTTATAAATTATTTAAAACAAAATAAGGCAATGTTAAACAATAAATTTTTAAGTAAAAAACATAAGTATTTTTTAAAATTGTTTTTATTGTTCCCAAATCTTACAAAATATATTGTGGAAAAATATTTAAATAGAAAAAAATAAATTATAAATTTTAAACTTAGTAAAGAACATGAAAAGGATAAAGGAGATATAAAAATGAGCATTTTTAAAGGAAAAACATTAATGATTACTGGTGGAACTGGCAGTTTTGGTAACGCAGTTTTAAATAGATTTATTACAAGTGATATTGGCGAAATTAGAATTTTTTCTCGTGACGAATTAAAACAAGATAATATGCGCCATGAATATCAAGCAAAATATCCACAATTTTACAACAAGTTAAAATTTTATATTGGTGATGTAAGAGATATAAATAGTGTACGTAACGCAATGCATGGGGTAGACTATATTTTTCATGCGGCAGCACTAAAGCAAGTACCTAGTTGTGAGTTCTTTCCTATAGAGGCTGTAAAAACAAATGTGCTTGGTACTGAAAATGTGCTTACTGCTGCTATTGAGGCAGGAGTAAAAAGGATTATTTGCCTATCCACAGATAAAGCGGCTTATCCAGTTAATGCAATGGGTACATCTAAGGCTATGATGGAAAAAGTTATTGTTGCAAAATCAAGGACTGTAGACCCTGCAAAAACAACTATTTGCTGCACAAGATATGGCAATGTTATGTGTAGCCGTGGTAGTGTAATTCCACTATTTATAAGCCAAATTCGTGATGGAAAACAACTTACTGTAACAGAGCCAACTATGACTAGATTTATTATGAGTTTAGACGAGGCTGTAGATTTGGTTTTGTTTGCGTTTGAGCATGGTGAGAGTGGTGATATATTAGTTCAAAAAGCACCTGCATGCACTATTGAGATACTTGCAAAAGCAGTTAGTAAGTTGTGGAAAGTAAATGATGATATAAAAGTAATTGGTATACGTCATGGTGAAAAAATGTATGAAACTTTGCTTACAAATGAAGAGTGTAGTCATGCAATTGATATGGGTAATTTTTATCGTGTACCATGTGATAAAAGAGATTTAAACTATGACAATTATTTTAAAAACGGCAATACTGAAAGATGTAAACTTACAGAGTTTAATTCTAATAATACTGAAAGATTAGAATTAGAGGCTGTTATGGATAAAATATATTCGCTTGATTATATTAAAGAAGAAATGGCTAAGGATGGTATAACTAGATGAAAATTTTAGTTACCGGTGCTAAAGGTTTTGTTGGACGAAATTTGGTTGAAACTTTAAAGACAATTCGTGATGGAAAATGTAAAAAGTACCGATTTTTGAATGATGTTGATATATTTGAGTGTGATATTGATACCCTTGATGAGGAACTGGACAAGTATGTAAAGTGTTGCGATTTTGTTATCAATTTAGCCGGAGTAAACAGACCTCAAAATGTTGAAGAGTTTATGCAAGGTAATTTTGGTTTTACAACTATTTTGCTAGATAAACTAAAGTCAGCAAAAAACAAATGTCCAATACTTATGAGTAGTTCTATTCAAGCATGTCTTGATAATGATTATGGCAAAAGTAAAAAGGCAGGGGAAGATTATCTTATTCAATATGGAAAAGATAATGGTGTAAAAACTTATATTTACAGACTGCCTAATGTTTTTGGTAAATGGTGTAGACCAAACTACAATAGTGCAGTTGCAACATTTTGCAACAATATTGCAAATGGCTTGCCTATCACTATAAATAATAGAGATACCCAACTTACTTTGGTTTATATTGATGACGTTGTAGATAGTTTTATTAAAACAATTAACAATGAAGTAGTATATGATGGTGAGTATTGTAAAGTTGCGACTGAGCACAAAGCAACTTTGGGTGATATTACTGATAAACTTTATAATTTTAAAGCAAGTCGTAATAGTTTGGATATTGCTAATATGAGCGACCCATTTGAAAAAAAACTTTATTCAACTTATTTAAGTTATTTGTCAGTAAACGATTTTGCTTATGATTTAGTATCACATTGTGATAATAGAGGTTCTTTTACAGAATTTATCCATACTTTAAATAATGGACAAGTTAGTGTAAATGTTTCAAAACCTCATATTATAAAAGGACAACATTGGCATCACACTAAATGCGAAAAATTTCTTGTAGTTAGTGGCAATGGAGTAATTAGGTTTAGAAAAATTGGTGATGATAAAGTAACTGAATATTTTGTTAGTGGCTATAAGTTGCAAGTGGTGGATATACCAACAGGATATACACATAATATTGAAAATTTAGGCGATAGTGATATGGTGACTATTATGTGGTGTAACGAAGTATTTGACCCGGAAAATCCAGACACTTACTTTGAGGAGGTTTAAATGAGTAAGTTAAAATTAATGACAATAATTGGTACAAGACCTGAAATTATTAGGCTTGCCGCAGTTATAAAAAAATGCGATAAATATTTTGACCAAATTTTAGTGCATACTGGGCAAAATTATGATTACGAATTAAATCAAGTATTTTTTGAAGATTTAGGCTTGCGTGCACCAAACTTTTATCTTGATGCAGTTGGTAAAGATTTAGGGGAGACTATTGGCAATATTATTGCTAAGTCATATAGTTTAATGGTTCAGGAAAAGCCAGATGCACTACTTATTTTGGGTGATACTAATTCCTGCCTTTCTGCAATTTCTGCAAAAAGGTTGCACATACCTATTTTTCACATGGAGGCAGGTAACAGATGCTTTGACGAATGTTTGCCAGAAGAAACAAATAGAAGAATTGTAGACCATATTGCAGATGTTAATATGTGTTATAGTGAGCATGCAAGACGTTATCTTAATGCGGAAGGTACAGCAAAAGAAAGAACTTATGTAACAGGTTCGCCTATGGCAGAAGTTTTAAAGGCAAATTTGGATAAAATAAAACAAAGCAACATACTTGATAAACTTGGACTTAAAAAAGGTAAATATATATTGCTTTCTGCTCATAGAGAGGAAAATATAGATAACGAAAACAACTTTTTTAATTTAATGAATGCTGTTAATGCTATGGCAGAAAAATATGATATGCCGATTTTATACTCTTGTCATCCAAGAAGCGCAAAGTATATTGAAAAACGTGCTTTTGTTTTTGACAGGCGAGTTATTCAAAATAAACCATTAGGTTTTCATGACTACAATAATTTGCAAATGAATGCTTTTTGTGTGGTTTCAGATAGTGGCACTTTGCCAGAGGAAAGTAGTTTCTTTTTAAGTGTTGGTAATCCTATTCCTGCAGTTTGTATAAGAACTTCTACAGAACGTCCTGAGGCTTTGGATAAAGGTGATTTTATTTTGGCTGGAATAACTACTGAGCAAGTATTGCAACAGGACTTGCCGACGAGATTATTATTGAAGAATATGAAGGACAAAAAATTGACG
>CAJTNW010000019.1:0-372 GCA_910577795.1 uncultured Christensenella sp.
AATTAAATTAAATTTAAGTAATAGGGGTATAAAAATATGAGTAAAAAAACTTTAAAAAAAATTAGGCAAAGAGAATTAGATAAACAAAATTTAGAGCAAGCATTAAAAGATGAAAACTGACAAAATATTTTACAAAGTATTATAAAAATAGTATTAATTTATAATTAAATAAGGAAAATTATTATAAAATAACTTGATTTTCATAATAATTTAACATGAAACATAAAATTTATGTAAAGTTTATGTTGTTCTTTTATTTGCTAAAATCACAAAAAAATACTGCCAATATTGACATTTTTATTAATAAATGCTATAAATAAAAATATAATTAAAGTTAACTTTTGGGGTAATTTATGAGTGATTTAAAAGATA
>CAJTNW010000019.1:382-5424 GCA_910577795.1 uncultured Christensenella sp.
TGGAAGAAAAAACAACATTACTTTCGGGCAAAGATAACTGGCACACTAAATCTGTAGACAGGGTTGGTGTGCCTAGTATTATGATGACAGATGGACCTCATGGTGTTAGAAAAATGCTAGAGGGTGAATATGGAATTAAAAGCAAAATTAAAACAACCTGCTTTCCTACAGCCTCTAGTTCTAGTTGTAGTTGGGATGTAAAACTTGCAAACAAAATGGCACGTGCAATTGCTATAGAGGCAAAAGCAAATAATGTTTCTGTTGTTTTAGGTCCTGGTGCCAATATAAAGAGGTCTCCACTTTGTGGTAGAAATTTTGAGTATTATTCTGAAGACCCGTGGCTTAGTGGAAATATGGCAGGGCATTTTATTGCTGGTATGAATGAGGAAAAAGTAGGTTGCTCTTTAAAACATTTTGCTTGCAATAACCAAGAATTTAGAAGATTTATAGAAAGTAATAATATAGATATGCGTGCTTTAATGGATTTGTATTTAAAAAGTTTTAAGGTTGCGTTAGATATTGCAAAACCTGCAACTATTATGTGTGCGTATAACAAAATTAATGAAGTATATTGCTCTGAAAATAAATGGTTGCTTACTGATATTTTAAGGGATAAATTTGGTTTTGATGGTCTTGTAATGTCTGACTGGGGTGCTGTAAATAACAGGATAGAGGGTGTAAAAGCCGGACTTGATTTAGAAATGCCGTCTTGCAATGGAGTAAATGACAAAATAATTGAAAATGCTGTTAAAAATGGTGAACTTGACGAAAAATATTTGGATAATGTAGTTCAAAATATTTTGAATTTGGTTGAAAAATATAAGTATATCAACGATATAAAAATTACTTTTGATGAAAAAGAGCACTATGATTTGGCGGTAGAAATTGCTGAAAATTCAGCAGTTTTGCTTAAAAATAACAATAATATTTTGCCTATTAAGGAAAGTGAAAAGGTATTAATTGTTGGTGATATGGCTAAAATTAGTCGTTATCAAGGCGGTGGAAGTTCGCATATTACTCCATTTTTTGAGTATTCACTTACTGATAGTTTGGATAAGTTTGGTATTAAATACGATTATTTAGATGGTTATCATAAAAACTATAAAAAGGACAACCGCGATTTAATCAAAAAAATTGCAAAAGTTGCAGATAATTATGACAAAATTGTAATTTGTGTAGGACTTCCAGATAATATGGAGGTTGAGGGATTAGATAGAAAACATATTAATTTGCCTCAAACTTATGATAAATTGGTGGAAGAAATATCTAGTATACATAAAAATGTTGTAGCGATTTTATTTGCAGGTTCTCCTGTAGAATTGCCTTGGAGAGATAAAGTAAATGGTTTACTTAATATGTATCTTGCAGGTAGTGGTAGTGGTGAGGCCTGTGCTAAAATATTGTATGGCAAAGTTAACCCTAGCGGTAGACTTGCTGAGAGTTATCCAATAAAATTATCCGATAGTAATTCGTTTAATAATTTTTACTACGATAGTGATAGAACATATTATTCTGATAGTATTTTTGTTGGCTATAAGTACTATGACATAACAAATACAAAAGTTGCATATCCATTTGGATATGGCTTGAGTTATACAACTTTTGAGTATTCAGATATTACTGCAAATGCTAAATGTAATATTAATGATGGCTGCAATATAAACCTTACTATAAAAAATACTGGTAATATGCCAGGTAGTGAAGTTGTTCAAGTTTATGTAGGAAAGAAAAATTCAAAATACTTAAGACCTATTAAGGAATTAAAGGCATTTGATAAAATTTTTATTGAGCCAAATGAGAGTAAAAATGTTCAAATAAATTTAAACAGAAAGAATTTTGAAATATTTGATATTAAAAATGACGATTATGTTGTAGAAAATGGTGAATATCAAATATATATTTGTAAAAACAGCAATGAAATTATAAAAACTCTTAATGTTGAAGTTGAAAGTAATGATACAATTTTTGGTGATAGTACTGATATGCTTGCTTATATACCACAAAATAATGAGTTTTCGTTGGAAAAATTTGAAAAAATTTATGGAAATAAAATTATAGAATCTCGTCCAATTGCTAAAAAAGGGCAATTTACAGAATTTAATTGTTTGTCCGAAATTGCAGAATATAGTTTGACTGCAAGATTTATTTTGTTTTGTATAAGAAATATTTTACCTCTTGCAACAGGTGAAGGCAAAAATACTGGCGGTTTTATGATGAGTTATGAGCAAATGCGTTCAAATCCATTGTTTAAACTTGGGCAGTCAAGTCAAGGTGCACTATCTGAGCAAAAAATTCAAGGAATTGTTGATATTTTTAATGGACATTTGTTTAGGGGTATGGCAAAAATGACTAAAGCAAATAAAAATAATTAAGGAAAATATGAAACATTTAGGTACAATTGAGTTAGAAACTGAAAGACTAATTTTGCGAAAATTTTGTAAAAGTGATGTACAATTTGCGTTTAAAAATTGGACAAGTGATGATAAAGTTACTGAGTTTTTAAGGTGGCAAACTCATAAGGATATTAAGGAAACAAAATCAGTTATAAATAAGTGGATAAGAAGTTGCAGAAAACCTAATTTTTATCAATGGGCAATTGTTTTAAAAGAGATTAATGAACCTATTGGTACAATTAGTGGTTTTGGTTTTTGTGAAAAGACAAATAAAGTACATATTGGTTATGGTATTGGTAGCAAGTGGTGGCACAAAGGCATAACTAGTGAGGCTTTGCATGCAGTTATTAAATTCTTTTTTGAACAAGTTAAGGTAAATAGAATTGAATCGCAACATGACCCTAATAACCCTAATTCTGGAAAAGTTATGAAAAAATGTGGCATGCAATATGAGGGTACATTAAGGCAGGCTGACTATAGCAATAAAGGAATAGTAGATGCTTGTATGCATAGTTTGTTATCTTCGGATTATTTTAAAAATTAATAAAAATATAAAAAAATCACGCAAATTTGCGTGATTTTTTATTTTATCGTTTTACTACAAATTTTTTAAAATGAATAATTTTTTAACATTCAGTGTAATTTCTATCCACATTTATAACCAAATTGCAAGTAGAATCTTTTGCTTTGACTAATTGTTGTAATTTTTCTTTTGTATCATTGTCGGATAGTTTAAATTCCATAGGCAAAACAATATCAAAAATTAAGTTTTTGTTATTTACACCTTGTACCATTCTAAAGTCATGAATGGTGATTTTGTCATTAATTTCTTTTGCAAGTTCGCAAATTAAACTTTTGTATTTATTTGATTCTTCGTCATCTTTATTAATTGGGTCCATATGTATTAGTAGTTGAGTAGTTGGGGTAGTAAGTTCTCTTTCAATTTTATCAATTAATTCGTGACTTTTTAACATATCTTGTTTGCTATCAACTTCAACATGTACGCTTACAAAAAATCTATTAGGTCCATAATTGTGAATTATCATATCATGTATTCCTAACACCCCATCATAGTTTTGTATACTTTTTGCAATTTCGCTTACCATTTTTTTATCTGCTTTTTCACCAAGCAATGGGTTAAAAGTGCTTATCATTAATTTAATGCCTTGAATAATAATTAAAAGTGCAACAACTATTCCAAAATAACCATCAAGGTTAACATTTACATAATGAGATATTATGGTAGAAATTAATATCATACTACTAACTAAACAGTCATTTACGCAGTCTATAGCAACACCTTTTAGGGTAGAAGAATTAATTTTTTTGTACATGGCTAAGTTATATGCAAATAGTATTATTTTGACAATAATTGAAAAAACTAATATTCCAATAGTTATAAAACTAAAAGTTGATGCAGCATTTTCAATAATTTTTTCTACCGAAGATTTTACTAATTCTATGCCAAGCATAATGATTATAAATGATATTATCATCGCTGCAAGATATTCTGCACGGGCATGTCCAAAAGGGTGTTTTTTATCTGCAGGCTTATCTGCAATTTTAAAACTTACTAAACTAACAGCAGAAGATGCGGTATCAGAAATATTGTTTAAACCATCACTTGCAACAGAAATACTGCTAAAAATTAAGCCAACAACAAGTTTTAAAACACCTATAAGACAATTTGCAATAATACCAACAAAACTTGCAATTGCCCCAATTAAATTACGTAGTCTTGCTTCAGTTTGTTTTTCTTCAGGCTGTTTTTTTATGATTTTTTTTGCAATAAAAACTGACATTACCAATCCTCCTTTATAGAAAGTTTGATATCTGTATAAAATTCTTTATATTTTTCTTTAAACCTTTCGGCATCGTCTTCTGTAAAATATAAATCTTGTGGGTCAAAATCTGCAATATCAACACCATCATCGTCCATTTTTTCAGAAAGTTTCATTAATGTATAATTATCCATATAACTACCTTTTGTTGAGAATAAACACATTATAGCATTAAAATTATTATTTTACAAGCATAACAAGTGAATAATCTAAAAAACAATTTAATAAACATAATCACTAAAAAATATTATATAATATATAAATAAAATCAAATTATCTATTGCATTTTAATTTAAAGTATGCTATAATATGCTAGATTATCTATAGCAAGGAGGATGTAATGGCAGATTTTAAAAGTTTTTTGGAAGAGGTGCAGGCCGATATTGATGATTTGGCAGTAATGGCAAAGGAAAGTACTTACATAAAAAGTGAATATTATGACAAGTATGATGTTAAAAGAGGTTTGCGTGATATTAACGGAAAAGGAGTTTTAACAGGACTTACAGAAATTTCCGACATTATTTCCAGCAAAACTAATGAAGAAGGTAAATCTGTCCCTTGCAAAGGTGAATTATATTACAGAGGTATCAAGATTCAAGATATTGTAAATGGCTTTGCTGGTTCTGGCAATAGATATGGCTTTGAAGAGGCTGCTTATTTATTGCTTTTTGGTAAGTTGCCAAACAATAATGAATTAAAAAAATTTATTGATATTTTGGGTGGTTTTAGAAGATTACCTAATAGTTTTGTGCGTGATATTATAATGAAAGCACCAACAAACGATATGATGATAGCATTGTCACGTTCT
>CAJTNW010000019.1:5440-28470 GCA_910577795.1 uncultured Christensenella sp.
TCTTATGATAGTAATCCAGACGATATTAGTATTACTAATGTTTTAAGGCAATGTATGCAATTAATTGCTCAGTTTCCATTGCTGGCTGTTTATGGTTATCATGTTTACAAGCATTACTATAATTCAGAAAGTTTATTAATTAGAAAACCAAATCCTGATTACTCAATTGCAGAAAATATTTTGTATATTTTGCGTGAAGATGGTAAATTTACACCGCTAGAGGCGGAACTACTTGATATATGTCTTGTTTTGCACGCAGAGCACGGCGGTGGTAATAATAGTTCATTTACAACACATGTTGTTAGTTCTTCTGGTACAGATACATATAGTTCCATTGCTGCATCTTTGGGTTCTTTAAAAGGTCCAAGACATGGTGGTGCAAACATAAAAGTTGTTAAAATGATAGAAGATATGAAAGCAAATTTAAAAGATTATTCTGATGAATCTGTAAGCGAATATCTTGAAAAATTGCTAGATAAAAAAGCCTTTGATAAAAGCGGCTTGATTTATGGAATGGGGCATGCTGTATATTCTTTATCTGACCCAAGAGCAGATATTTTGAAAGCATATATCAAAGAATTAGCCTGTGAAAAAAATGCTCAAGGTGAATATGATTTATACCAAAAAATTCAAAGATTAGCACCAGAGATAATTAGTAAAAAACGTTCAATTTATAAAGGTGTTAGTTGCAATATAGACTTTTATTCTGGCTTTTTATACAATATGCTAGGCTTACCAGTGGAATTATTTACTCCTATTTTTGCTATAGCAAGAGTTGTTGGCTGGTCTGCACACAGGATAGAGGAGTTATCAAATAATGGTAAAATAATTCGTCCAGGTTATAATGCAGTGTGCGAATATAAAGATTATGTCGCACGTGACGACAGAAAATAAAAAATATTATTAAAATTGCTTGATTTATTAAAAATAATATTGTATACTACGATTTCAATTTTTAATAAATTATTTAAATTAAAACTATACCGAAAGGTAAATTTATATCATAACAAAAAAAGGAAAGAAATTATGTCCCCCCAATGTATAGGTTATATTATTGGAATTATTTTGTTAACAGCATTATCTGCATTTTTTAGTGCAAGTGAAACTGCTTACAATAGTTTGAATAAAATCAAACTAAAAAACAAGGCAAATGAAGGTTCTAGAGGTGCTAAAAAAGCCTTATTATTAGTAGACAATTACGATAAACTAATTACTACTATACTTATTGGCAATAATATAGTAAATATTGCCTCTGCAACCATTGCAACTTTGCTATTTACAGAAATAATAAAATCAGCAGATGTGGCAGCAACTGTTTCTACTGTTGTTGTTACTGTTATTACTTTGATTTTTGGTGAGATTACTCCAAAATCAATTGCAAAGGAATTTAGCGAAAGTATTGCATCAAAAATTGCTACAATACTGCAAATTTTATGTTTGATTTTTACACCATTCACATGGTTATTTTCATTATGGCAAAAATTAATGATTAGCATATTTAAGCCAAATACAAATGCTGGTATGAGTGAGGCTGAGTTGATTACAATAGTTGATGAAGCAACTACAGAAGGTGGTATTAATAAAGAAGAGGGTGAATTAATTCGTAGTGCAATTGAATTTAACGAACTTACTGTAAAAGATATTTTTACACCACGTGTTGATGTTATTGCAGTTGATGTTGAGGCAAAAAAGGACGAATTGAGAGATTTATTCTTAGAAAATGGATTTTCACGTCTTCCTGTGTATGAAGAAGACATTGATAATGTAATTGGTATTTTACACGAAAAAGATTTTTATAAAAACTACTTTAAAAAAGAGTTTGATATTAAAAAATATATGACCCAAACTATTTGGGTAACATTAAAT
The DNA here is from genome assembly GCA_910577795.1 of uncultured Christensenella sp. Lineage (GTDB taxonomy): Bacteria > Bacillota > Clostridia > Christensenellales > UBA3700 > MGBC100798. Next base: position 7,307 of record CAJTNW010000019.1, read on the forward strand.
TCTAATTTGTCAAGTGTGTTAAAGATGTTGCAAAAATCAAAAGCGCACATGGCAGTTGTTTTAGACGAGTATGGTGGTACTGCTGGTATTGTTACACTTGAGGATATTCTTGAAGAATTAGTTGGTGAGATTTGGGATGAGCATGATGAAATTGTGGAAGATATTACTCAACTTAGTGACAATGAGTATCAAATAACTGGTAGTTGCAATATTGAGGATATGTTTGACACTTTTGAACAAAAGTATGATAGCGACGAACTTGAAGTTACAACTGTAAGTGGTTGGATAGTAGACCATTTTGGTTATATTCCTGCAATTAATGAGCAGTTTGACTACAATAATTTAACCATTAAAGTCATTGATGCAGACCCTAAAAAAATAGAAAAAATTTATGTAAAAGTTTTGGATAAACCTGCTGAAGAAGAGGAAAATAACTTTATTGATAAATTCTTTATTAAGGATAATGACGAAAAAGAAGAAGACAATAAAAAATCTGATAAACTTTTCCATAAAGAAGAAAAAAGTGCAGAAAATAATGATAATAAAGTTACTACTGACACTCAAAAAATTGACGTGGACGAAAATAAAATTGAATTTGACGATATAGACATTTCAAATTTAGAAAAAAAATAAGAGGGAGAATTTATGTTAGAGCATATTTATGAGTTTGAGAAACAATATCTTAGTCCGTATGCTTGCCATTCACAAAATACTAAAGGAAGGCAATTTGAAACAACTAAATCTGAGTTGAGAACAGAGTTTCAAAGAGATAGAGACAGAATTATTCATAGTAAAGCATTTAGGCGATTAAAACATAAAACGCAGGTGTTTTTATCTCCAAAAGGGGACCATTACAGAACACGTCTTACACATACTTTAGAGGTTATGCAAGTTGCAAGAACTATTGCAAGAGCATTAAAGTTGAATGAAGATTTGACAGAGGCTATTAGTTTAGGTCATGATTTAGGGCATACTCCATTTGGTCATAGTGGTGAAAATGTATTAAATAAATTAAATCCTAACGGATTTGAGCATAATAAACATAGTCTTAGAGTTGTTGAGTTTTTGGAAAATGATGGAGAAGGCTTAAATTTGACTTTTGAAGTAAAAGATGGTATTTTGCATCATAAAAAAAGTGGTAAGCCATCAACTTTGGAAGGTAAAATTGTAAGTTATGCTGATAGAATTGCGTATATGAACCATGATATTGAGGATGCAATTTTAGGTGGAATTTTAACTGAAAAAGATATTCCTAAATACATAACAGATATACTTGGTGATAGTAAGGCTAAAAGAATAAATACTTTGGTAAATGATTTAGTATCTAACTCATACAATAAAAATTTTGTTGCTTATTCACCTGAAATTGATAAAATGGCAGACGAATTAAGAGATTTTATGTTTAAAAGTGTATATTTTAATCCTAAAGCAAAAATTGAAGAACAAAAAGCAAACAAAATGATAGAGTTTTTGTATGATTATTATATGAAAAATATAGATAAATTACCATCATTTTATATTGGTCTTATAGATAAATGGGGTGAGGATAACGCAGTAACTGATTATATAGCAAGTATGACAGATACATTTGCGGTAAAAGCCTTTGAAGATTTATTTGTACCAAATTGTTGGAATATTTAAATTTTTTCATTATTGTATAATTAAATGCGACAATTTTTGGACATTTAATTTGGTATAATTATAATAGATTATTAAACCATTTTTACATAAGTAAAATAAATTATTTTGCAAAATAACGCAAAATATATATAGGAGTTTAAGTTGTATAAGGATTATTCTAGTTTTTTGCAAGAACTAAGAGATAAATCAAATATCATTGACGTTGCGCAAAAGTATGTTGACCTTGAAAAAAAAGGTGGACGTTATTGGGCAAGGTGTCCTATACACAACGAAAAAACACCATCTTTTACTTTGGATGAGGTAAGAGGTACTTTTTATTGTTTTGGCTGCCATGCTTCGGGAGATGTTTTTTCTTTTATAGAACAAGTTGAGCATGTTAATTTTAAAGAGGCGGTGCAAATATTGGCTAATAGGGCTGGTATGGAAGTACCTAATTTTACAAGTGATTACAATAAAGAAAAAAAAGAGGCTGAACGACTAAAAAAAGAAAGATTATATGGTCTTATGCGTGATGCCGGTATTTATTATCACAATAATTTAATGGCACAGCAAACTGGTGAAGTAATTGATTATATAAGCAAAAGAAAGTTAACAAGAAGTACACTTAAAACTTTTGGTATGGGGTATTCTTCTGGGTATAATGAACTAATCGAGTTTTTAAGAAATAAAGGCTATACCAATGAAGAAATGCTTGAGTGCGGTGTTGCTAAAGAAAAAAATGGTAAAATTTACGATTTTGAGGCTGGTAGACTTATAGTACCTATATTTAATAACATGAATAATGTTGTTGCTTTTGGTGGCAGAGTTTTGGGAAGTAGCGATTTTATGAAATACAAAAACACTGAAGAAACGTTGATTTTTAAAAAACGAAACGAACTTTTTGGTGTGCATACCTTAAAAAAAGCAAAACTTACAGAAAATTTTAATTGTGTAATTGTTGTTGAAGGATATATGGATGTTATTAGTCTATATCAAGCAGGGGTTAGAAATGTAGTAGCATCAATGGGTACTGCTTTGACAATTGAACAAGCAAGAATGCTTAAATATTATAATAACAATATATATTTATGTTATGATGGTGATAATGCAGGACAAAAAGCAACTTATAAAGGTATAGATATTTTAAGAGATGCTGGACTTAATGTTAAAGTTATTACACTTATTGAGGGACTTGACCCTGATGACATTATTAAACAATATGGTGTAAATAAATTTATAGAGTTAGTAGATAAGGCTATATCACCAAGTGAGTATAAAATCCTTGCTGTTGCAAAAGAATTTGATTTGAGTGAGCCCGAAGGACAAGGTAAATTTGCTGTTAAAGCGCTTGATGTTTTATCTGAACTATCTACAATTGTAGAAAGAGAGGCTTATATACCATTAATTTCTAAGTTAAGCAGATTATCTGAGCAAAGTTTGACTAAACAATTGAATATTATGCAAGATAATGTAAATGGATATAAAGAAAGCAAAGCAATTGAAAGTCAGAATGAAGATAGATATAAAGTAAAACCAAGTGTTAATAATAAGTACTTTAAAGCAGCAAGATTTTTGATTTATAGTATTTTTAAGTATGATGCACTAAGCATAATAAAAGAGGATATATCACCTTATTTAACAGAAAAAGAGCATATTGCAATTTACGATTATGCAAGAGAAATAAAAGCGAACAATAAAAATTTGAATATAGATATTTTAAAAGACTTGGAGAATAATAGCGAAGCAAAATTAATAGCAGATGGAAAATTTGAGGAAATACCCGATGACTGCAGAGAGCAAATGCTCAACGATTGCTTTATTACTTTAAAAATAGACTTTTTAAATATCAAACAAAAGGAATTATCCTTGCGTTGTTCAGAGGAAGAAAATGTTGATAACCAAAATTTGATTCGCAAACAAATAGCGGAAATTAACGACAAAATTTTGGAGTTGAAGGAGTTAAAACGGAGGAAAAATGGAAAATAAAGAGAAAACTACCCGTAAAACAAAAGAAGACAAATTTACTCAGGCATTAAATAGCCTTATAGAACTTGGCAAAAGTAAGAAAAATAAAGTTTCTAGTGACGAAGTGCTTGCAAAAGTAGAAAAATTGCTTTTGGACGCAGAAGATATGGAAGAAATGTATACAAAACTTGCTGATGCAGGTATAACTGTTGAGGAATTAACATTAGAGGAAAAAGTTTCACTTGATAAAATAATGGGTGATGGTAGTACTGATGACTCTGTTAAAATGTATTTAAAAGACATTGGTTCTGTACCACTACTTACTGGTGACGAAGAGGTTGACCTTGCAAAAATGATGACAAGTGATAATCCTAAAGACTGTGAGTATGCTAAAAATAGATTAAGTGAGGCTAACTTAAGATTAGTAGTATCTATTGCAAAAAGATATGTAGGAAGAGGTATGCAGTTTCTTGATTTAATACAAGAAGGTAACCTAGGACTTTTAAAAGCAGTTGAAAAATTTGATTATACAAGAGGCTTTAAGTTTTCAACTTATGCTACTTGGTGGATAAGACAGTCAATTACAAGAGCAATTGCTGACCAAGCAAGAACAATAAGAATACCAGTTCACATGGTAGAAACAATTAACAAAACAAACAGAGTTGCCCGTACACTTTTGCAAGAGTTAGGAAGAGAGCCTAGTACTGCTGAAATTGGTGAGAAAATGGGCTTGCCAGAAGAAAAAGTTGCAGAAATTTTAAAAATTGGACAAGACCCTGTATCTTTGGAAACTCCTATTGGTGAGGAAGAAGATAGCCATTTAGGTGATTTTATTGTGGATACTACAGCAACTTCTCCAAGTGATTCTGCAGAAGCAAAAATGTTAAGAGAACAATTGTTGCAAGTGCTTAATACTTTAACACCACGTGAAAATGAAGTTTTAAGAAAAAGATATGGCTTAGACGATAACAGACCTAAAACTTTAGAGGAAGTAGGTAGAGAGTTTAATGTTACACGTGAACGTATAAGACAAATTGAGGCAAAAGCACTTAGAAAATTAAGACACCCAAGTCGTACTAAAAAATTAAAGGATTATATGAACAGATGAAACTGGACAAGCGAATGTCTGCAATACTAGCCGAAATACCCAAAGGTAAAAATTTAGCAGATATAGGTGCAGACCATGGATATATTAGCATTAACTATGCTATAAATAATCCTAATAATTTAGTGGTAGCAAGTGATATTAGCAAAAAAAGTATAGAAAAAGCCTATTTAAGTGCAAAAAAATTGCATTTGGACAATTATATTACTACAGTTGGAGATGGACTTTTGCCTATACAGCATTATGATATTGATGTTATTTTAATATCTGGTATGGGTGGGGAAGAGATTATTAAAATTATAAATAATGAAAAAAAATATCCATTTTATATTTTATCCCCACAAAAAAATACTGATAAAGTAAGACAATGTTTAAGCGAAAATAACATTTGCCCAATAAAAGATTATAAAGTTTTGTCAGACGGCAAATTTTATGATATTATGGTTTGCAAACAAGGTGAGTATAACCCAAGTGAATATGAACTATTGTTTGGTTGCGGAAGTGGTGAAGATTTTTGTGAATATAAAAAATTTATGAATAAAAATTTGAGCGATTTAACCAAAAAAGTAAGTGATAATGAAAAAGTAGTATTAATAAATAAATTAAATTTATTAAATAGTAAATAATTAAATTTATATATTAAATTTGTTTTTGGTGAGTGAATGAAAGTTTTTGATATAACTAAAATTATTGAAAATATAGCACCTATTAGTCTTGCTGAAGAGTGGGATAATGTTGGCTTGCTTGTAGGTAGTTTTGATGATGAAGTTAAAGGCATTGTGGTATGTTTGGACTTGACAGAAAGTGTGATAAATGAATGTATATCTAAAAACTATAATTTGATAATTACTCATCATCCAGCAATATTTGCACCACTAAAACAACTTAATAAAAATGACTATACAAGTAATTTAATATGCAAATGTATTAAAAATAACATCAATGTTTACTCCGCACATACCAATATGGATATGTCAGATAAAGGAATAAATTTTGAAATGGCTAAACTTTTAGGGATAGAGTGTAAAAGATTTTTAAGTGATGGTTTAGGCATTTTTGGTGAGTTTGATGACAATATAGACAAAATATTGCTAAAATTAATAGATATAACTAATGAAAAAGAATTTAAAGTTTATATGTCTAATTCGGGCAAAAAACTAAAAAAACATCAGTTAGCATACATAAGTGGTTCTGGAGGACGTATAGAAGAGATAGTAAAAACTGCAATAGAAAAAGAAATTACACTTATTATATCAAGCGAATTTAAACATAATATTTTGTTGGAACTTATGGCAAATGATATTAGTGTTATTCAGATGGGGCATTTTGAAAGTGAGATAATATTTGTGGATATTATTTATAATTTATTAAAAGATATAATTAACGATACATATAAATGCGTTAATTTTAATTAAGGAGGTTTTGTATGGAACTACAAAAAATATTAGCATATCAAGATATTGATAAAAAGGTTTATGCTTGCGAACTTGAATTAAAACAAAGCAAGACAGCACAAGAATACGCAAAAGCAATGACTATGTATAAATCAAGAACAGAAGATATGATGAAAAGCATTAGAGAGGCGGATGAAGTTGCTGTATTAGCAGAAAGATATAAACAAACTTACAAAAATATTTTAGACGAAATTAATGGCTTGAATGAGGTACTTGACTCATTTGAAGAGTTAAAAGAAATTGATAAATATGAGAAAAAAATTGCACAATTTCAAAAAGAGTTGCTTAATATAGAAAGAGAATTGACAAGATTATCAAAGAAAATGGACGAGTGCATAGACATTAGTAAAAAATCTTTAGATGACTTGAAAAAACTTGAAGATATCATTAAAGTAAGAAAAATTGATATGCAAAAGATTAAAACTGAAATTGAAGGAAAAGCAAAAGGGTATTTGATAGAATTAAAAAAATTGCAAAGTGAACTTCCTAGCAATTTGGTTGAAAAATATAATCAAATTAGAAAAAATAAAAAGATGCCTGTTTTAGTACCAGCATCCAATGATTACAAGGCATGTTCTGGTTGTGGAATGGATATATCAAGTGACCTAACAATTAAGTTGCAAGGCGGTCAAATTGTAGAGTGTCCAAACTGCGGTAGATTAATTTATAATGCTAAATAATCAAATTTAGTACCGATTTTTGATAGGTTTTAATTAAATTTTATTTATAATAGCATAAAAAATGTTACAAAAATAATAAATTAAAAGCACACTTAAATTTGAAAAAAATGTTAAGTGTGTTTTTATTTTTTTTGTAACTTTTAAATGTTTTAATTATGTAGATAAATACAATTTATTTAATTGTATCTATAACTTCAATTGTTGTTATTATGCCTAAGATAATTAAATAAATTAAAATTTTCATAAAACTAAATTCCAAAAATTAATTTGCAAATTGATAAATAAAATATTACATTATGCTATCAGCATTTTTTATTAAATGATATAGTTCTGAATTTATATTTTTTTTGTCGGATATTTTGTTGCTGACGTATGTATTTTTTCCTGTAGTTTGGTTGTTTGTACTATTTGAGTTGTTATTAAACATTTGCATAAGTCCAGATAGCATAGAAGGGTTTGCTCCCATCATGCTAAATAAAGGATTATTTTGCATCATATTGTTTAGTGAATTATTGTCACCTTGATTATTTGCAAAGTTCATACTGCTAAATAAACTTTGTAGCATTTGTGGGTCAAACATAATATCCTCCTTATCACAATATAGTATATGCAGACATATAATAGTTAGTGATTAAAGGGAGGGACGTATGGGTAAAAATGTAAGAAATTTTAAAGGCTACAATAATCAGTCAGGCAATGTGAATGGTAAAAATAATACGAACAATAAAAATTATACTAAACAAGATGCTGAGGATGAGGTTCAAAGTCAATTTAATAAATATAGTGGATATTCAGAAAATCAATTGATAGACGAATTTTATAAAGAGGTTTACAAGCAAAAACAACTTGGCAATTTAAGTCCAGAAATGTTGCAGAATTTTTATAACATGATGGCACCTAATATGTCGTCAGAACAAAAGAAAAAAATGAAAGGTTTAATAGATAGTATTAAATAAAAATTATTATGATAAAATTAATATAACAATTTATCTTTTTTTATTTACAAAAAAATGAAAATGTGGTAAAATATTCTTTGTGATTTAAAGGTTGTCATTAAGAGATTATTTTGCCATATTCTTAATTTTTTCAATTTAGATTTTGTATTTGATTTTAAGGAAAAATTAATGGTTAAAATGATTTTAAAATTTAACTTTAGTATTATAAACGTGAGGTAAGACTAGTGAATTTCAAAAGATTAGAGTTGTATGGATTTAAATCTTTCGCTGATAGAACCATTATTGAATTTAATGATGGTATTACTGGTATTGTTGGACCAAACGGAAGTGGTAAAGTAATGTTTCTGACTCTATAAAATGGGTGCTAGGTGAGCAGTCTGCAAAACAATTGCGTGGTAAAAATATGCAAGATGTTATATTTGTTGGCACTCAAAAACGTACTCAAATGAGTTACTGCGAAGTAACTTTGGTTTTTGATAATACAAATCAAAAAGTATTTAAAACACTTGCTTTTGATGAGGTAAGTTTTACAAGAAAATTATATCGTTCCGGTGATAGTGAATATCTTTTAAATGGAACTCCTATTTTGCTAAAAAATATGAGGGATATTATACGTGATACAGGACTTGGTAAAGATGGTTATAGTATTATTGGACAAGGTAGAGTAAATGAAATAATAAACTCTAAACCAGAAAATAGAAGAACTATTTTTGAAGAGGCTGCAGGTATTAGTAAGTACAAAAAAAGAAAGGATGAGGCGGAAGATAAATTAGAAAAAACTCGTGACCATATTGATAGGGTACAAGATATTATACACGAACTAGAAAGACAACTTACTCCATTGCAAAAAAAGGCTGAAAATGCTAAAAAGTATTTGGAAATGTATGATAAATTGCGTAGTTTAGAAGTAAATCACTTTTTATATGCTTATGAAAATAATGACAAAGAAATTGAAAAAATTAATCAATTAATTACTGCTATTAGTGAAGAAATTCAATTTATTAATAGTAATATACAAAAAAATGATAGCGATTATTTTGCAAATCTTGAAAAAATTCAAAAAATTGAAGACGATTTGAATGAATACAGAGATTTAAAAACAAAAATTTTGGTCGCAAACCAAGAAAAACTTGGTAAAGGTGAAACTCTGCAAGAAAGATTAACTCATGGTAAAGCAGAAGAACGTAATTTAATAAATCAAATAGAAAAAGATAGTCAAAAAGTTAACGATATTGAAGATTTAGTTGATGCACTAAACAACAAATATGACGAAATAGTTGCTCAACTTAATAGTTTAAAAGCAGAGTATACAGCAAAAGAAAATGCTATGCTTAATTTGACTGACGAAATTACAAGACAAAATAATGAGTTTGAAGAGTCAGAAAAGAAGATATTGGAAACAATAAAAAAATTGTCTGATGCTGATGTGGATTTTACTAAATTAGATACTGAATTTAAGTATTTATCTCAAGATAAAATTGAGCAAGAAGAAGAATTAAATATTTTAAAACTAGATATTGAGAATACTGAGACTGAAAAACAACAAGTTGAAAGAGAAATAAACCATATTCAAACAGAAAGAAATAATATTTATAAAGAAGTTAATGACTGTAAGAAAAATCAAACTGAAAATAGAGCGAAAATGACTTTGCTTGAAAATAATATTAGAGACTGCAAGAGTACTTTGGCATCTTGTGAGATGCAAAAAACAGTTATTACACGTGCTAAAAATCAATACGAAAGTTTTCAGGCTTCTGTACAAAGGATTATGCAATATGCTAAGCAGGATAAAATACTTGATAGTAAAATGCTTGGTGTTGTAGCGGAACTTATTAATGTGCCAGCACGTTATGAAGTAGCAATCGAAGTTGCTTTGGGCGGTGCTTTGCAAAATATAGTTACTGCTAATATTGATGATGTTAAATATTGTATTGAAGTTTTAAAAAGATACAAAATGGGTACAATAACATTTTTACCTATTAATTCTATGCGTCCACGTGTGCTTAATAGTGAGCAGGCTAAAGTGTTATCTGAAGAAGGTGTGGAAGGTGTAGCATGTGATTTGATTAAGTATAACAATGCTTATGATAATGTATTTAAAAACTTACTAGGTTCTACAATTATTTGTGATAGTTATGATAATGCAAATAGAATTGCAAAAAAATATAATCGTTCTTTTAGAATTGTTACACTTGAAGGTGAAATCTTTAGTACACAAGGTTCTGTTACTGGTGGTAGCAGAAAACAAGATGCAATTGGTATTTTAGGTAGAGAGAGAGAGTTAGAACTTGTTTTGAAAAATATTGACAAAGCAAATGATATGCTAAAGAAATCTACTGACGAATTTGAGATTTGCAGTAAAAATGAGGAACAATTAAACTTTTTAATTGGTAATTTGAATGGACAACTTATTGATAAGGAAGTTCAATTTAATACCGAGACAAATAAATTGAATGATATTTCTGACAAATTGGATAGATTAGTTGAAGATTTGACTGAAAAAAGTGATATTTATTATGAATTATGTAAAAATTTGGAAATAATTGAAAATAGTTTGTCTGGTGCTGGCAGGTTAAGGACAGATATTTATAGCAAAAATATTGAATATGATGACCAAAAAGCAAAATCTAAACAGAGTTTAAACAACAAAGTTGAAGAGAGAAATAAATTATCTTCTGAACTTGCAAACTTAAAGGTTAACATTGCAGATATTGCTAATAAATTAACTATATGTCAAAGTGATATTGACCGTGAATTATCTATAAAATCTGATACTAAAATTGCAATTGTCAATGCAAAAAGCAATTTGGAAAAGGTAAGACAACACATTTTGGATACAGAAAATCAAATGAACAATGCTGTTTTATCTGAGGCAGACAAGGCAAAAGTTGAAGAAATTGATAATAAAATTGAAGATTTGAATAATAAACGTAATAACTTGAATATTACTAACCGAAACTTACTTGCTGAAAAGGACGAAAATAACAATAAATTACAAACCGCATCAACAAGAAAGACAAAAGAAGAAGGTAATATTGAAAAATTACGTGTTCAATTTGAAAGCTTAACTGCAAGAATAAACGAAGAATATGGTTTGGACTATAATGGATGTTTAATTTATAAACTAGAAGAGTTTAATGATAGTGAAAGTTTAACTGAAATTAACCATTTAAAACGTGCTATTGGTAGTTTGGGAGAAGTCAGTCCAAGTTCTATTCAAGAATACGAAGAATTAAAAGAAAGACACTCTAATTTGGCACTGCAAAGAGATGACTTGCAAAAAGCGGAAAATGACCTAATGGGTATTGTACGTGACTTAAGCCGTGAAATGCAAGAAATCTTTGACACTGAGTTTGGTAAAATTGCAAAGAATTTTGAAGTGACATTTAAAGAAATTTTTGGTGGTGGTACTGGTAAACTTTACTTAGACCCTAATGCTGAGGACCCACTTACTGCAGGTGTTGAAATTATGGCATACCTTCCAGGTAAAAAGACTCCTAATTTGTCAGCACTTAGTGGTGGAGAGATGGCTTTGACAGCAATTGCAATTTTGTTCTCAATATTAAAAACTAAGCCTATGCCATTTTGCTTGCTTGACGAAATTGAGGCAGCACTTGATGATGGTAATGCTGCTTTGTTTGCAAAATATCTTAAAAAGTTTGTTGGCAATACTCAATTTATTGTTATTACTCACAGAAAGCCAACTATGGAACAAGCAGACAGATTATTTGGTGTTACTATGGAAGAACGTGGTGTATCAAAAATAGTTTCTGTTGAACTTGCGGAGGCAGTAAAAAATATTAAAAACGATTAATACATATTGATTTTATTGTAGTACAGGAGAATTATGGGGATTTTTAATAAAATTAGCAATGGATTAAAGAAAACAAAAGAAAACTTTAGTCGCAAAATATATGAACTTTTTAAAGGCCGTGCTATTGATGATGATTTTTATGACGAGTTGGAAATGGCTTTGATTAGTGCCGATGTTGGTGTAACAGCAACTGAAATGATTTGTGATAGATTAAAAGAAGAGTGTTTTAAGAAAAAGTTAACTAACACTGCTGATGCCAAAGATATTTTAAAAGAAATTATGATAAGCGAAATAGATTATGAAATACCTGAGTATGATTATCCGCTTGTTATATTAGTTGCTGGTGTTAATGGTGTTGGAAAAACTACAGCAATTGGTAAACTTGCAAAATATTTTAAATCACTAGGCAAATCTGTAGTTTTAGCCGCAGCAGATACATTCCGTGCAGCAGCAAGCGACCAACTAACAGTGTGGGCAGAACGTGCTGGTGTAAGAATCGTTAAACAAAGTGAGGGAAGTGACCCTGCAGCAGTTGTTTTTGATGCAATTAGTAGTGCTAAAGCAAGGAAGGACGATGTTGTTTTGATTGATACTGCAGGAAGACTTCATAATAAAAAGAATCTTATGAACGAACTTAACAAAATTCATAAAGTGGTTGACAGAGAATATCCAGACTGCGATTATAGAAGTTACATTGTTTTGGACGCAACAACTGGACAAAATGCCGTTGCTCAAGTAGAAACATTTGGTGAAATTTTTGACATTGATGGAATTATACTAAACAAACTTGATGGTACTGCAAAAGGCGGAGTAGTTTTTGCTATAAGTAGTGAGGAAGAAATTCCAGTTTGCTTTGTTGGAGTAGGCGAAAAAATAGACGATTTAATAAAATTTGATGCAACTAATTTTATTAATGAATTGATAGATTAATTAAAATATAACATGATTAAATAAATACCTGTCTTTTTAGGCAGGTATTTTTAAGTATTGCGATTTTATTATAGTTAAATAACAACTTGATTTTGAGTACTAAGGTTTTAATTTTGAAATAAGTTTTAAAAATTGCAAAAAATATGATTTTGTTAGAAAAAGTATACTTTTTCTAACTATTATTTATTGACAAAATAATTTTAATTTTGTATACTATAAATAATAAAAAGCATATAAATTATAACTAATGTTTATATATTTATTCTTTTTAAAAAAGTGTCAGAAAAAGTATACATTTTCTGACAGTTTTGTTACAAATTGGGTAATTTTTAATTTGAAAAAATAATTAAAATTATAAATTATTTTAAAGGAGAAAGATATGGAAGAGAAACAAGAGCAAATTGTTCAAGAAAATGAACAAAATGTTTCAGATTCTGTAGCGCAACCACAGGATAATGGCGAAGTTGCTATTATGCCAGAAGGTAAACCAAAAAATAAGTTTATAACTAAACTTGATAACTTTTTTGGTGTTTCTAAAAGTGGTAGTACTATTAGAACTGAAATAGTTGCAGGTGTTACCACATTTATGGCAATGGCATATATTTTGATGGTAAACCCTAGTATTTTAAGCAGTACTGATGGTGCTTTAAATGGAGCATTTTATATTGCTACTGCTTTAGGTGCAATAGTTGGTACACTTATGATGTCACTTTATGCAAAATATCCATTTGCACAAGCGCCAGGTATGGGACTTAACGCATTTTTTGCATTTACAATTGTAGGTGTAGGTTGTGCTAATATGTCAGTTTCAAATGGTTTATTTATCATTTTGATATCTGGTGTATTATTCCTTGTATTAACTTTAGTTGGTGTAAGAGAAAAGATAGTTGAGAGTATTCCAAAATCAGTAAGACAAGCAATTCCTGTTGGTATTGGTCTATTTATTGCTTTTTTAGGTTTGCAAAATTGCGGTGCTATTGTAGCAGATGGTTCTACACTTGTAAAATTGACAAGTTTTAATGTTTTTGGAGAAGGTTTTGTATTTTCACAAGTTTATCCAGCAATAATTGCTTTGATTACATTTATAGTAATTGCAATTATGAGTAAGTTAAAAGTTAAAGGTGCTATGCTATGGGGTATACTAGGCGGTAGTGTAATGTATTATGTATTTGGCTATGCTGGTGGATTTGGTGGTGTAGCAAATTTCCCTGACTGGGCTAGTATGTTACTAAATCCTGGTGATGCTTTTGCATCTTGGGGTAAAGATTTAGTTGGTCAAGTATTTGTTAGCGGTTGGAATTTTAGCGGTCAAAATGCTGCTGATGTTGCTCTTGTAATAATTACTGGTGTATTATCTTTTGCAATGGTAGATATGTTTGATACAATTGGTACACTTTTGGGTACTGCTCAAAGAGCCAATATGCTTGACGAAAATGGTTCATTGCCAAGAATGAAACAAGCATTGCTTTCAGATTCAGTTGCAACTTGTGCTGGGGCAATTTTTGGTACAACAACTGTTACTACATTTGTTGAGTCAAGTGCAGGTGTAGCAGAAGGTGGTAGAACAGGTTTGACTTCATTAGTTACTGCAGGTTTATTCTTTATCGCAATGTTTTTAACTCCACTTGCACAAATCATTCCTAGTTGCGCAACTGCAGCCGCTTTGATTTATGTTGGTGTTTTAATGATGGGTAGCATTAAAAATATTGATTTTACAGATGTTGCAACTGCAGTGCCAGCATTCTTAACAATTTCTATGATGGCATTTACTTACAATATTAGTTATGGTATTGGTTTAGGTTTGATTTCTCACTGCTTGATTATGTTAGGTACTGGTAAATACTTTGGTATTGGCAAAGAGTTTAAACAAAAAGTTAAAGCAGTTGCTGAAAATGTTGCAAACGAAGAAGTTACAAGTGACGCAAGTGCAGATGCAATAGAGAATAATGAGTCTGAAGGTTTACCAAAAACTTATTATTTGCAAAAAGAGTATGTTACTATTATTATTTCAGTAATATTTATCTTCTTGTTTATCTTTACACACTAAAGTAAATTTATAATTATAAATAAAAAAATGATTTTGGCTTTTGCTAAAATCATTTTTTTTGTTTGTTTTTTTTGCTTTTAACATTTATAAATAATGGTGTTATTTTTATATTGCAAACTTGACAATTTGATTAAAAAATGTTAAAATATTAAATATATTATAATAAAAGTATTATGTAAAATATTCAGCATATAAAAATAAAAGGAAAAATATGAATTATAGAAAAAGTATGATGCCTAATCTTGATGGTGAATTGGTTATAGGTGGTGTAAAAGCAAGCGATTTAAAAAACAAATTTGGCACTCCATTGTATGTTATGGATGTGGAATTTATAAAGTCTGTTTGCCTTGCTTTTAAAAATACTATTATTAAAAATTATGGTGGTTTTGGTGGAGTTGCTTTTGCATCTAAAGCATTTAGTTGCAAAGCGATTTATGCTATTATGAAATCACTTGATATGAATATTGACGTTGTGTCTAAAGGTGAAATTTATACTGCAATAAATAGTGATTTTGATATTTCAAAAGCATATTTTCATGGTAATAACAAACTTGTATCTGAACTTGAATATGCTGTAGATAACAATATTGGCGTTGTTGTAATAGATAATTTAGAAGAAATTGAAATTTTAAATGAAATATGTGCAAAAAAAGGTGTTGTACAAAAGGTAAATATTCGTACTAATCCGGGTGTTGAGGCACATACTCACTCATATATTCAAACTGCAAAAATAGACTCAAAATTTGGTTTTTCTATTGAAAATGGCGATGCAATGGAGGCTATTTTAAATATTTTAAAGTACAAAAATTTGATTTTGAATGGTGTTAATTGTCATATTGGTTCTCAAATATTTGATAGCAATGCGTTTAGACTTGCTGTTGATGTTATGACAGATTTTATTTTGGAAATTGATAGACAAACTGGCTATCAAGTACCAGAATTAAATATGGGTGGTGGATTTGGTGTTCATTATACAGAAAATGACCCTAAATTTACTTTAGAGGACTATTGCAATTATATTAATATAATCATTATGGCAATAAATGATGCAATTGCTACAAAAGGTATACACAAACCAAAACTTATGCTTGAACCGGGTCGTTCAATTGTTGGAGAGGCAGGTGTTACTTTGTACTCTGTTGGCAATATAAGAGATATTAAAGGTATTAAAAAATACGTATGTATTGATGGTGGTATGTTTGATAATATAAGACCAGCACTATATCAAGCAGAGTATGAGGCTGTAATTGCAACAAAATGCAATGCTGAGCCAGAAGAAGTAGTATCAATTGCTGGTAAATGTTGTGAAAGTGGTGATATTATAATTGATAAAATAAAATTGCCAAAAGCAAAAAGAGGGGATATAATCGCAGTATTTACTACTGGTGCTTACGGATATAGTATGGCAAGTAATTATAACCGAAATCCTATTCCACCAGTTGTTATGGTAGAAAGCGGAAAGGCTGATTATGCAATAAAACCTCAAACTTTTGATGATATTGTAAGAAATGATAATATTCCTGAATTTTTAAAGTAAGATTACAAATTGTAATTATGGAGTAATATGATAAATATTTTATTTGACCAATCTTTAACAATGCAAAACAAGTTTATAATTATTGTTGCATTTTTATTTGCAATGGTAATTGCTTTTACTATGCATGAATATGCGCATGGCATTGTTGCGTATTGGAATGGTGACAACACAGCAAAAAGTATGGGCAGGCTTACTTTAAATCCATTAAAACACATGGATTTTTTAGGTACATTATTGCTTATATTTGTTGGTTTTGGTTGGGCAAAGCCTGTTCCTATTAATCCAAATAATTTTGACAAGCCAAGAAGAGGAATTTTTACTGTATCAATTGCTGGTGTAACTATGAATTTGATAGTAGCAATTATTAATTTTATTTTGCTACTAATTGCTGGCAGTATTGCAAATGCTGTTGGTGTAACAACAAATATTGGTTATATTTTTTATAATTTATTCTTTTATTTCTTTTTGTATGGTATAGTAATTAATCTAACATTAATGGCTTTCAATTTACTACCAATTTTTCCACTAGACGGATTTCATGTTTTAGAAACTTTTACTAAATATGACAATAAATATTGCGTATTTATGAGACGATATGGTAGTTTAGTTTTGTTTGCCTTATTAATTATAAGCAATTTAGCATCAAGATTTGGTGGTATATTTGTTTACTTTGATATTATTGGATTATTTATTGATACTATAGTGGGCGGTATCCAGTCATTAATGATGTTGATTTTTGGTTTAATTGTTTAATGGTATATTAAATATAAAGTAGGTTGTATGGAAAATAATAGTAGTTTAAATTTTGATAGTCATGCAAGTTCTCAATTTATCTTTCACTTAGATGATTTTGATGGACCGATAGAACTTCTTGTCCATTTAGTAAAAATAAATGGTCTTGACATTTTTACTTTTAAAATAAGTGATATTACAGACCAATATCTTGCAATTGTTGATACTATTGATACTACAGACTTAGATAGTGCAACAGACTTTTTGGTTATGGCAGCAACTTTGCTGGAAATAAAGGCACGTTCGTTATTACCACGTGAAGAGGAAGATGCCGAAGTAGAAGAGGACGTACTTACTGAAGAGGAAGAAACTATCAGAAGAATGATAGAGTATAAATTGTTAAAAGAAAAAGCAGAGATTATTAAGGAAAATGAAACTTTAAATAGATTTTATAGAGAGCCTGTATTTAGTGATAAAGATGCAAGAGTTACAATAAAAGGTTTTAATCTTGAAAAATTAATGGAAGCCTATGCTAAAGTTTTGTTTAACTTTACAAAAGAAGAAGAGATAGTTGACGTAAAACAAATACATAGAGACGAGTATACTGTTGCAAGACAATTAAATTTTTTAGTAAATGAGTTGGTTGATAAAAAAGAGATAAGTTTTTTTAGTATTTTTGACGATGTAGTAACTAAATCAGAAGTAATAAATACCTTTTTAGCACTTTTACAACTTGTTAGCAAGCAGTTTGCTTGTATAAAACAAACAGAAACAGATGGGGACATAATGATAGGTATTAATAGCGAATGTGACCCTGAAACTTATGATTATACTGTTTTAGCAATGGCAACCGAGGAGGATAATTTTGATGGAAAATCTGACACAAATTCTTGAGGCAATATTATTTGCATCTGGTACAAGCAAAAAAAAGTCGGATATTTTAGCACTTTTGCCAAATGTAACTAAATCTCAGTTTGATAAATCTATAGATAAATTAAAAGAAAAATATTCTGGTACAAGCGGTATATTATTGCTTGATTTTAATGGTAAATTGCAGTTTTCAACAAATACTGAATATGGTGAGATAGTAGCGGAAATTCTTACTCCGCTTAAAGAAAAAGAATTATCTAAAACTCTACTTGAAGTGCTTGCAATTATTGCATACAAACAACCAATAACAAGGGTGGAATTGGAAAAAATAAAATCATCTTCTGCAGATTATGCAATTGGTTTGTTATTAAAAGTTAATTTAATTGAAGTTGTTGGTAGAAAAGATGCAGTAGGTAGACCTGTTTTGTATGGTACTACTGACGAATTTTTAAAGAAATTCCAACTATCTGATATATCCGAACTTCCTGATTATCAAGCAGTGCTTGACAAATTGGAAGAACTTGGAGTATTTAATAAATCTCAAGTTCAACTTTATCGTGATATTGAAATTAGTGACGAACAAATTGACAATAATTATGACGATACAAACGAAAAATTAAGACTTGAAAAATTAAAGAATATTGAGCGAGCATTGGACGATGCAAGTATTATTGAAGATATGCTAAACAGTGACGAAGAATTACCAGATTATTTAGATGGCGAAAATTATGATATTATTGAATAGTTTTAATAATTCGCTATTTTAATAACTAAAATATATTTGTATAAAATAGTATTTATAATACACACTAATTGTATGATTACATTACTTTTAGTGTGTATTTTTTTTGGAATAAATGTGCGTGTTTATCTTAATTTTCAAAATATGCAGGCTGTAGCAGAGGTTATATTGCCGTTTAATTTAAGTGTGATTTCTTTAAGGCTAAACTTGCATAATCAAACTTTATATTACAACATAAATAAAGGAAAAGTAAGACAAATATCAATAAATAAAAGTGATAATAAAGCCAAAAAACAATTTAAACCTATTAGAATTGATAAAGTAAGTTATTCGTTGGTAGTAGGTAGTAACGATGACTGCTTAAAAGGACTTTATATTTCAAATATTATAGATTATCTAAGTGGAATAATTGCAGATTTTTCAAAAAAATATATTCAAATAAATAAACTAGAAAAAGTTGTTATTCCTAATTTTAATATAAACGAAACAAAATTAGTAGTTAATGTTGTAATTGGAAAAGGAATAATTGATATTATAAAAAATATTTTTGCAAAAAAAGAAAAAAATAATTATGAGGTAAAATATGCAAATTGATAAATTAATTGAAGGCACTATAGAAAATTTAAAAAGTGTTGTAGATAGTAATAATATAGTAGGAAAACCAATTGTTAATGGTGATTTAGTAGTTGTACCAATATCAAAAATTACATTTGGCTTTGTTGTTGGTGGCGGTGAATATGGAAGTGTATATGACAGCGCGCACGAATTACCACACGCAAATGCAAGTGGAGCGGGTGTTAATATGCAACCAATAGGTTTTTTAGTTAGTGATAAAAATCAAGTAAAGTTTGTAAGTGTGGAAGAATGTAAAGGAGAAAGTAAATGGTCGGATTTAATAACAGCAGGATTCAAACTGATAAAAGACAAAAAATGATATTAGTATCTATCATTTTAAGTATTAGTGTTCTATTACTTGCCAGTATATTTGTAAGTTTTTATAAGCCAGTTATAATGAATACAAATTACAATATAACTAATCAAAATGCTAATGATATTTTAACGAACTCAGATAATCAAGTGAATAAAGCAGCAAATTCTTCTTATGCAGTTATGGAAGGTGGTAGAAATATTATGTTACATTATCAAAATGCAACAACACAACTACCAATGGCATCAACTACTAAGATTATGACAGCATACATTGCATGTATTAGTGGCAAACTTAATGACACAGTAACTATTCCTAAAGTAGCAGTTGGTGTTGAAGGTTCAAGTGTATATTTAAAGGAAGGCGAAAAATACAAATTAATAGATTTAGTATACGGGTTAATGTTAAGGTCTGGTAATGATGCTGCAGAGGCAATAGCATGGTATTTAGGTGGTGGTATAGAAGGCTTTGCAAAAATTATGAATGAGCAAGTAAAAATGATGGGATTAAAAAACACTAATTTTGTAAATCCACATGGCTTACATGATGATAATCATTATACTAGTGCGTATGACTTAGCCTACATTACTTGTGAAGCCTTAAAAAATAGCGATTTTAAAAAGATTTGTAGTACTAAATCATACAAATTTAAAGTAATTGATGGCGAAAATAAATGTTATGTTAATAAAAACAAACTTCTTAATTTGTATGATGACTGTATAGGAGTAAAAACTGGATATACCAAAAAAGCAGGCAGGTGTTTGGTATCTGCTGCAGAAAGAAATGGAGTTACAATAGTAAGTGTGGTATTAAATCAGTATGATATGTGGAATTTAAGTATGTCTAACTTAAACAGAGGTTTTGAGCAAACAAAAGGTATTTTAATTGCAAAAGGTGGCGAAAGTTTTGCAAAAATCAAAACTCAAAATGGTCAGGTTTTAGATTTAGGTTTTGAAAAGGACATTTATTATTCCGCACTAAAAAATGAAAAAATCAATATAACTTACGATATAAATATTAATAATAATTTGCCCGAAAATGTAAAAAAAGGTGAAATTATTGGAGAAATTAAATTTTTTAATGATAAACACTTGATTTTTACGCAAAAAATCTATACTATTTAATAGTAGTGATTAATTAATTTTAATTTACTGTTAATAGTTTATAGGTAAATTGCCTATTTACTATTTTGTGTAAAACACAATTATAGGAGAAAATATGGCAAGATTAGAACGTTTAAACAAATATTTAGCAGAGTGTGGTGTAGCCTCAAGGCGAGGTGCTGACCAGATTATTAGCGATGGTAGAGTTAAAATTAATGGTAAAGTTGTTCAAGAATTGGGGGCTAAAGTAAACATTTATAACGACACTGTTGCTGTTGACGATATTATTTGCAAGCCTGTAACAAAAAGTGTTGTGATAATGTTTAATAAACCTAAAGGTTGCGTTACAACTAAAAATGACGAAAAAGGCAGAAAAACTGTTTTTGATTATATTGATATAACATCACCAAGATTATTTCCAATTGGTAGACTGGACTATGACTCTGAAGGGTTATTGTTACTTACAAATGACGGGGATTTATCTAATAAAATTACTCACCCTAGTTTTGAGATAACAAAAACTTATTTAGTAAAAGTTAAAGGCGAGATGCCAGAGCATAAACTAGCGCAACTACGAAAAGGTGTTATGGTTGATGGTAGTTTAACTAAAAGGTCTAAGGTTAAACTTTTGGAATATAAAGATGGTATTTCAAGGTTAGAAGTAACTATTAGCGAAGGAAG
>CAJTNW010000019.1:28486-30316 GCA_910577795.1 uncultured Christensenella sp.
CGCAAAATGTTTGAAGCAGTTGAAAGAGAAGTTATATTTTTAAAAAGAGTTGCAGTTGGGGATTTAAGACTTGGTGGTTTATCTCGCGGTGGATATAGATATTTAAATGAATATGAATTAGAATATTTAAAAAATTTATAAAATAAATAAGCGGTAATCAATACCGCTTATTTTTATACCATTTATAGTAACCCTTGCATCTTTTTTAAATAATTTTATTTTAAGTGATAACTTTTAATTTTAAATAAAAGTGCATAAATAACAACTGATAAAGGCAATAAAACTAATGAACATGTTGGAATAACAAGTGCAGGCACATATTCTGCAGGTTTAGTTGGATTAATACCAGCAATAAAGAATGAAATTATTAGTATTAATACCAAAAAGCCTATCATTAATATTATTGACGATAACAACGCGTTGTTTAGTGTAAGGTTGTTACGTTTTTTTCTTAAAGGTGACTTAATCCATATTATAGTGCATGATATTGGAAGTATTAGACCTAGCGCTGCAAAACCTAAAGACCAAGACCATTGTACACCATTAGTTTTTCCTGATAAATAAGATATTAAGATAAAAACCGCAAATACTGCATAAGTTATCCATGACCAGTCACGTAACAATTTGTTAGAATAAAAGAATTTTCCTGAATAATATGTTACAGAGTTGCTTTTTTGATAACGTCTTAACTTAATGTTTTTGCTTTCTAAGGCTTGTTGTAAGTCATTCATTGTAATTTCGTCATCTAAATCTTCCAATAAATTACTACTTAAACTATTAGAATTGTTTATATTTTTATTTTCTTCAAAAACTTCTTGCATTAAATTAATGTAATCAATGTTGTCGTCAATATTAATTTTAGCAACAGGTTTTTCTTCTACATATCTTTTATTAAAAGTATCTTCAACGTAATAGTAATCATCTTCAGTAAATTGTGTGCTACCAACTTGATAATTATTATATTCGTCATTAAGTTCCAAACTATCTATATTATTTTCTTCTAATGGGTTAGTAGAGTTATCATAATTATCATTTAAATTATTAAAATCTACAAATTCATCACTTTTATTATCCTCATTTTCTAAATTGCTTATAGGTGTTGGGATTTCGTCTTTAATTATGTATTCCTCAGTAGAAGAGTTATCTAAAGAATTATCACCATAAACAGCAAAATTATCTTGTTTTTCTTGAGACTCTTCAATTTCTTCTTGAGGAGAGTAGTTATCTAATTTTTCGCCAGTAGTTCTATCAATATAAACAGGTTTTTCAACTTCTACATACTTAATAACTACTTTTTCTTCTGTCTCTTTTTTAGTACGTTTAGTAAGTGGTCTGTAATCTGATGGTTCAAATGGTTTTTCAGCATTTTTGTCAAACTCTTTATCTGACAATAATTTATCAATTATAGTTCTAGCAAACTCCCATTGGTTTTGGTCGGCTTCCAAAAAACTTCTACCTTCATCTGATAAGCGGTAATATGTACGATTTGCTCCTTTTGTTTCTTCTCCCGGATATGATATTATCAAACCTTGAGATTCTAGTCTTTTAAGACTGCTGTAAAGAGTAGGTTGTTTTACAGTATACAAATCATCGCTTAGATTTTTTATTTCATTTAATATTTCTAGTCCATATTTATCATTATGCTGCAAAGTACGCAAAATAATTGTATCCATGTGACTGCGGATTAAATCTATATTTGTATTGTCCATAGTTCCTCCTTTTTAAATTTTAGGGAAGTTATAATACAATTTTAAAGCAATTAAAAAATTGATTTTATAATTAATTTTTACTATATAATTATAATATACATATATATACAAAAGTCAATAG
>CAJTNW010000020.1 GCA_910577795.1 uncultured Christensenella sp.
ACCTTATAGTTATTTACTATTGTTCCTCTTACATTGCGTACTGGTTCTTCTTTTGTTTGTTCTTGCACTGATTGGGTATTATTACTCTCTTCTTTCCTTTCACTATAGTATTGTGCATACGGTACTGGTTGTTGTGGTGGTGTTTTGTTTCCTCTTTTTGACATCATTACTATAAACATTATGATTACTAATATTACTAATGCTGCTATTACTCCAATTAATATCCACACATATAACGGCAAATTCTTTAGTGTTGCTCCTGCGCTATCTTTTCCGTTACTATCCCCATCTGTTAATGTATTTGTTTTGGTTGAAAACTTATATGGAATTGTTTCCTCTACTCTTTCTCCCTCATACTCTACTACTACATTTCCTTTATACTGGCTTTTTACCCTCAATGCTATTTGATAGTTTGTTTCATATTTTAGAGTTGCAGTCCCTCCTAGTTCTTCGCCTATAGTTATATCACCTTTACACTCATAGATAACATAATCAAAATACTTTTCTATCTCTTCATTATAGTCAGATTTTAAGGTTGCTCTGTCATTCTCTTCACCATTCTGCCAGCCTTCTATTTTAAATACTAATTGTTGTATTGCAAGTTTTGTCTCTACATCGCCTTTAGTATTATCATGCCAAATGACATTATCTACTTCTCCTCCACAATTAGTATTCATACCATTTTTAAACTTTATTTCTATTCTGTATTCATTTACACTAAAAAATGTCCAACTACTACTTGTTTTATCTATTTCGTTATTATCCTTATCATATACTTTTATTTCAAAATAGTTACTCCAGTCTTTTGGCAAACTCATTATACTATTAAGTTCAAAACCATCTGCTTTAAATGTTTTTGTAATTTTTCCTTCTGGTTTATTTACTTTTAAACTCTCTATTTCAAATTCAAATTCTTTTTGTCCTACAATTGTATAATCTTCTAAGCCATCTTTTAATTTAACTATTGCTTTATACTTCCCAGCATTTTTTGGCAAATGTGTTATTATGACACCCAATTCTGTTTGATATGCTATCACCAATGAGTCCTCAGTCAAGCCACTTCCACTTACTTTAAAGTTCGCCTGTTGTCCACTGCCATTAAATGTTACTTTTTTATTTACTATCTCAACAATTACACTATTATTTGTTGCTCCTGTTTGCAATAAATCTACTGTGCTGTATACTTCCGCTCCATCTAATACCAATACACTATTGCTACTATTGTAATCTGCATCACTACTTTTTAGTTGTGCTTTTATCCAGTATGATTTTACAGTAGTAATATCAAAATTAGCAAATATGTCCTCCAATGTAGTTTCAGTAGTACATGATGAATCTGTATAATATGTATACTCAATACTATCTTTGTAAGTTTCCTCTATTTTAAGTTTAGGTACACTCAATGTTATGCCATTTATACTTTCTTCTTTAGCATCCCATTCTATTTGTATCTTCTTTTTAGTTATTTTCCATTTATGTTGTAATTGTGGTATTGTATTTATCTCTGCTAATGCTGGTGTTCTATAATTACTATTTGTGCTTGTAAACTTTTCTACTTTTGCAGTATAAAAAGTACTTCCTGTATTTACATTAAGTTGTGTATTACCACTATATGTAGGAGTTAGAAAAGATGGCAACCCTTCCTTAATGGTTACACTTTGATTTAAAGCATTATATTCCAAAGAGTCTGCGCTCCATTTGACTTTGCTAAAGTCTATTTCTGCTTTATTTATGGTTATCTTTATCCACCTAACAGTATCTGACTCAAGATGGCTAGAATCAGAGGTATCTGCTGTTCCAATAAACTTTGGTTTTCGTTTTTCTTTAACTGCAGCAATTTGGTCAGATGTCCAACTATATTTTTGAGCATCTGTATCCACCTGAGCATATACTTTATTTATCCATTCTTCTTTTATTTCTGCCTTTACCCAATACTCACCAGCATTTTCAAACACTTTTGTAGCATTTGGATATGTAATTGTTAAATATTCATTATCTTTTTCATATATATTTTTATCATACCAGTCAGTATTTTTATTTGCTGCCACAATTTCACTTAATGTTTGTGTTTTTGTATTGTATGTTGATGTCAAGTCTTGTGGATTTTCCACTTCATTTACTAAATCTCTTATAACTTCACTCAAATTTAGGTGAATTGCTGGTCTAATATAATTATTATCTGCAACGTTAGTTGTTGTACTAGAACCATTGATAGATTGTACAAGTACTTGATTATAATTATTACCAGAACGTAGCCAACTATTAGAAGTTGCACCTAATTGATTTGCAGATAAATCCCAAATAGAACCACTTAAAGTAGTAGTTACATATTTTCCACCTATTTCAGATATGCTAGGTATCCAAATATAATCATTGCCCCAGTCATCATATCTTACATAATCTCCACTTGCTGTTGTAAAAATATCCCCTGGCACATAAACGGCTGAACTTGGCCAACCAGTTGTTAAATTATGCAAAGCATCGTTTGGAAGATTAAAAAAGTTTGCAGTACCAAATCTTGACCAAGACTGAGTATGTTGATACTTTACATTTTTTGGCTGAACCAAATATTTTTCGGCAAAACTTCCACTCACAAACTGAGCGAAACTTGAATTAGTTAAAAGATTATTTCTTAAATCACTTCTACTATAAGCATTATTACCTTTAGTGTCTGAATTATTGGAATAATATATGCTACTTATGTTTGTACTATTAGCCATATATAAAGTTACAACTATATCTTCTTTACCCGCAGTAGTACTATCTGTTAAAGTTATAGCAGAAACTATCCATTGATAACTTCCAAGTGTTAAAACTAAACCATTATATTCATTGCCAACATTTGTATTAATAGTTGATGCTGGGATAACATAACTATCTGTTTGAATATCTTTGTTTGATTTTATATAACTGATAGGGTCTTTTTCTGCAAATAATTTTTTATTTAAATCTACAACAGCAAGACTATTAAATGAGCCCGACGCATCATCAAACAATTCTACACCATTTGCAACTGCTGTTGCAGAACTAGTATTAGTCAATGCAAAAACTTTAGTAGGAGAAAATAAGAATGTTGCTATACTACTTAGCAGTAGAATAATTAATACAACTATAACTGCAATTAAAAAGTTAATTTTTATTTTTGCTTTTTCCATAAAATTTTCTCCTTAAGTAATGTCTTTTACAAATGACTAAAATGTACATAGAATAATTATATCTATGTACACTTAGTAGCGATTTTTAAGATATTAATATAAATATTTGGTTTAATTTAACTAAATTTTTTACAAAATAATTACTTTAATATTGACATTATTTTATTTTATGTTTTATAATATAATTAAATAAGTACATAGATATATTTAATCTATGTACTTTTATTTTACATAAAAGGTATAGGAAAAATTATAATAATACCGATTTTCGACGGATTTATTGAATTAAAAGGCAAAATATGAAAATTTGAAGTTTACACAAAATAACACACCTGAAAAATTAATTACAGGTGTGTTAAATTTTTTTATTTTTTATCTGACTTTTAATTATTAGCCATAATATTTCTTAGTGCTTTATAAAAAATAAGCAAATATTTTACAAAAAATCTATTATTACAATACACTAATTAAAATATTATATTATTAATTAATCTTGTTTGCTAGGCAGACACTCAATAAGCACTGCTGTACCTTGCACTTTAAACTTACCCTCAGCGCAATAAGGTAGGAAGAAATAATCACCTTTGCCAATTGTCTTTGAATAATTTTCGCCAATTATTTGAGCCTCACCCTCTAAGCAGATATATACACTTGGGGCATAATCCATAACAAAACTACCACCTTTTAATATATGTCTGTTTTCTGCAAAACAGGTTGTATCTTTATATGTAATAAGTTCCTCTTTTACATACTCTTTAGTGTTTATTGTAACTTTAGGTGCGATTTTTGCAAGGTTTATTGCTTTTTCACCAACTAAATTATAGTTAAAGCAGTCAAGTGCAGTTGACTTATCCAAACCAATATACTTTTCTTCCTCACTAATTTTATAATCACCGCACCAATTTTCAGGTTGAATTGTAAAGTCCGTTGGTTCTTGAACTTCCACAATAGTACAGCCCTCGCCTATTGCATGAATAAGTCCTCCTGGTATTAAATACATATCACCTACATGTGCATCTACACCATTTAAAATGGTACGCATAACATCTTTATTAGTTAGGCTCTCTTCTTCCAAGGCAGAAAATTTATCTTTGCCAACAAATTGATTAAAACCAAAATATATTTTAGCATTTGGTCTTGTTGCAATTACAAGCCAAGCCTCAGTTTTACCATATTCGCTATTAAAATGTTTTTTTGAAAAATCTTTTGTAGGGTGTACTTGTACTGGTAGTCTAATACTGCTATCAAGGTATTTTACTAAGCAGTCATATTTTCTGTTACCCAATAATAGTTCCTTTTCTTCTTCCAAAAAGTCGTCAAAAAATATATCTGTACCTTTAATTACTGAAACACCATCTCTAGGTCCAAAATATTTTGGATTAATTGCTTTTACTTTACTTGCTATCCATTCTTCAGGAAACAAAGTATCTTCTGCCGGCTCACCACGAAGTTGTGCATACTGCAAACCGCCCAAATATATACGAAATACTCTGTTTAACTCAAAAAACAAAGGTTCACTTGCTAATTTCTTTTTATCCATAATTACACACCTCAAATATAATATTGATTTTGTTTATACTTATTTTATTATGCTAATTTGTTTTTAAGATTTTTAATATCTTCTTGTGTTGGCATAGATTCTATAGCACCTTTTTTGCCAATAACTACACCACAACCCAAACTTGCAAAGTCCATAGCATCTTTTATGCCATCTACTGTCAAGCACGCATCTCCACAATTGATTTTATACAAAAGGCAACCTATAAAGCAGTCACCCGCACCAGTAGTATCCACTACATTAACATTTGCTGCTTTAGAAAAATAATTGTTTCCATTTCTATCATAAACCACAGCGCCCTCTGAGCCTTTAGTTAATACTAAAAGTTTGCTGTTTTTGGCAAGTTCAAACAACTGCTTTACACCTTTAGTTTCGTCAGTTTGTTTTGTTAGCAAAACAAGTTCCTCATCAGTTACTTTTACAATATCCGCAAAAGCCAAAAACTCCTTTATAGTATTAACGCAATTATCTATATTATCCCAAAGTCTTTCGCGAACATTAACATCAAAAGACACAATACAATTATTTTGTTTTGCAAGGTCAATCGCTTTTAAATGTGCGTATTTTGATGGGGACTCAACAAGTCCTACAGAGCAAAAGTGTAATATATCACCTTTTTGCAAAATATTATCTGGTATTTCTGACTTATCAAGCATTAAATCACAACTTTGTTTGCGATAAAAATTAAATTCCCTATCACCATTTTCGTCTAAAGATACAAAAGCAAGCGCTGTTTGATAATTTTTATCAATTATAGTATAGTCTGTATTAACTCCCCATTTTTGCATATTCTTTAGCAAAAATCTAGAAAAAATATCTTCGCTTAACTTGCCAAGGTAACAGCCAGTACCACCTAATTTAGAAATACAAGCACATACATTACTAGGTGCGCCACCTGCTTTTGCCACAAAAGTTAGTTCCTCACCAGTTGGCATAAAATCTATTAAACTTTCCCCAATACAAACAACTTTACTCATATTATCCTCTTTAATTAAATTTACTATTAAACTTTTACATTTTTTGGAATAGAACTATAATAAATCCAGTTTCCAAAGTTAATAGGTATCATAAAAACTTTTAGTCTAAACAAATTATCACTAAACTTAGAGCCTTTTGGAGCAACATCACATACACTAGACAAAACTAAATCTTTTTTCAATTCTTCTGCAGTCATACCGCCACACTCCAAAGTAATAACTTTTTCCTCATCAGGCAAAATATCAAAATAGTTATCACTAAATGGTTTAGTAATTGTTTTGGAATGTACTCTTACTAATCTTGCAAACTTATCAGCAGTCAAAGTTATAGTTGCAATGCAATTCTCTACACTAATTTTAGAAGAAATGTCTGCCTTTGGCAATTCAACATTCTTTTCCTTATCAAACAAGAAAGTTTTGTGGGATATAACTTTGCCATCAATAATCAAATCAGCAACAAGCACACTATTTTTTAGGTCATATTTACCTTTTAATTCGTCAATTTTAATAGTGTGGATTAAACCTGAAGAATTAGGCAAAACTTTGCAAATTACTTGCTCGTCAAACAATTTTTTGCCCTCAAAACTATACATTTTATAGTTAATGATTCCTTCGTCATAACCTTTTAATGTGTCATTCACAACATATAGGTCAATTTTCTTTTTGCTATCTTCAATAGACAACATTAATGGTGCAAAAAAGTGTTTTGAAGTATATTGCAATGCTTTAAAGTTGCCATAATAGTCAACACTAGACCAAGAGCATACTGGCCAGCAGTCATTATATTGCCAAAACAATGAGCCATTGCATCTACCTTTATTACGTCTCCAATGCTCTGTTGCATCTCGTATACATTCCTGCTCGCAAATTTGTGACAAATAAATATAATCTTCAAATTTTTCAGGTAATCTGAACCTTGAGGCAATGTAAAATGCCATTTTCATATTACCACTTGCACATTTTTGATGATTAGTAAACACTTCACTTGTAAGTGAATAATCTTCCGGTTTAGCATAAGTTTCAATAGTTTTTATATCAGGCAAACTTTCAAAGCCAAACTCACTACAAAATCTAGTCATTCTCTTACGATAATAATTCATTGGTTTTAAGCCGTGCCATACTGCCCATAAGTGAGTGTCACCAACATTGTCGTTAGAAAAACCATTGTCATGAGAAACACCTACTGGAGTTCCTGCAATGTAAGGAGTAACTTTATCAAACCTCTTAACAGCCTCAGGCAATATATCCCAAAAGAATTTATCAGTCCAAGCAACATAGTTTGTACGAAGTTTCCAAGCAATAGCCATAAGTTCTATTTCATTATTACCACACCACAAACCTAAACTTGCGTGGTGACGTAATCTTTGTACTTGATATTCAACTTCTTTTAAAACATTATCCCTAAAATTATCAATAAAGAATGGATATGGCTGACATGCAAACGCAAAATCTTGCCATACAATTATACCATACTCATCGCATAAATCATAAAAGTCATCACTCTCATAATATCCACCGCCCCAAACTCTAATCATATTAAAATTGCAGTCTGCAGCAGATTTTATGTAATACTCTAACTTTTCTTTAGTTATTCTATTTACAAAAGAGTCAGACGGAATCCAGTTAGCACCTTTTGCAAATATTGGCTGACCATTCAACACAAATTGGAAGTTTTTGCCAAACTTATCAACTTCTTGATTTAACTTTATAGTGCGTAGTCCAATTTTTTTACTACTCTCGTCAAGCACATTATCATTTTTTAGTATTTGAACATTTACTGTATATAAAGGTTGTTTTTCTGTGCCAGATATATCCCTAATCCACCATAACTCAGGGTTTTCAACCATAAATTCAACAGCAGATTTATCTGTACACTCCACAACATTTTCTTTTAATAATTTACCATTTGGTGCATACAATTTTACTGCACATTTGATATCTTCTTTATTGTAATTATCAATATTAATATTAACTGATAATTTTACATTATCTTCATTATGATTTTGGTTTATTAAAATGTTATTGATGTTTGCAGTATTTAATCCCTCAACATAAATATCGTCACTAATACCACTAGGAGTTAGCACTGGACCCCAGTCCCAACCAAAATGGCATTGAGGCTTACGAATATGAGGTATACCATTTAAACCATTACAGTTTGCAGGTGTTGTCTCCACCTTTTGTTTTTCCAAAACATAAGCAACTGGTGAATAAAATTTAATTTTAATTTCGTTACTTTCCTTTGCAAACTCTTTAATATCAAACTTATAGCATAAATGATGGTTTTCGCCCTTACCAATTAAATTGCCATTTAAAAATACATCACAAATAGTATCCAAACATTTGCAAACTAGATTTATTTTTTCACTGCTTAAAATATCTTTAGACAATTTAAAAGTTTTAGTGTATTCCCAGTCCTTTTCGCTTACCCAATACAAATCTTTTTCATTTGTACCATAAAATGGGTCAGGGATTTTATCATTTGCTATCAAATCAAGATAATTACAACCTGGTACATTTGCATTTAACCATTCGCTCTCCCCACATTGTTTAAACTTCCACTCACCATTTAAACTCAATTTCATAATCAATTCCTCTTTTATTTAGATTTTTATTTAAAAAATATTACTTAGCCAATAATTTTAGGCTTAATACCTTCAATTTCTTCAATATCATTAATCAGCATTTGTTTTAATTGTTTTTTAATTTCTTTATATTTTCTATTTTTTATAATATTTTTATGCTGAGATTTATCATTTTTATTATCATACATTAAATCTTCTTTATAAACCTTGCTTTTTGCTTGGGTTAAACCTAAAGAAAATGGTTTTTTAACACTATAAGTAAAATCTTCCGTTACAATTGCTCTTCCTAATTGAGATTCGCTTATTTGCAAAAAGATATGGTCTCTGCCTTTGTCCTCTTCTAACATTTTTAATATGCTTTGGCTGTGATAATCTTTAGGAATTCTACTTCCTGCAATATCAAGGATAGTGGCTGTAACATCAAGTAGACTTACAAATTTATCAAAATGTTTACCAATATATTTATTACATTCTTCAGATTTTTTAAGTCCACCACCTGTCATTATAAATGGGATATGTACACTTGCATCATGACAAGAACGTTTATATTCCATATTTCTAGTTTTAAAATGACAACCATGGTCAGATGTATAAATTATTATAGTATCATCCCATATACCTTTATCTTTTATTGTTTTTACTAAATCTGCAAAGTTGCTATCTAGTCTTTTACAGCAAGCAAGGTAATGCGCATATTCTGCTTTATAATCACCTTTTAAACCTACTAAATCCTCTGGATAAGGACAATTTTCAAATTGTTTGTCTTCACCTTCCACGCACTGGAAAGTATTTTTGCCATTTTGGTGATGTGGCTCTAATTGTGATACCATTAAAAAGAATGGTTTTTCATTTTTATATTGTTTTATGTAATCTATTGCAAAATTATTTATGCAGTCACTTCTTACACCTTTAAATTCAATTTTATTATTATCATTATCAAACAAATAACCGCCATTTATATCTGATGTAAACTCTAAGCAGTCCGCAGCAAGCCAATAATCGTTATAGCCACCTCTTAAATTTTGTGGCACTGCTTTTGTTTGCAAATTGTTATGTGGCTTATTTCCACTAGTGTCTGATGCTAAGTGCCATTTACCAATATAAGAAGTATTGTACCCTTGCCTATTCAAACATTTTGCAAGAGTATTTTCGTTATTTGCATCCATTGATATGCCATTTATATAGCAGTCATTTTCACTTGCATATAAGCCAGTTTGAATACAAGCCCTTGCTGGTCCGCAAACTGGTTGCATAGTTATGGTATTGTCAAAACATATACTTTCATCAAGTATATTGCATATATTTGGTGTAACATTTTCGTTTATAGTATCAAAACGTTGTTGGTCACTAAAATACAAAATAATATTCATTTACATAATCCCCACTTTTTATAATATACGCGTATTAATATACAATTATTTTACTATAATTTTATAATAAAGTCAATACCAAATTTTATTTTAATAACTTTAATAGGCTATATATTGACATTTTTTATTATAAATGCTATTCTAAAAATATAAAATTTAAGGATAATTTTTTATTATGAGTATTACTATATTATTGTTTAAATTAATAGATTATTTTGGATATATTCCACAAAACTCATATCATAACAAAAACGCAAAACTTCTTTTAAAAAATGAAGTCTATTGCGCTGCAGATAAAAATTATTCTACCTTTGATTTGTATTGTAACAAAAACTCACAAAATTTACTGCAACCTGTACTTATAAATTTGCATGGTGGAGGTTTTGTTGCAGGTGACAAAAAATACAGAAAATCTTTTTCGGAATATTGCACAAAATTTAATATAAAAGTGCTTAACATAAACTATGGTTTAGCACCCAATAAAAGTTTAATTGAAATTTTAGACAATTTAACTTTTTTATTTGACTGGATAAAATCTAATAGTCAAAAATATGGTTTAGATAATCAAAAAATAATTTTATGTGGGGATTCTGCTGGTGCATATATTGCGGCTTGTATTTCAGCATTATGCATTAGTGAGGAGTATTCAAACGCAATAAACCTATCAAAAATCGATACTAAAATAATAGGCAATATATTTTTTAGTGGTATATACTTTCCTACTGACTCATTAGATAAGCACATGGTACTTAATATTAATCATTCACTTTGGGGATATTTGAGTGGAAAAAAATTTGTTGACACTGCAACTTGCCAAAAGCATAATCTATACAACAAAATAAATATTGGTGATTTTGTAACAAAAGATTTTCCTCCAACATTTGTAGCCTATTCAGTCACTGACATTTTTTGCAAAGGTAATGGCGAAAAATTGATAGAAAAATTAAAGGAAAATAATATACCTTACTACTCTGTTTGTTCTGCTAATAATATGCACGACTGGCAGGAAAATATGTTTACAAAATCTGCAAAATTAACACTTAAACATTTTGATAAATTTATGACTGAACTTTTAGATAATAATTTATTCATCACCACTAATTGCAGTATTAATATAAAAAATGGAAAGATAATAAATTAATTTAAAACATATAATAAAAAATTTGCAACAATAAAAGGCTGTCCGCGGACAGCCTTGAATTTGTTTTATATCATATTAAACTAATTTAATTATTTAGTTCTTTTAATAAGTTCGTCGCACTCTTTAGCAAGTTCTTTTGGAAGTTTATCGCCAAATTTAGTGTAGAACTCTTTAATACCTTCAGCCTCTTTAGCCCAAGCACTATTATCAACTTCTAGGATAGACTCTAAAGTTTCTTTCGAGCAGTCACAACCCTCTAAGTTAATATCATCAGCAAATGGAACATAACCGATAGCAGTCTCTTTAGCATCAACAGTGCCTTCAATTCTCTTAACCATCCAGTCAAGAACACGCATGTTGTCACCAAAACCAGGCCATACAAAGTTACCATTTTCATCTTGACGGAACCAGTTAACATTGAAGAATTTAGGTTGTTTATCACTAGGAATTTTGCTACCCATTTCTATCCAGTGACCAAAGTAATCACCCATGTGGTATCCGCAGAATGGAAGCATAGCCATTGGGTCTCTTCTTAATACACCAGTTGCACCAGTAGCAGCAGCAGTTGTTTCAGAAGACATAATTGAACCAACAAATACACCGTGATTCCAGTCTCTTGCTTGGTATACAAGTGGAGTAGTTTTAGCACGACGTCCACCAAAGATAAATGCACTCATAGGAACACCAGTCGTAGACTCAAATTCAGAACTGATGCATGGGCAGTTTATTGCAGGAGCAGTGAAACGGCTGTTTGGTTGAGCACCTTTAACATCTGAAGTTTTACCATTCCAGTCATTACCCTTCCAGTCAACAGCATTTTCAGGAGGATTTTTATCCATACCTTCCCACCAAACAGTGTTGTTATCTTTATTAAGAACAACGTTTGTGAAGATAGTGTTTTTCTTAGTTGCTTGCAAAGCATTTGGATTTGATTTCATAGAAGTACCAGGAGCAACACCAAAGAAACCATTTTCTGGGTTGATAGCATAAAGTCTGCCATCTTTACCTGGTTTAATCCATGCAATATCATCACCTACGCACCATACTTTGTAACCTGCTTTCTTATAACCTTCTGGAGGGATAAGCATTGCAAGGTTAGTTTTACCACAAGCGCTTGGGAAAGCAGCACCCATATAGTAAATTTTGCCATCTGGCTTTTCAATACCAAGAATAAGCATGTGCTCTGCCATCCAACCTTCGTTACGTCCTTGGAAAGAAGCAATACGAAGAGCAAAACATTTTTTACCTAAAAGTACGTTACCACCATAACCACTATTTACAGAGATAATTGTGTTATCTTCTGGGAAGTGGCAGATATATCTATCATTTTCATCAATATTGCATTTTGCATGAGTACCACGTACAAAATCATTGCTGTCACCTAGTGCATCTAGTACATTTTGACCAACTCTTGTCATAATCTTCATATTTAATACAACATAAATAGAGTCAGTAATTTCAATACCAATTTTAGCAAGAGGAGAACCTACTGGACCCATTGAGAAAGGAATTACATACATAGTTCTGCCTTTGTAAGCATCTTTTAAAATACTATTCAATTTCTCATAAGCCTCTGTTGGATTCCACCAATTGTTTGTAGGACCTGCATTAACTTGCTCTTTACTGCAAATAAAAGTTCTACCCTCAACACGAGCAACGTCGTTTACAGCAGTGCGGTGCAAATAGCAACCTGGCAATAACTCATCATTAAGTTTAATCAACTCACCTGTAGCCAAAGCCTCTTCAGTTAGTTTGTTGTAAAGTTTTTCGCTTCCGTCAATCCAAACAACATTATCAGGATTGCAAAGTTTTTGAACTGATTCAACATACTCTAAAACTTTTTTGTTCTTAGTCATATTTATACTCCTTTTCAAAAATGTATATTATTAACAAATTTTATAGCAGAAATTCCCATTTCCACCAGTTATCATTATAACAAAATTTTTTATGTATTGCAAGAACTTTTTTAAATTTTTACAAAATTTCTGCAATTATTTTTCGCTTTGCTTATTTTTGCTATAATCCATGATAAATTTATACAAATCGCAAATTTCTTTTTCATAGCCTGCAGCATATTTTTTTACATTTTCATAAACCAAATCCTCTCTGCCACTATCCAAAACTGCAATATTGTTATTTTTTTTATACTCTCCTATACTACGCACTACATCTAACCTTTGTGCATAACATTCTGCTATTATTTTATCAAGGCTATCTATTTTGCACCTTAAATCATCTAGTTCACTCATAAATTTTACTCTCCATAATCAAATCCAATATTGCAATTGCAGTCATACATTCAATACAAGGTACAGCACGTGCAACCACGCAAGGGTCATGTCTTCCTACAATTTTTATTTGAGTATCCTCTTTTTTCTTAAAATCTATAGTATTTTGAGGGCGACTAATACTTGGTGTTGGTTTTACTTTTACAGTAAATATTACAGGCATACCATTAGTAATACCTCCATTTACACCTCCATCATGATTAGTAATAGTAACCACTTTATCTCCATTCATTTTATAATTATCATTATAAATAGAGCCTCTAAGTTCGCAGTCCACACCAAATTCTATACCTTTTATTGCTGGTATTCCAAAAATTGCTTTTGATATTATATTTTCCACACCATCAAATATAGGCGAACCAACACCTGCTTTTATACCAGTAACAGCACACTCAACTCTTCCGCCAATACTATCAAGACTTTCTCTAGCGGTCAAAATTTCTTCACGCATTTTATCATCGTTTGCTATTGCTTGTATTTGTTTTTCTTTTAGTATATTAAAAGTTTGTGCATCTAGCCTATCACCAAAGTGTTCACCTTTTACATTTCCAATTTCCAAAATATTAGCACAAATATCTATGCCCTTATTTTTTAGTATAGACAAACATAAACTACCTGCCATAACCATAGGAGTAGTAAGTCTGCCAGAAAAATGTCCACCACCTCTAATATCGTTAAAGCCTTTATATCTTACAAATCCACTGTAGTCTGCATGTGACGGTCTTGCAACTGTAGCAATATTAGAATAATCTTTGCTTATTTGTCCGCTATTATAAATCACCATAGTAAGAGGTGTACCAGTAGTATAACCATTATACACACCACTTAAAAATTTAACCTCATCATTTTCAACTCTTGCAGTCATTGTTTTGTCTTTGCCAGTTGCACGTTTTTTTAGATATTGATTAATAATATCAGTATTAACATACTCACCACTTGCTAGTCCGTTAATCACAACACCAACTGCCTCACCATGAGATTCACCAAAAATACTAATTTCTAAATTTTTACCTAATGTTGATGACATTTATATCACCTCCCAATAAGATATAGTCTTCCCAAAAATTAGGATAACTTTTTTTTACAACATGTGCATCTTTAATTGTAACTTTTAAATCAGCATAAGATGCCATAATTGCTTCCATCATAGCCATTCTATGGTCACCATAACTATCGACTACTATATCGCCTTTTATTTTGCCACCTTCTATTACTAAATCGTCCTTATCAATTGCGGCTTTAATACCAAACTTGTTTAAAACCTCAGCAGTAGCAGAAAGCCTGTCACACTCTTTCACTCTTAATCTTGCACAATTTTTCAGTCTGGAAACACCTTTCAAATTTGCAAATAACACTCCAAAAATCGGTGCTAAATCAGGTATATTTTCCATATCCATATCAAAAGCAACACCATGCCCTGCTTTTTCTATAACCTCTAAAATTATTTTATCTTTTTGTTTAGAGTTATCATCAACTATAGGCAAATGCACACCAGCAACTTCCCAAAATGCAATATTACTATAGTCAATTTCTGGAGTAAATTCACAATTTACACTTACAGATTTGTTTGGTATAACTTCAAAGCCACCTTCTAACTTATTTACAATACCGCCAAATTGTTTAATAACTTCAATAGTCATATCCACATAACCAGTAGATACCAAATCACTTTTTAAGTGTATAGTCATTTGTTTATTTGCTGCTATTGCCCCCATCATAATTCCACTTACAAATTGTGATGACATACTACCATCAATATAAATTTCGCATTTATCAAACTTACCATTTATATTAAGTGGCAAACCTATAGTTTTATCAAAAGTTACTTGACTTTCCATAGCGGATATAATTTCCGTATAACCTCTCTCGCCAAGTCTTTTGCTTCCTTTAAACTCAGTTTTTATGCCTAGCATACTACAAATAGGTATAAAAAATCTAAATGTACTGCCACATTCTTTGCAGTCAATTACAACATCATTTTTTAATGAAAACCCTTCAAAAATCGCACTATTATTTACAATTTCAAATTTTGCACCTATGCTTTTAAGGGCATCAAGTGTTGCTATAATATCACTACTAAATATTAAATTGTTAATCTTAACTGGTCTATCACAAAAAACAGCCATTATCAAAAGTCTATGCAAATGCGACTTAGATGGTGGAGGAATTATTTCCCCTTTTAGTCTTTTAGGTGTAATAGTTATATCAAATTTACCAGCCTTTACACTCTCTGTTAAATTTATAGGGTTACCAATTTTAACATTTTCTAATCTGCAGTCACCTATTGCAAATGGTCTTGCAATGGTAAGATAATCACCATGTCTTTTTTTATCATTACCTGCCATCTTCCATAATTCATCTGCAGATAATTTATATGTTAATGGCATATTGTATTTTGCAGCAACTTCTCTTACATTTTTCAAAATGTCTTCAATTTCTGTGCTACCAGCAAATTTTTGGGCAATATAATTTAATCCTATCAATACTGCTTTACCATGTGCTAAAGTAAAATTACTATCTTTTTCAATTACATGTCCCAAGGTATGCCCTAAATTTAAAAGTTGCCTTTTACCTTTATCAAATACGTCACCGCTTACATATTCGTCTTTTATTTTAACGCATATTTCTATAATATCTTCCAAATTGTTTTTTAAATCACCTTTTAGTAATTTAAAAAGACCTCGTCCTTCCAAAACTCCATACTTTGCAATTTCACCAATTCCGTCAGCAATTAAATTGTCATTTAATGTATTTAAAGTGTTTGTATCGCAAATAACAACTTTTGGTTGATAAAAAGAACCAACTTGATTTTTACCAGCCTTAATATTTACTGCGGTTTTGCCACCAACAGAAGAGTCTACCATACTAAGCAAAGTGGTTGGAATATTTATAAAATCAACACCTCTTAAATAACTGCTTGCAGCATATCCTACCATATCCCCGCAAACACCGCCACCAAGAGCAATAATCAAATCTGTTCTTGTAATTTGTACCTCTGCAAGAAAATCATAAATCTTAGATAACTCTGTTATGTTTTTACTGCTCTCCCCATTTTTAAAAGCATAAGTAAAAATTTGATTAGAAAAACCATCAAAACTTTTAACCACTCTATCAAGATATAATTTTTGCACAGCATCATCAGTTATAATAGCAATTTTATCATAACTTTTTATTTGGTTTACTAAATAACCTGCCTTATTTAATAAACCTTTTTCTATTAAAACATTGTAAGTAGGATTTGTGTTAATTTTTATAACTTTCATAATTTAACCATTAATTTATTTATTCAATAAGGCATACAAAGCAAGTTTATATGAATTTTCACCAAAACCAGCAATTACACCTTTGCACACTGCAGATATAACTGAAGTATGTCTAAATTCTTCCCTTTTATGCACATTGCTTAAATGCACCTCTACACAAGGAGTATCTATACTACTAATAGCATCACGTACTGCAATAGAATAATGTGTATATGCTCCAGCATTTAAAATAATTCCATCAAACTGTCTGCCTTTATGAATAAACTCTACTATTTCACCCTCAATATTGCTTTGGACAAACTCAATTTCCGCACCAAGATTTTTTGCTACCTTAGATAAATCTGCATTTATATCATCAAGAGTTCTGCCCCCATAAATCTGTGGCTCTCTTACACCAAGCATATCTAAATTAACGCCATTAATAACTAAAATTTTCATATTTTCTCCTTCACAAATTTTTCAACTTGTTCCGCCATTTCTTCAATATCCTCGCCATCTACAACTAAATCCGCTACTTTTTCATAATGAGGTATCCTATTATTATAGTGTTCATTTAGTTGAGACTTTGTGTTATTCTTTACAATAGGTCTATCAGAATTTTTTATTCTGCTATAGCAATTTTCAAAATCACTTTTTATATATACCACAAACATTTTTTTTAAAACTTCTTTATTTTTGTCTTTAATTGGTAGTCCTCCACCAAGAGACAACACTATTTTATTAGAATTTGCAAAATGTTTTATCGCATTATACTCTAATTCCCTAAAATATTCCTCACCATGCAACTTAAAAATTTCTGGAATACTTTGGTTGTGAGTACTTTCAATATAATCATCTGTATCCGCAAAATCACAAGATAGTTTTTTTGCCAAAACCTTACCCAAAGTAGTTTTACCGCTACCCATATATCCACAAAGAGCAATTACCATTTTGTAAACAATTCCTCCTTTGCAAAATCTATGATTTTATCAATATCACTATCCTCAAATTGTCCGCCATACCAATAATCGTGAGATTTAACTGCTTGATATACTAACATATCCAAACCATTTTTATATTTTACTCCACATTGCTTTGCATATTGCAATAATTTAGTATCATAAGGGTTGTAAATTGTATCATAAACAGCAGTTGCATTTGCTACTATATCTATACTTACTGGTGATAAATTTATATCAGGATACATACCAACTGGAGTACTATTGCAAATTAAATCAAATTTTTCATTAGGGATATTATTGATATCAACTACTTTTGCACCAACGTATACATTTGTTATTTGCATAATCCTATCGTCAGTAATATTTCTTATTGCAATATACATATTTTTGCTATTATATTGCTTTGCTATCATACTGCCAACTCCGCCACAACCTAAAAGTAATATTTTGCAGTCAAAATTATCCTGTATTTCACTTACACTTTTTTTGTATCCATAAACGTCAGTATTATAACCTACAAGATTACTATCCACACAATTTACTACACCAAGATAATTTGCACTTTTATCAATTTTACTACACAAATCAAACACATCTTTTTTGTATGGTATAGTAACATTAAAGCCGTCCAACTTATTGCATTTTACAAACTCTTGCACATTGTCCGTCTCGTACAATTTATACTCTGCGTCTATACCACTCAATTCAAATAATTTATTATGAATAAAAGGTGATAAAGAATGTGATAATGTTTTACCTAAAAGTCCAAATTTTTTCATACTTTATTATTAATTTTACCTCAAACTATTCTATTTTCTCTAAAATATCTAAAATTTCAATTGGCTTATCCGCAATATATTTTGCACCTAATTTTTCGTGTAAACTACGCGGTCTAAATCCCCAAGTTACAGCAATAAATGTAAGTCCACTATTTTTTGCAGTTTCAAAATCAACTTCCGAATCACCTATATAAACAGATTCCTCTTTTTTTGCCC
Source organism: uncultured Christensenella sp. (assembly GCA_910577795.1). Lineage (GTDB taxonomy): Bacteria > Bacillota > Clostridia > Christensenellales > UBA3700 > MGBC100798. The sequence continues at coordinate 18,274 of CAJTNW010000020.1, forward strand.
CCATAAGTTCCAACGCATACCACACACCACTAGGATTTGGCTTTGGCATAACTGTTTCACTCTCTCCTATAGCAACAGGCAAATAACCATTAAATAGATTTTTTGCAAGTTCTTTTACACCTGCGTCAAACTTGTTTGATACAACACTCATTTTTATATTTTTTTGCTGCAGTTCTTGCATTAATTCTAGTATTCCATCATAAGGTGCTGTATTATCATTTTTATGCAAATTATAATACTCTATAAAAATGGAAAAACATTTGTCATATTCCTCTTTTGTGTATCCCTTTGGCATTGCCCTATCAATTAGCACTTTTACACCATTTCCAACAAAAGACAAAACTTCTTCCATACTTCTTAAAGGATATCCACATTGCTTTAGTGCATAGTTTACACTACAATACAAATCGTCAATAGTATTTAAAATAGTTCCATCCATATCAAAAACAACATTTTTTATCATTTTATCTCACCTACAAAAGTACACTTTTTCCATTTTAATTGTAATAATTATAAACCAAATATCCACTATTTGTCAATAATCACAATAAATAAATTGTATATTATATTTATATAATAAAATTAAATATTGCTTATAATAAAAAAATGACACTGTAAAAAGTGTCATTTAAATTAATTTTTATTTAATAAGTTCCTTTGCCATTCTTACACCTAAGTGGAATTTTTTATTCTGAACAATTGTATTCATAATTGCTTTATCAAGTTCTCTTCCACCAACATTTAATGACGCACTAAAAGCATCTTTGCCAATGTGAATATTGTACTCAACAATTGTAATAATATGATTTTTATCATCGTCATAAAATGTCATAGTATTATATTCTTCCACATTGCCTAGACATTCAAAAAAGCCTTCCCACACATTAGAGATTTGTTCACTTGTAACTACTACATCTCTGCCACCATTATCTATAATATCGCGAACAAAACTTCTTTCATTACAAAACTGAATTTTACTTAAATTCCTAATATATTCTGAAGTAGTTTTGCCACTTTCTAAGTTGTATTTTTGGAAATATCCATTTAATGATTTTACACTGCTAAGCACATAAAACATACCATGATATAAATCTCCACCCAAATACTCATCTACTGCTAAATTAACATATTTTGAACCTAAAGCAGAAAAATCTCCCACACAAGTTGCTTTTAAATAACTATTGCAAAGTTCTGCTTGCAAATCATTTTCACTATTATTAATAACACTGCCTGTTTGAGATATATCACTTTTCATCATTTCGTCAAGAGTCACATTCATAATATCTGCAAGAGCAATCCAAACAAGTGGGCTATCTGGAAATCTATCCCCTTTTTCCCACATACTAATACTTTTATTATTATAATCTATACCAAGCCCCATTTCCTTTAACTTTTCGTTAAGAATATCAGCAAAAACTGACTGTGTTACAGATATAGATTTTCTATAAAATTTTAGATTCTCTGCAAATTTTAACATACTTTACCTCTTTTGAATGCTCTATCATTATACATAATAATATAAACAATGTCAAGATAATTTATAAATCTTTTCCACAAGTTGTAGACAATTTTTCCATAAAAAAACATATATAAGCAAAAATCGACACTTTAATATTTTTTTATAAACATACGTTTTAAAAAAGATTATTATACATTTTAGTATGCACAAAAAATTAGCAAACTATTGACTAAACATAAATATTATTATATAATATACAATATATAAATATTTAGGGAGATATTATGAAAAGTTATACTATAATTCTAATTATTATAATTGTTATAATTGTAATAGCACTACCTATTTTAATAACAGGTTGCAGTCAAAAATATAAAATAAAAAAATATCCAGCGGCTAAAACTTCTTTTGAATATACTATTATCAATAACTTAAATTTATCAGGTCAAGATACACAATTATTAAAAAACCAAGATAGAGGTTTTAGGGGAGAAATATACTATACTTTAGGCACTAATCTTGCCTACCCAGCACATCAACAAAACTATCTTGATAGAGTTAATGAACAAATAGAGTTATATAAAGATGATAATATTAATATTATGCAATGTTATATATATTTATTTAAATATAGGGATAAAGATTTAGACGAAACAGCAATTAATCAACTAAAAAGTTATTTTGAATATTTAAAAGAAAAAAATCTTCGTATATTATTAAGATTTGCCTATGAATATACTGAAGATATTAATACTGATGCCAAAGACAAGCAAATCCTAAGACATTTAGACCAAATAGGTCAATTCATAAATGAAAATAAACAACTTTTTAATGATGTTGTTTATGCTGTGCAACTTGGTTTAATTGGACTTTGGGGCGAAGGACATGGTGAACATTTTAATCATAATAAAAGAAAACTTGCAAATAAACTTTGTGAAATTATTCCTGAAGAAATTTATATTATGGTGAGAACACCTGAAATATTATCTCAAGTACCAGAAAAATACGAACATAGGTTTAGTGTACATGATGACTTTTTAGTTGGTATAAATCATGAATGGGGAATGATGAATTGGAATGACCCGCAATATAAAGATTTATTAAATAAAAATCAATATGCTATTAGTGATGGGGAGATGCCTTGGGGACGAGATAAAACAGTATCTTTTATTGACTCACTAAATTTAGTTAAACAAGTAATAAGGTATGGTCTTACAACCTTAAGCATAACACATAACTATAAAGAGGACGAAGGAATTACCTATCATTTGGAAAAATGGAAAAACGAATTTTTAACTAAAGAAATATTAGAAGAAAATAATCTGCCATATTTGCCTACTATGTTAAATAATAATCAAATATCTATTTATAAATTTTTGCAATACCATTTAGGCTACAATTTAGGAGTAAGTAATCTTTTACAATATGGCACAAAAACTTCCTTTATGATAAATAATTTTGGAATGGCTGCTCCGTTTGAATTTAAATTGCAAGTTATAGCCGACGGACAAGAAGTTGAAGTTGAACAAACCTTGCTCAATAGATTTGGACAACAAATTGTAACAATAAACAATAATGTTAAGGAAATCAAAATAAGACTAATCCACCAAAGGTCAGGCGCTACAATAAAACTTGCCAATAACCTACCTTATATAAATGGATACAATATAATAAATCTGTAAGTGTTTTATACAAATAAAACCAATTTGTAAAAAAATTAATTTTTACATACTAAAGAGGGATAATATGACAAAAGAAATTTATACATCACATTCAAAACAATTAATACCATTTTATTTATCAAATACTAACTATTCGGATATAGAAAAATTAGGTATTTTTGAAATTAATAAATATAGTCTTACACATTTAAATCCTAATATTTGTCAAAAGTTATCTAGTAAAACTTCATCGGAAATAGGTAGAAGTTATGCTTTAAAATTAGAAGCAAGAAAACTATTTGATTTACCATCAAACAATTCAACCATTGAATTTATTACACGTAATAACAATACTTTTTATGTAAAATTAAGAAATGTATATCTTCATATATTTGAAACTAATGTTGGATTTTTAGAGTTTGAATGGGAAATTTTAGCAGATAATATGCTAGATTACTTAAATGCAAATTATTTTTTAAATGAATTAAAATCAAATGAAAATAAATTTTATGTTAAAACTGGTATTAATGAAAAAAAAGAACTTAATTTTATTCAAACTACACAAAAAATATTCGACTTAATAAAAAATGTAGAATATTTTACTAATAATTCAAATAATAAATTGTCCAATACCCTTACTTTAACTTACACTACAATTATGCTTAATTCAAAAAATGAAAATATTAATGATTATTTAAATAAATTAAAAAATAATTTTAAAGAATCTTATTTAACAGTAGAATCAAATAATTATCATCCTTTTGAAAATTTATATTGGGCTGGTTCACTTAGAGGTTGTGTTAATATTTCATATTTAACAGGAAAACAAGGACCAGATACTTTTTTAAAAAACACAATTGAATCTTATGCAAATAATTCTTATTTTTATCTATATTTATTAGTATTAAATCAAAGATTTACTATACAAAAGCAAATTGAAAAATTAAGTAATATTGATAAAAATTTGATAAAACATGATGAGAATGTGTTAGATGATGAAATAAATAATATAAACGAACTTTTAATAGAATCAAATCTATTCTCTACAAGATGTGAATTTAATTTACCATCAGAAATTGACCATATAAACGCGTTTTATAATGAAATAAGAAAAAATCAAAAAATTGATATTTTAACAACAGATTTCAACAATAAACTTAAATCTACTAAAGATTTATTAGATAACTATAAAATTATAAAAACTGAAAAACTAAATAGAAAGCGCAACAAATTCACTTTATTTGCTTACATATTAACTGAAATACTTGGTACAATTGCAATATTCAAAACAACTTATGAAATAATACAAATTTTTTCATCTTTAACAAATGCTACTAATATACTTTTAAAAGTTATACCTGCTATAATTACTGTGATTTTCTTTATTTCAGTTGCTATTCAAATATGGATAAAAATAAAAGCACTTTTAAAAACAAATAAAAAATCGAATACCAAAAATAAATAGAAAAATAAAAGTCTATTTGCAAAAAAAATGCACCGGTTAAGGTGCATTTTTTTATTTTTGTTTAATTAGTGACTAACTTCAGAATTAAATGAATCTGCATCTACTTCAGAAGTTGTTTCTGCTGTTTCAACATTTTCAGTTACTACTTCATCTGCTTGAGACTCTTGTTCTGCGGCTTTCTTTTCTGCTTTTTCTTTTTTCTTAGCATCTTTTTTAGCCTTTTTTTCTGCTGCTTTTTCTGCAACTACAGCATCTTCTGCTGCATCGTCTGCAGTCACTGCATCTGGTGCTACTGTTGTATCAGCAGTTTTTTCTTGTGCAGGTGCTGCTTGTTGAGGTGCATCTGGATTTAAAACAGTACCAATAGCACCTTGGTCCATAAGAACTATAACTGGAGCCTCTTTTGTACCAACATTTAATTCCATAGTATTATTTTTGTTATCAAGGCTAACTATTTCGCCTACAAAACCACCAATAGTTCTAATTTTTTTGCCAACCCTAACAGATTGCATCATTTGTTGTGCTTCTTTTTTTCTTTTTCTTTGAGGAATGATAGTGATTAACATCATAACTATAAATAAAGCACCAATAATAAGTAACATTGGCCAAGAACTACCACCGGCTTCTGCACATAATAAATTTAACATAATTATCTCCTTTTACTTTTATAAAACATATACAAGAAGTTGCAATTTGGCATAATAAAGTCACATTTTTTTATCGCAACTTTGTCCATTTTTTTAAATTCTTATTTAGTTTTTAATAATTATACCATATATTAACTATTTTTGCAATTATTTAATATAAAAAAACTCATTTCTTAATTAAAACAAATAAAAACAAATTTTTCGACACTTTAATATTGCAATTCTATTTTGATTTTACATTCCAATTATATTTACTTTTAAAATCGTTATAAAAGTCACCAAAACTATCATTCATAATTGCTTCTTTCATATCAGCCATTAACTTAATTAAAAAACGTAAGTTGTGTATAGATAGCAATTCCCCACCCAATATTTCACCTGCATTAAGCAAATGTCTTATGTATGCACGGCTAAAATTCTTACAACAATAACAGTCACATTCTGGGTCTACTGGAGTAAAATCTTCCTTAAACTTACCATTTTTTACAGTAAGATTACCATATCTAGTAAAAGCAGCACCATTTCTTGCCATTCTTGTAGGTAGCACGCAGTCAAACATATCTATGCCACGCATAACACCTTCGACTAAGCAGTCCGGACTACCAACTCCCATAAGATATCTTGGCATATTTTCAGGATAATATGGTCTTAGTATATCAAGCATTTCATACATAACTTCCTTAGGTTCGCCAACAGACAAACCACCAATTGAAAAACCACATTCAGCATACGGCAAAATTCTTTTTATTGAGTCTTCCCTCAAATCCTTATACATATTACCTTGAACAATAGGGAATAGTAATTGATTTTCAGATGTCTTGTGTTTATAGCATCTATCTAACCAACTCATAGTTCGCTCTAAGGCACGTCTTGCATCACTTTTACTAGTACCTTCACCAGTGCATTGGTCAAATGCCATCATAATATCACTACCAAGTGCTTGCTGAATATCTATTGCTTTTTCTGGTGTGAACACATGTGTTGAACCATCTAAATGACTTTTAAAAGTAACACTATCGTCAGTAATTTTTCTCATATCACTTAGCGAAAAAACCTGAAAACCACCACTATCTGTAAGTATAGGTCTATCCCAGTTCATAAACTTATGTAGTCCGCCTGCTTTTTTTACTAACTCGTGACCTGGCCTTAAATATAAATGATATGTATTACTCAAAATTATGCTCGCATCAATATCTTTTAATACTTGTGGTGTCAAAGATTTAACAGTTGCGTTTGTACCTACAGGCATAAACACTGGTGTTTCAATTTCGCCATGAGGTGTAGTTAATCTACCTATTCTTGCACCTGATTGTTTGCATACTTTTATAACTTCGTATTTAAACATTATAACTCCTAACTAAACAACTTTATTTAAAATTATTAAAATTTAATATCGATTTTTGATAGTTTTTATGCAAAAAACAAAATTTAAATAATGTAAGTTGCATCTCCAAAACTAAAAAATCTGTATTTTTCTTTTACAGCAGTATTATACATATTCAAAGCATTTTCTCTACCCATAAACGCAGATACAAGCATAATCAAAGTTGATTCAGGCAAATGGAAGTTTGTTATCAAACCTTTTACAACTTTAAATTTGTAACCCGGATAAATAAATATATTTGTATCCATTTTATCCGCTTTCACAAACCCATTTTCATCTGCCAAACTTTCTACTGTTCTAACAGAAGTAGTTCCTACACATATGACTCTTCTGCCATCTTTTATAGCACTATTAATTATGTTTGCATTAGTCTCATCTATTTCACAATATTCGCTGTGCATATTGTGCTTTAAAATGTCGTCCTCTTTGACCGGTCTAAAAGTACCAAGCCCAACATGCAGTAAAACTTCCGCAATATGTACACCTTTTTGCCTTATTTTTAAAAGCAAATCCTCTGTAAAATGTAGTCCTGCAGTTGGTGCTGCACTAGAGCCAGACTGCTTACAATAAACTGTTTGATATCTTAACTGGTCTTGCAATTTTTCTTTTATGTAAGGTGGCAATGGCATACTGCCAATTTCGTTCAAAATATTTTCCAATACACCTTCAAATTGCAATTCAAGAATTCTTATACCTTGGTCGCCAATTTCTTTTACAACTGCTGACAATTTATCATTAAAAATTATTTTTGTGTCTAACTTTAATTTTTTTGCAGGTTTTGTTATACACTCATAATGATTATAATCAATACGTTTTAAAAGCAATACTTCAATAATTTCCTCTTTGCCTTCCCTATGGCAAAATAATCTTGCAGGAATAACTTTAGTATTGTTAATAACAAGCACATCGCCTGCTTTTAAATAATCAATAATATCATAAAAATGTTTATGCTCTATTGTGTCCGTATTTCTGTTATACACAAGCATACGTGAATTATCTCTTGGATAAATTGGTGTTTGTGCTATAAGTTCTTCTGGTAAATCATAATAAAAATCACTTTTATTCATTTTTGTCTGCAACCTCTTTTTCATACTCAGAAAACAACTCTTGCTTTTCAGTATCCATAACTTTGCCTAAATGGTCATATGCCTTTTTAAGGCAAATCCTGCCCCTTGGAGTTCTTGCAACAAAACCAATTTGCATAAGATATGGCTCTATAACATCTTCTATAGTATTGCTATCCTCATTTACAGATGCCGCTAATGTATCAAGTCCAACAGGTCCGCCACCAAAAGTATCTATCATTGTTGACAAAATCTTCCTATCACTATAGTCAAGTCCCATATCATCAACTTCCATAAGAGTAAGTCCTTTTTTTGCAATTGCCAAATCAATTTTACCACCATCTGACAAAACTTCCGCAAAATCTCTTACCCTCTTTAAAAATCTATTTGCAATACGTGGAGTACCTCTTGAACGTCTTGCAATTTCATAACTTGCATCTGCATCAATATTTATATTAAGCAATTTTGACGACCTATTTATAATTTTCACTAAATCTTCAGGTGAATATAACTCTAACCTTAAGTTTACACCAAACCTATCTCTTAACGGACTTGTAAGCATACCAGCCTTAGTAGTTGCACCAATTAAAGTAAACTTTGGCAAATCTATACGTAAACTTCTTGCAGAAGGTCCTTTACCTATAATAATGTCAAGAGCATAGTCTTCCATTGCAGGATACAAAACTTCCTCTACATTACGATTTAATCTATGAATTTCGTCAATAAAAAGTATATCATTATCAGATAAATTAGTAAGTATTGCAGCCAAATCCCCTGCTTTTTCTATTGCAGGTCCAGATGTTACACGAATTTGTGAATTCATTTCATTTGCAATTATATGAGATAAAGTAGTTTTACCTAACCCCGGAGGACCATATAACAAAACATGGTCTAAAGCCTCGCCACGTTTTAATGCTGCTTGAATAAAAATCTCAAGATTACTCTTTATTTTATATTGACCAATATACTCTTCCATAGTTTTTGGTCTAAGACAATTTTCAGCAGTATCTTCTATATGTTTTGTACTGGTTATTAATCTGTCATCATCACCATCAAAGTTAAACATAACTCCTCCTCTTATGCCATACTACGAAGTGCAAGTGTAATTATCGCATTTGTATCTTTTGCAGTCTCACTTGCTTTTTGAACTGCTTTAATTGCATCGTTTTTAGTAATTCCAAGTGCAACAAGTGCCTCAATAGCATCGTTTATTTCTTTTGAACTGCTAATATTAATAGAAGTAGTGCTACTTACAAAATCGCTTGAAGTAATATCTACTTTTTCTTTAAGTTCCAAAATTATTCTTTCAGCAGTTTTTTTGCCCACACCTTTTATACTAGAAAGACTTTTTACATCACTATTTGCAACTGCTAGAGCAAGTGCCGTTGTAGTAATCCCAGATAATATACCTAGTGCCATTTTAGGTCCAACACCACTAATATCAATTAGTTTTATAAACATACTTTTTTCACTCATACTAGCAAAGCCAAACAAAGAAAAAGCATCTTCTTTAATATAAGTGTAAGTATAAAGTTTAGTTTTTTCGCCTTTTGATGGCAAACCTGACAATGTATTTAAAGAAACATTTACATTGTATCCAATACCATTATTATCAATAACTACTAAACCATTAGGGTCTATATAATCTATAATTCCACTTATAAATGCGTACATTTTATCTCCTTTTTGCAAACCAACTTTTGAAAAAATATTTTATATAAAAAATCAATTTTTAAATTATTTATCGAATTTATACACTTTAAATTCTAAACATATTTGCCATTTTATTAGTTTGTCCATGTGTTATAGCAACTGCCAAAGCATCTGCTGCGTCATCAGGTTTTGGCACAGATTTTAATTTTAACATCATTTTAACCATTTGTTGTATTTGGTTTTTATCTGCTTTACCATATCCAGTAATTGCTTGTTTTATTTGAAGTGGTGTATACTCAAATAGTCTACCGCAATATTTTGTTGCAGTCAAAAGCAAAACACCTCTTGCCTCTGCAACAGTGATTGCTGTAGTAGTATTTCTTGCAAAAAATAATTCTTCTAAGGCAATGTTATCTGGCTTATACTCTTCTATTAATTTAATTAGACTTTTTTCTATCATACAAAGCCTTGTAGGTGTATTTTCCTCCTTAGGAGTAGTAATTACACCATAATCAACTAACGAATAATTGCCTCTTTCCACATCAATTATTCCATACCCAACTATCGCTATCCCCGGGTCAATACCTAAAATTCTCATAATACTATCTTAAATCCATAAAATATTTATGGCAAAAAGTTATTTTAATTTTATTATTTTTAATTTGCAATTAAAATAAAATTGCAATATGTTTTATTATCAAAAAAATACTGCAAGCAATGATACTTGCAGTTAATTTTTATAAAATTAAACTCTTGACATATAAGTTCCAGTTCTTGTATCAATACGAATTGTATCACCTTCGTTAACAAACAATGGAACTTGAATAACATAACCTGTTTCAAGAGTTGCTGGCTTAGTAGCATTTGTTGCAGTGTTACCTTTAGCACCAGGCTCACAATAAGTGATAAGTAACTCTACAAAGTTAGGTGCACTAACTGAAAATGCTTTGCCTTTGTAAAACTCAATATCAACTGTCATATTTTCCTTAATAAACTTAAGAGCATCTTCACAACTTTCTTGATTTAGTGCAGTTTGTTCATAAGTTTCTTGGTCCATAAAATAATATAACTCACCATCTGTGTATAAATACTCAAGAGTTTTTCTCTCAATATGAGCAAGTTCAAATTTTTCTGTAGGGTTAAAAGTCTTTTCAATAACACCACCATTTATTACGTCTCTGATTTTAGTACGAACAAACGCAGCACCTTTACCAGGTTTTACGTGTAAAAAGTCAACTATAACCATTA
>CAJTNW010000021.1:0-11800 GCA_910577795.1 uncultured Christensenella sp.
TCCAGGACCAACTGGCCCAACCGGCCCTGCAGGTGGTCCAACAGGAGCGACAGGCCCAACCGGTGTAACTGGAGCAATAGGTCCAACAGGCGCAACAGGCTTAACTGGACCTACAGGTCTAACTGGTGTAACTGGTCCTACTGGTGCAACCGGTCCAACTGGAGCAACAGGTGCTACTGGCCCAACTGGTCCAACAGGATTAGCAGGTGCCACTGGTACTACAGGTCCTATTGGTCCAACAGGTGCAGATGGAATACAAGGTTTGCAAGGTGTAACCGGTCCAACTGGAGCAACTGGCGCTACTGGCCCAACTGGTCCAACAGGATTAGCAGGTGCCACTGGTGCTACAGGTCCAACTGGTCCAACAGGTGCAGATGGAATACAAGGTTTGCAAGGTGTAACGGGTCCTACTGGTGCAACAGGTGCAACAGGCCCAACAGGAGTTGCTAATTTAAATGCTTATGGCGGATTATATAGTACAACTCCACAAACATTGAATTTGACTTTAGGTGGAACAACACAATTGCCGATTACAGCCACTATGCCATCTAAAAATGTGACTTATACCCCTGTAAATTCAATAACAGTTACAAATGCAGGTGTGTATGAAATCAATTATTATACAAATGTATCAGCGGCATTAGGTACAACAGTAACTTTGGCAGTACGCAGAAATGGAACAGCAATTCCTCAAGCATCAATATCAAGAGTATTGGCTGTAGGTGTAGGTTCTCTTTATAACGGTAGTTTTGTAATTACTCTTAACGCAGGTGATGTTATAGATATGGCAATTTCTGCATTGCTGGCTGTTGGTGTCACTTTGGGTGGTGGAGTAAACACTACTTTAACAGTTAAACAATTAGATGTTTAAATCTTTAAATTAAACAATTAAATTATAATAGTATTTTAGTTTAAATAAAACTTACTATCAAAATTTGCAAGGAAGTATTAATTACTTCCTTGTTTTTTTGTATTAAATTTATTAATATGTCTTTTTAAAAATTGATTTTTTTAAAAAAGAATCTTGACAAAGTAAAAGCATTGGTGTATAATGTCAAAAATAGGAGAGAGACTATGATAAATAAAATGGTGATTTACAACATTTATTATTATGTTTACGTTGGTAAAAATTTATCAAGGTCGCTTTAGCATTAAGTAAATTATAAATTAAATTTATTGCGGCCAAAAAAACAGGTCGCAATTTTTTATCCTAGTTAAATTATTAAAATTATAAACTAATTGTTAATATAATTAATTAAAAAATTAATTTAATACCGATTTTTGATAGTTTTTTGTATTAGTTGTATAATTGTTTAATAAATTTTTTTAATTAAAAATAATGTTTATAATTGATAATTTATGTGTAAAAATACTTTGTTTGAATTATAAACAATGTAAATTAATTTGCTGAATAATGTGCAAAAACAAAAAAGTATAAATTTTATTATTTTTCTTGAAAAATTTTATAATAAGTGTTATAATAATAAAATAATGTGAGGTGAGCATATATGGAATATGTATACAGTGACAGAGTGAAAAATTTAGGTGGCAACGCAATAAGGGAAATTTTTAAGTTGTTGCAAGACCCAGAGGTAATTTCATTTGCTGGTGGGTTTCCTACAAAATCAACTTTGCCTACAAAATTAATTAGTGAAATTACAGAAAAATTAATGTCTAGTAGTGAGGCACAAGATATTTTACAATATGGTGAAACAGAAGGTTATAGACCATTAAGATACACTGCTATTGATTATGTTAAACGTTATGGCATTGAAAATATTGATATAGACAATACATTAATTATAAGTGGTGGGCAGCAAGGCATTGATTTGACTTTTAAATCATTTGTTAATAAAGGTGATGTGGTTTTAATGGAAGACCCTACATATCTTGCTAGTTTGCATATTTTAAAAACTTATGAAGGTGTACCTATTGGTGTAAAGTCAGGTGATGATGGACTAGATATTAATGATTTAGAGGAAAAAATTAAAAAATATAACCCTAAAGTTTTGTATATTGTTCCTACTTTTTCTAATCCAACTGGAAGAACTTATAGTATAGAAAACAGAAAGGCAATTGCAAAATTAACAGCAAAATACAATGTAATTGTTTTGGAAGATGACCCATATTCTGAATTGAGATTTAGTGGAGAGAGAGTTCCTAGCATTAAGTCATTTGATGAGGTAGGAAATGTAATTTATATTACTTCTTTTAGCAAAACTCTTGCACCTGGTTTGCGTACTGGTATTGCAATTGGTGCAAAAGAAGTTATACGAAAAATGACTATTGGTAAGCAAGCGACAGATGTACATACATGTTTATTGTCACAAGCAATAATAAATTATTTTTTGAATAACTATTCAATTAACGAAAGACTAGAAGATTTGAAAAAAGTTTACCTTGAAAAAAAGACTGCAATGATAGATGCAATTAAAAAATATATGCCAAAAGAATTTAATTATACAAACCCAGATGGTGGATTATTTATTTTTGGTGAATTTGATAGTAGTCTTAATATTGATACATTCAAAATATTCCCAGAACTGGTTAAAAAATATAAGGTTGCTTATGTTTCTGGACATAGTTTCTTTGCATCTGAGGATAAATTTAATACTTTAAGATTAAATTATTCCAATGCTACATTAGAGCAAATTGATGATGGAATTTGCAAAATGGGTAAGTTTTTTAAGGAAATACTTGCAAATCAAAACAAATAATTAAGTGATAAAAATATTAGTAAATTAAACTGAAAATAATGATAAATAGGAGTTAAATATGGAAAAGAAAAATGTAATGGATACATTACGTGAACGTGGATTTATAAAACAAGTAGTTTATGAAGATGATTTGTATAAAATGTTAGGCGAACAAAGTGTATCTTTTTATATAGGTTTTGACCCTACTGCAGATAGTCTTCATGTTGGTCATTTTTTGGCACTTATGGCAATGGCTCACATGCAAAAAGCAGGACATAAGCCTTATGCTTTGGTAGGCGGTGGTACTGGTAAGGTAGGTGACCCAAGTGGTAGAACTGATATGCGTCAAATGATGACAAATGAAGTTATTAACAATAACTGCGAAAGATTTAAAAAGCAAATGAGTAAATTTTTATCTTTTGAAGGTGATAATGGTGTTGTTATGGTAAACAATGCTGACTGGCTTGATAATTTAAATTATATTGATTTTTTAAGAGAAGTTGGTGTTCATTTTTCTGTAAACAGAATGCTTACCGCAGAATGTTTTAAAAAGAGAATGGAAAAAGGACTATCATTTTTAGAATTTAATTATATGCTTATGCAGTCTTATGACTTTTTGCATTTATTCCAAAACTATGGTGTAGCACTTCAGTGTGGTGGTGATGACCAATGGAGTAACATTCTTGCTGGTGCCGATTTGATTAGAAGAAAGGAACAAAAACCTGCATTTGCAATGACATTCCAACTTTTAACTACATCTGAAGGCATAAAAATGGGCAAAACTCAAAAAGGTGCGTTGTGGTTAGATAGAGAAAAAACATCTCCTTATGAGTTTTATCAATATTGGCGCAATATCAACGATGCTGATGTTGAAAATTGCTTAAAATTATTGACATTTGTGGATTTGGCTGAAATTGCTGAACTTTGCCAATATAAAGACGAAAGAATAAACAAGGCAAAAGAAAGACTTGCGTTTGAAGTTACAAAAATAGTACATTCTGAACAAGATGCTATTGAGGCACAAAATGCTAGTCGTGCTGCGTTTATAACTGGCGATAGCGAAAATATGCCACAAGCAGAAATTGAAAAAGGGATAAATCAAGTTGCTGACATTATGGTAGCAATAAATGTTGCAAAATCTAAAGGTGAGGCTAAAAGATTGATTGAAGGCGGCGGAATTAGAATTGGTGATAATAAAATTACTGATATAATGGCACAAATAAGTGATGAGGATTTGCAAAACGGAATAGTATTGCACAAAGGTAAAAAAGTGCATATAAAAGTTACTGTAAAATGAAAAGTTATAAACAAGTAATTAGTCCTTATGAAGGTGAGATTATTATAAAAAAATCAAAATTTATAACTAATCTTATACCAATTGAAAATAGCGACCAAGCAGAGTTTGAATTGAACAAAATCCGAAAAAAGTATTCGGATGCAACTCATAATTGTTATGCTTATATCTCTAACATAATTGCAACAGAACAGCGATTCAGTGATGATGGTGAACCTCAAGGTACAGCGGGTATTCCTATGCTAGAGGTTATAAAAAAAAGAGATATATTAATGACTTTAGTTGTTGTTACAAGATATTTTGGCGGAGTAAAACTTGGTGCTAATGGTCTTATAGGTGCATACACAGAAAGTGTTGTTACTGCTTTGGAAAATGCAGAGATTAGAAATTTTGTTTATAGCATAGTTAACAAAGTGGAAGTTACTTATTCCATTGCTCCTAAAATTACTCAAATTATAGATGATTTTGGTGGCAGAGTAATATCTGTAGTATATGATAGTGGTGTTACTATTTGTTACGCAGTAGAAGATAGCAAAAATCAATTATTATCCGATAAAATGGTTGATTTATGTGCTGGAAAAATAAAGTTTGAATTTATAAAAAAAGATTTTGTCGATTATGTTTGACAAACGGAGGTATATATGAAAATTACATTGACTAGCAAACCAAAGGTTAAACCTGATTTTACAAAATTAGGGTTTGGAAAGTATTTTACTGACCACATGTTGCTTATGGAATACCATAATGGTGCATGGTGTGAGCCAGAAATTATTCCTTATGACGATTTTAAAATGAATCCTGCAACAAATATTTTGCACTATGGACAAGGTATTTTTGAAGGTGTAAAAGCATATAAAAACGAAAATGGTAAAATAACTACTTTTAGAATTGACGAAAATATTAAAAGAATGAATAGAAGTGCAGAAAGACTTTGTATGCCAGTATTGGATAGTGAAGTTGTAATTCCTGCAATTTTTGAACTAATAAAATTAGAAGAAGAGTGGATTCCTACTGCACCGGGTACAGCACTTTATATTAGACCCACTATGATAGCAGATGACCCCATGCTAGGTGTTCATGCCGCACATAATTATAAGTTTTTTGTAATATTGTCACCAGTTGGTTCTTATTATGCAAATGGATTAACACCTACTAAAATTATGGTAGAAGAAAGTTATGTACGTGCACCATTAGGCGGTACAGGTGAGGCAAAATGTATGGGTAACTACGCAGCAAGTTTGCTTGCAAGCGAAATTGCTATGCAAAAAGGTTATGACCAAGTATTGTGGCTTGATGCTGTAGAACATAAATATGCAGAAGAAGTTGGTGCAATGAATATGTTTTTTGTAATTGATGGAGAAGTTATTACACCTGCATTGGTAGGTAGTATTCTTCCAGGTATTACAAGAAAATCTTCAATTGAATTGTTAAAAAGTGAAGGATATAAGGTAACTGAAAGACGTATATCTTTGGACGAAGTAGCAAAAGCATACGACGAGGGCAGATTAAACGAAGCATTTGGTACAGGTACTGCAGCAGTTGTTTCTCCAGTTGGTGTAATTCATTATAATGGCCGTGATATGATAATAAATAATCAAGAAATGGGGCCAATAACAAGCGATTTGTATGAAAAATTAACTGGCATCCAATATGGCAGACGTGAAGATAAATTTGGTTGGATATTCAAAATTAAATAAGCCTATTTATAAAAGATATAATGTAAAAAAGTGCTAGAAAAACTAGCACTTTTTGTTTGTTTAAAATAATTTAATTGCATAAAATAAAAAAATATCTCACTTGCAAGTGAGATATTTTTTAATCATTATATGTAAGGGAAAAAACTAATTGGAAAAATGAAAACCAATTATAAAGGAGGTGCCACTTACATAAAAATGATAATGAAAAAAGAAAATATTAATAGGAGTAATTATATTTTAACATACCATATTGTAATAGTAAATAGCAATAATAAAAATTTAAATTAGATTTTACATTTTATACAAAAATAAAATATTGTAAATTTTATTTATGCAGATAAGTAATCTTGTTTTTGTAGGGTAGTTAGCAAAAAAACGCAAAACAAAATATAAATTTTGCTTTGCTTTTAATAATTTTAATAGAAAATATATGACTTAAAATATAAAAATTGAATAGTTAATATTTATTAAACGAATTTTTTAATTAAATGAAAACTGGACACTACAAATAGTGTCCTGCATTTAACTCTATAAATAATAATTAAGCCCTTGCTTTATCTAAAGCCTTGCTAAGTCTGCTGATTTTTCTGCTAGCATTGTTTTGAGTGTAAATACCATCACTTTTAGCACGATTAATCAAAGAAATAGCATTTTTCAATAGTTCTTCAGCCTTAGCGATTTCACCAGCCTCTAAAGCAACATTGAACTCTTTAACAGCAGTTCTAACTCTTGAACGTTTTGCTCTATTTGCCTCGTTTGCTTTATTATTAGTAATTACTCTTTTCTTTTGAGATTTAATATTAGGCACAACAGTATCTCCTTTATATCTTTATTTCCTAATAATTCTAGCATATTTAAAATGTTTTGGCAATCATTTTCACCTATTTTTTTAATAAATTCAATAATTTTGTCAATAATGTGTTTATATGTGAGGAATTATGAATATAAATAGTGATTTAGTAGTTGAATTTGCAAAAGATTTGATAGAAAAAAATAAAAAACAGCAAAAAAATAGCAATGATATTGTAAAAAAAATAGAAATCTGTGATAAAAGTATTTTTGCAGATAGGGTTGGTATTTATTATGATATAAATTGCGAACAAATAGATAATAAAACAGAAGTTGCAGTTGCAAAATGTATAAAAGAGTTTGGTTATAAACTTGATAAAATTTTGTTTGTTGGGTTAGGCAATGCAAAGTATATATCTGATGCACTAGGTGAAATGGTGCTAGATAATTTGCCACCACCAAGCGATAAAATGGCAAAATTTAAGCCTCAAGTTGGTAGAATAACTGGTATAGAATCTTATGATATAATTTTGTCTGCAAAAAAAATCGTAAAGCCAAGTTTGGTGATAGCAGTAGATTCTCTTGCTACAAATGATATATCAAAAGTAGGCAAAAGTATACAAATAACAAATGTGGGATTAACTCCTGGTAGTGGTGTTGGCAATGCACGCAAAATTTTAACAGCAAAAAGTTTGGGAGTGCCAATATTGGCAGTAGGTGTTCCACTTGTAGCCAGTATTAACACACTTGACAAACGAAGATTAGTAATACCAATTGATATTGAAGATATAGCAGAAAAGTTAGCAAAAACAATATCAAATGGCATAAGACAAATATTAAATTAATAATATATATATTGTAGAAAAAAGTAAATTTAAAAAAGGTGTTTATGCTAAAAATTGGTATGATAGATAGCGGAATGGGTGGCTTTAGTGTGTTAAAAGGACTTATTGAAGGCGGTGTGAATGCTGAATATTACTATTTATATGACAATAAATATCACCCGTATGGCACAAAAAGTCCTAATGAGTTAGTAGCCATTGGCTATACTAATATGCAAAAACTTGTTGAATTTAATGTGGATATAGTAATAATTGCTTGCAACACCTTAACTAGCAGAGCAGTAAGTCAGTTAAGGGGTATGTTTGACATTCCAATAATAGGTGTAGAGCCGCCTATAAAACCTGCAACTTTAAATTGTGATAACATTTTATTGCTTGCAACTCCGTCTACAGTAAAATCAGATAGAGTGGTTGAGATGATACATAGTTACACAAACAAAAATTTTAATTTTCCAGATATGGCTTTGCTTGCAAACCTTATAGAAGTAAATTACAATAAAAAAGATGTAATATTTAACTTTTTAAACAATAGTTTATCAAAGTATAAGGATATCGAAGGAGTTGTAATAGGCTGCACACATTATAATTTTGTTTGCGATATAATAAACAAAATATTCCCCGATGCCAAAATTTATAGCAATATTGATGGAGTAGTAAGACGCACAAAGTACATAATACATAAAAATAATCTTGTAAATCAAACCTATCTTGCAGTAAAAGTATACGCAACTGCCGAGGAAATTGATATAGAAAAACAATACTTTTTATGCGATTATATTAATCTAGGAATAGAATTTTCTAAAATGTAAAATTTATTTCAATTGTAAGCAAATTAAATATTAGTTGACCACTCAAATTTTTACCATTTTAGTGGTCATTTTTGTTTAAAAAATTATAAAAATTGAACTATACTCCTTTATTTATATATAAAACAAATAAATTAATAAAAGAGAGGTGTAAAAATATAAATTATACTAGACATTTAATGCCCAATTATGCTACAATTAAATGGTAAATTTTAGATAAATTTTGTAAAGTTTTTACAATAAATTATTATTGTGATAAGGGGATTTAATGATAACTATTACTTATGATGAATTATTCAATTACGAAACAATATATAGGGGACACATGTGTGGCAGAAAAGCGAAAAGAGATAAAAGGCCACTAGTCCTATTTGAAATGTCAATGCTAAATCATTTAGCCGATTTGCATGACAGAATACAACTAGGCAAGTATAAATCTGCAAAATATAGTACGTTTATTGTAAAAGTGCCCAAAATGCGAGAAATACAAACTCAACCTTATGATAACAGAGTATTGCAACATGTATTGTGTGACAATGTATTAACACCGTATTTTACTAAACGAACGATAATAGATAATGCCGCCTGTCAACAAGGCAAAGGAATGCACTTTGCGCTTGACAGATTTGAAAAAATGTTGCGTACCTTTGTACGAAAACACGGAGTTACAGGCTATTTTTTAAAATGTGATATTCTCAAATATTTTCCAAGTATCCCACATAAGCGATTAAAAGAAATAATATGCTCACATATAGTAGACGATAGGATTAAATTATTAATTGAAGATATAATAGAAGGCTACCATACAAAACCAGCCTTTTTGGACAAATATGATATACCATACAGAGGCAATGGCGACTTAACAGGACGAGGTATACCAATAGGAAATCAAACAAGCCAAATTTTTGGTATGTTTTATTTAAACAAAGTAGATAGGCTAGTCAAAGAAAAATTGCGTATCAAAGTATATTCAAGATATATGGATGACTTTTTGCTTTTGCACGAAGATAAGGAATATGTAAAGCATGCCTTAGAAGAAATTGTAAAAGTAGTAGAGTATCTAGGTTTAAAATTCAATTCCAAAACACAAATTATACCTATCAAAAATGGTATAACATATTTAGGTTTTCGTTTTATAATCACCCCCACTGGCAAAATAATAAGAACGGTCAAAAAAGTAACAAAAAAAAGAATGCGTTCCCGAGCAAAAATATTAAAAAAAGCATATTTAGACGGAACAATACCAATAGAGCGAGTACAAGCCTCCCTAGCCGCTTTTCACGGTCATTTAAACGGCAGCGATAGCAACAACTTTGAACAAGAACTTAAGAGAAAACTAACATTTAAAACAGAGGAAGAAAAATGACATTAACAGAAGATAAAACATTAATAGATATGATAGAAACAAAAATTGAAGAGGAAATTATTGCAAGCATAAATGCAGAAATAGAAATAATTGAGTCTGAAAGGCCTGCAGATGATACCAAAAATAACGAAACCAGTCGCAAAGGCTTTAGAATAACCGAGTTTGATACCCCAAGAGATAGAGAGATGGCAGTATTTACCCACGCAAAAAAATTAAGCGAGTACATATTTGTAATAACTGAAAAATCACCGGTAAAACTAAGATGGAATATAACCTCACGTCTGCTTAATACTTCGGTTGATATAATAGAAAGTTTGTATCGTGCCAATTTTGAAAGAGGCATCGAACGAGTAGAATGGCAGAAAAAAGCAATGGTCTCATTAAACATACTTGATTTTTATGCCGAAACAGCAAAAACAAAACAAGCAATAACATTTAGGCAAATGGAAATAATAGCCCGCCAAATCTCCGAAGTAAAAAAGATGCTATCCGGTTGGGTTCGCAGTACAAAAAGGAAAGACGCAAAACAAGCCGAATGTGAGGCGATGAATGCAGCAAAATCTAAAAAAATTGAACAAGTGAATATCTAATTTTTAAAATTTCAAATAAAAAGGCAGTATTTTTTAATCTATAAATTTATATTGTAACCATTATTTTTTAATTATTAATTCTATTTACGTAAATCAATTATATCCCCCCTAAAACTCAAATTCAAAGTTATGTGTAACATTGCAAGACAAACAATTACTTGCTATCTAAAATAAAAATATGCTATAGTATAAATGGGCAAAAGTTTTCTAGTATTTGGATGTGTTAAAGTGGTCTTGGTTCCGCTCCGGTAATAACAACGATTATAATAATGCTAATGTGTTGGGTGCGTCCGGTTCAGAGCAAGGTCACTGGGTTCACAACTCTTACGGCGTCCGTCCTGCGCTTCACTCTGCCTAAAAAAATTAGGTAATTCCCGTATTTGCACAATTGCACAACAATTTACAAACAGAAGATAAGAGATGAAGGGACTTGTTGTCCAGCCTTTAAAAAAAGGCAAAACAAACCTGACCTTTTTGTAACAGCAATTGCTTTTACAAAATGAACTTGCAAAAGTGGTTGGGTTATTTTTATTTTTTGCAATTTAATATCCCAATTTTTTTAAATAACCAATAACTTGCTATGTTACAAAATTATATGCTATAGTATAAATGGGCAAAAGTTTTCTACTATTCGGATGTATAGTTGGTCTTGGTTCCGCTCCGGTAATAACACCGATTATAACAATGTTTATTTGATGGGTGCGTCCGGTGCATACAATAACACATGGGTTCACAATACTTTCGGCGTCCGTCCTGCGCTTCACTCAGCCTAAAAAATTAGGTAATTCCCGTATTTGTATTATTGAAAAACAATTTACAAACAGAAGATAAGAGATGAAGGGGCTTGTTGTCCAGCCTTTGAAAAAGAGGCAAAACAAACCTAACCTTTTTGTAACGGCAATTGCTTTTACAAAATGAACTTGCAAAAGTGGTTAGGTTATTTTTATTTTTTGCAAAATACCTATCCCAGCAAACTTTTCAAACAAACCAATTACTTGCTATCTAAAATAAAATTATGCTATAATAAAAAACGGGCAAAAGTTTTCTACTACTTGAATGTATTTGTGGTCTTGGTTCCGCTCCGGTAATAATAACAATTACCATAATGCTTATGTTGTGGGTGCGTCCGGTTCGTACAACAACCCTTGGGTTTCAAACACTTTCGGCGTCCGTCCTGCGCTTCACTCAGCCTAAAAAAATAGGTAATTCCAGTATTTGTACAATTGCAAAACAATTTACAAACAGAAGATAAGAGATGAAGGGACTTCTTGTCCAGCCTTTAAAAAAAGGCGAAACAAACCTAACCTTTTCGTAACGGCACTGCTTTTACGGAATGAACTTGCAAAAGTGGTTAGGTTATTTTTATTTAAGTGTTCAATATTTAGTCAATTAATTACCTAACTAAACAATTACTTGCAAAATAATAAAAAAATATGCTATATTATAAACGGGCAAAAGTTTTCTAGTATTTAGTCGTTTTAGTGGTGGTCTTGGTTCCGCTCCGGTAACAACAACAATTACTACAATGCTTACACGTTGGGTGCGTCCGGTGCGAACGACAATGCCTGGGTAAACAACACTTTCGGCGTCCGTCCTGCGCTTCACTCAGCCCATATTAAAAATGGGTGATTTCCCGTATCCGCAAAATTGAATAACAATTTGCGGGCAGTAGATAAGAGATGAAGGGACTTGTTGTCCTGCCTTTTATCCCAAAGAAAAG
>CAJTNW010000021.1:11810-23135 GCA_910577795.1 uncultured Christensenella sp.
CCTAACCTTTTTGTAACGGCAATGCTTTTACAAAATGAACTTGAAAAAGTGGTTAGGTTATTTTTTTTGCCAAAAATTGGAAAATGAGCCACTTTGTGTCTAACTTTAAAATAGTCAATAAAAAATTTTTATGCAAAAATAGCAAAAAATCGGGTGTTTAATTTTGTGTAAAGTCAAAATTTGCGAAAATCGGCATTTAATACAATAATCCTATCAAAAATCGATATTATCCCCTATAAAAAATCAAAATCAAACTGCAAAAAAAGTACATAGATTAAGTATATCTATGTACAAAAAAAGCCTAAAAAAAATTTTAAAAATAAAGTTTTTGTTAAATTTGTATAAAGAATTTACAAAATATTTATTATAAAGTTGACATTATCTTACATTTTATCTTATAATATATCTATAATATGTACATAGATATACTTATTACATGTACTTTATAATAAATATATAAATTATCCTTATTATAGTACGAAAATCAATATATCTATATGCAAAAATTATAGGAGAGTATTATGGAAAATTTAAAATGTCAAAACAAAAAGAACATTTTTGGTAGCAAAACATTTTCAATTTGTTTACTTGCATTGGTACTTGTAGTGGCATTAATTCTTTTTTCAGTATCACCAGTATTCGCTTTAACTGCTACTAACAATAGTGCATATAAAGCAGGTAATGGTGCAGAACTTTGGAATAATGATACACGCACATTTAATCAAACTGTTTTGAAGGACATTCAAACCAAAATTTTTGGTAATGAAAATCCAGTATCTTATATTAAAGAAAATACTGATGCAAAGGAATATGCCTCTTCAAATAGTTACGTATTACCAGCATCAAAAATTAACGAAAAAATAGGTAATGTTGACAATGGTATGGTAGTAACTTTGGGTGGTAAAAAGTGGATGGTAGCATGCCTAACTCTTGCAGATACACCAACAAGCAAAAACAATGTTGTTATGACACTTTATCTTGCAGATAATGAAGGTGCATCAAGATATTCATTACACGATGTTAACTCAAGTGGCAGTGACGCAGTAAACAGAGGTCTAAACATGTATAGTGCTAGTGAAGTAAGAAAACAACTACTTACTGGCGACAACTGGAGTATGTTTAGCAGAGGTTACTTTGCTGATGAATACCTTGTTCAACCTAAATATATTGGTTATCAAGTAAATCAAAAACGTGAAGGTAGAGATAACGGCGATAACTTAAAAAATGAGTCAGTAGGTATTATTGATGGTGTTAAATGGTTTGAAGGTAATAACTATCACTGGCATAATGGTGCAAATGGTACAGTAGGTAGTGGTGCTGGTTTCAACTGGTCAGGCGATGGTAAACACACACCTTATAGAACTGACGAAGTATTTGATGGCGCTAGATATGATGACTGGGGTAACGATACAATTTGGTTGCCTTCAATGACAGAAGTAGGTGCTTTAAAGGAAGGAGAGAATCCAGGTTACACTTATATTCCAAATGACTGTGTTTGGAAGTTAAGCCAAAATCAAAGAAAGCATACAGGTACTAAATCTGATGGTACAGTAGGCACTACAACAGATAGTTGGTCTTGGTTCCGCTCCGGTTATACTGGCAATTACCTTGGTGCTTATGTTGTGGGTGCGTCCGGTTCGTGCAGCTACCCTTGGGTTTCGGGCACTTTCGGCGTCCGTCCTGCGCTTCATCTTAATCTATCATCTGCCGTGCTGAGCACGGCTGCGGAGGGTATTGCTCCAACTCAAGCAAGCGGATATGATTATCAATATCTAAACGAAAAGAATACAAGACAAAACTACGCAGACATTAACTACAAACATGGTGTTAACGATAAAAATGCTGCTAGAAACGTACTAGGTAATATTAAACCTAATACAAATGTAACAACATTTGTAAATAATCTAAAAAATGCAAATAGCCTAATTCAAATTTATGATAACAAAGGTACACTAGTATACGATAAAGGTACAGTAAAAGTAGCAAACGCAATAATAGGTACAGGATATAGGGTAGAATTATATTCTGGAACAACAAAAGTAGATACAGTTTACACCTCAGTACTAGGCGACGTAATAGGCGATGGTAGAATAGGTGCAGCAGATATTGCATATTTAAGAAATATAGCACTAGATAAAACTATATTTACTAATCTATCATTAGAGAAAAAATTGGCAGCCCTAATCATAAATGTAGGCGAAGTAACAACAGCAGATGCAGAAATTGCACGTAACGTACTAGACGGAAAAATTAAGTTAGAGTACTTCTACTTTATCAACCGCTAATACAAAATAAACAAATTAAAACTAACAATAAAATCACAGCCAGAGGGATAAATTCCTCTGGCTGTGATAATTTTTATACAAAATTTAATCTAATAAATACCCCAATAAAAAACAACTAAATAATAATAAGTTAATAAAAAATAACCACAACAAAAAACACCTAAATTCAATTAATATAATTAGATAATAATGTTTAAGTAAAAAACAACTATTAATAAACAAAAAGAACCCCCAAACAAATTAAATAAATACAATAAAAAACAACCTCCCCACAAAAAAGCCGAACGCAAGTTCGGCTTTTTTTATTATTTAGCATAAGCGGTCAGTATACCGCTTATGCTAAATAAAATTGTATAATAAGTAAAAGTTAAATAATGCACCACAAAATACTAATAAATATATAACAAAAAAAGCCAAACGAAGTTTGGTTTTTTAACCTTATAATAACAAAGCCAACCATAAGTTTGGCTTTGTTAATAGTTTTATAATAAAAAGTTGACTTAAAGTTCAACTTTTTGACAACTCTGCATATAATAAGGATATTAATATTATAATAATTATAATATTATAATATTATAATAATTAAAGGAAACACCCCAAAACCAGACCAAAAGTTATCTTATAATAAATCACCTTAAAACTCCGCAAAATCACACTAAACAAACCAACCACAATACAAATTACCTTATCACTCTAAAAACAAACCCAATATCCCAAAACCAACCCCACCAACAAAAAAATCCGCCATCAAGCGGATTTTTTTATTACCATTCAAACTTAGCACATTCGGCTAGTGGTGTTTTTATGCCATTAACAATACTTTCTTTCATACCGGGGATAGAGCAGAGATGTAATGTTTCCAAAAGTCCATTATATTCCTGTTCGGACATAACAATTAAATTGCCAATATTATTATTAATCTTGACAATGTCATTATTATTTATGCAACTTGCTATATACTCTTGCATATTTCTTTTAAAATCAATAATGTTTGTATTAATCATATATTTACCCAATATAATTTTTTAAATAAGTATACTTAGTCTTGATAATGCCCATACACTGCAAGAATAACAAGGTTATCGTTTGTATCAAGATTATAAACCAGCCTATGTTCCTGAGTAATTCTTCTGCTCCAAGCCTTTCTGTATTTTAATGGTTCAGGTTTGCCTTCGCCTTGTGCAATGCCATTAAGCAAAATATCTTTAATTAATTTGTTTATTTTAATAACAATTTTTTTATCAATAACTTGCCAGTCCAGATATTGTTCCCATGCTTGTTCGGTAAAAATTATGTTCTTATTCATTAGTGTCCCCAACAATATCGTCAATGTTTTTTAATACAATGTTACCTTCTTCCAATTGTTTAAAAGATTTGTCTAGCATAGCAAGGTATTTTGCATTTTCTGCATATCTTACAAGTTCATTATAAGCCTCAATACTTAGGATAACAACATTCTTTTCATCTTTTCTTGTAACAATAACAGTTTCGTTATTTTCTGTTGCTTTGTCGCAATAGTTTTTTAAATTGTTTCTTATAGTTGAATATGATACAGCAACCATATTTAGCACCTCCTACTTTTACAAGTATATTATATATTATATTATATGCTTTGTCAATACTTTTATACAAACTTGTACAATATTTTGTACAAAATCTTGTACAATATTATTACGTGCTATAAAATTAATTACTATTATTTGGGGCATTTCACTGGTGGGATTTGGGGCATTTTATCAGTAAGATTTGCGGTGAATTTTAGTGTTAAACCCTTATAAATCAAGGGGTTATTAAAATTTTAGGCTATTTTTATCGCATTTTTTTACACCAAAAAATGATAGTTTTTTCCACCTAAAAAATACCCAAAAATTCGACAAAAAATGAGTAATACTAAAATATGCCTATTGTATTGACAATGGGCATATAATATTGTATAATGTATATAATAAGAGTGGGAGGCATAAAATATGAAAACCAGTGTAAATATTAAAATGGAAGAAAATGTTAGAGATGAAGCAAGAGAATTGCTTAAAAAAATGGGGTTAGATTTAACCACAGCAATTAATATGTTTTTATTAACTGTCATAAGAGAACAGGCAATTCCATTTCCAATAACAGCACAAAACTATAATTTTTTAAAAGAGAATTTTCAAAAAGAAATGTGGAAAGCAATAGATAAGTCAGAAGAAGATATATTAAATGGAAAAACTAAAGATATTAATACTGCGTATCAAGAACTAAAGGTAAAATATGGCTTATAAAATAGAAATAACAGATACCGCATTTAATGATTTGGACGAAATATTAAACTATATTGCTAATACATTGAATAATACTACTGCAGCAAAAAAATTATTAAATGAATTTAAATCAGAACTGGAAAATGTCGCCTTGTTTCCATTTGCAATGGCTAAGTTAAAAAATAGTAAAAAAGAATACAGAAAATTTTTTGTAGGCAATTACATAGTTATTTATAAAGTTGATGGAGATATAATAAGTATACTTACAATAAGATATGCGCCTATGAAATTAGGTGATGACATTTAAAAAGTAAATAAAAAAGAAGAGTAGTTGTAACTCTTCTTTTTGTATTTAATACCGATTTTTGTGCGGTTTTTGTTTTTTACTTAATTATAGCATAAACCTTTTTTGGTTTTGCTGTATAGTCTGTTATGCTTTTTGCAATGTTTTGCATGTGGTCGGATATACGTTCCAAGTTGGATACTAAACTTAAGTATACAGCGCCTGTGCTTGCAGAGCATTGGTTGCTATTAAGTCTTTTAATATGGTCTCTATCAAGTTGCATTTTAAACTCGTCAACCATATCTTCGTATTTATAAACAATTTCCAAACATTCCATATCTTGGTATTCAAAGGCTTTAATAGCATTTTCAAATACTTTATGTATTGCATCTGTCATTTCGTCTATTTGGCTTAGTGCTGCGTCAGAAAAAGTAGTTTTTAGTTTTTGTAATTCTTCTGCATATTCCATAATATTTTCGGAATAGTCACCAACTCTTTCTAGGTCTGACACTACGTGGTAAAAAGATGCTAGCATTAATTCGTCTTTAAAAGATATTTCCTTTGCGGATAACTCAACCAAAAATTTAGATATTTCTCTATTTAAAAAGTTAAGTTGTTTTTCGCGGTTTGCAAACTTTTCTTGTTTTTCAATTTTTCCGTTTTTAACGCAATTTAAGGATAATTTAAAGTTTTTATACGCGATTTCACTCATAAGAAGTATTTCGTGTTTAGTTTGATTTATTGCAATTGCAGGGGTTGATAGGATACGTTTATCAATGTATTTAAATCTTTCTTGCAAATAGTTTTCTTCAAGTTCGTCTTTAGATTTTTTATCAGGAATTGCTTTTGTTGCTATCCAAACCAAAGTTTTTACAAATGGTAACAAAAGTATAGTCATTGTTACGTTAAAGAAAGTGTGGAACATTGCACTTTGAGTTGCAATTAAGTCTGGGAACATTAATTCAAACCAAGTGTCTAGTGGCGCCCAGTATATTATTGGGAAAAATACTACCGCACCAATGCAGTTAAATAGTAAGTGTATTAAACTTGCACGTTTTGCGTTTGTGTTTGTGCCAAATGATGCAATAATTGAGGTTATGCAAGAGCCAATATTAACACCAAGTGTTGCAAACATTATTGATTTAATTGGTATATTGACAGATGCAGCAAGTGTTATCATTATACCTGTTGTTGCAGAGGAACTTTGAACCAAAGCAGTTAAAGCCAGTGCAACTAATATTAATATAGCGGGGTTAGTTGTGTTTACAAGTAGGTTTTGAATTGCTGGAATTTCTTTAAAAATACTCATAGATTCTTTCATTACATTTAAACCTACAAATATCATTCCAAGACCAGCAAGTAATGAGCCTACTTTTTTAATTGTATCTTTTTTGCTCAGCATTTGCATAAATGCGCCTACTGCTGTTAGCACTGCAAACCAAGCGGTTATACCAAGCGATTCTAATTGTACGATTTGTGCGGTAATTGTTGTGCCTATGTTCGCACCCATAATTATTGGAGTTGCTTGCGCTAGTGTCATAAGACCTGCGTTTACAAAGCCGACCACCATAACCGTTGTTGCACCTGAAGACTGAATTACTGCAGTAACTCCGGCACCGGTAAGTAATCCTGTAAAGCGATTACCACTTATTTTATCAAAAATGGTACGTATTTTGTTACCTGCTAAAGTCTCCAAATTGCTGCCCATCATATTGATACCAATTAAAAATACACCAGTACCTGCAAGCATAAGCAAAACACTTACGACAATGTCCATGGGCTTCGGGGCTGCTACTAATAAAGCATTTAAAAAATTCATTTTAACCTCGCTGTTTTTATCTAAAAGTATATAGCAATTAATAAATTTTGCTATCACTAAAATTTTATAATATTATTGTAGAGTCTGTCAAGTAAATAAGATAAATTTATACGGGGAATAAGAAAAATTTATATCAATTTTACCTACGTTTTAGCATATTTGTGTATGGTTTAATACAAATTTTCTTTTTCATTAAATTGTATTATTTTTTATCATATTTATGACAAATTTACAGCACGCAAAATTGTAAATATTTGTAGAATAAATTTATTTTTACTCTTTTTTAATATTGTATTGCAAGTTGGGGAAAAATATAGTATAATTAATACATATTAATTGCTTAAAAGTTTGTTGGCAATATATATAGTTAATGAGGTTAAAATGGATAAATTAGTTTTATTGGATTCTAATAGTTTATTAAATCGTGCTTTTTACGCACTACCGCCTATGAGTGCTGTTGACGGAAGACCTACCAATGCTGTGTATGGCTATGTTAATATGCTACTAAAAATTATTACAGAGGCAAAACCTACGCATATTATTGCTACTTTTGATTTAAAAGCACCTACTTTTAGAAAAAAAATGTATAGTGAATACAAGGCTCAACGCAAACCTATGCCGGAGGAACTTGCCGCTCAATTGCCTATTATCAAAGATGTTCTTGCTAGTATGAATATTAACATTATCACTCTTGAGGGGTATGAGGCGGACGATTTGATAGGCACAATAGCAAAAAAATGTCCATTTGAAACTATTATTGTAACTGGAGACCGTGATAGTTTGCAGTTGGTATCCGATACTACTAAAGTTTGGCTAACAAAAAAAGGCATTACCGAAATTGTGGAGTACGATATTGCAAGGCTTGCTGAAGATGGTTTGACTCCTGCTGGGGTTATTGATTTAAAGTCACTTATGGGAGATACTGCGGATAATATACCGGGTGTTGCTGGTGTTGGCGAAAAAACTGCCAAAACTTTATTGCAAACTTATGGGGATTTAGATGGTGTTTATGCTCACATTGATGAGATTAAAGGCAAACTGCAAGAAAAATTGATTACTAACAAGGATATGGCATATTTATCTTATCAATTAGCCACAATTAATGTTGACTCACCAGTTGAAATTAATTTTGATGACTGCGTTGTTAAAGATTATATGAATAAAGATAGTATTGCATGTTTTAAAAGCCTTAACTTTAAAACAATTGTAAGTAGGTTTGGTGATAGTATAAATGATAGTACCGAAAATAACGAAAAAGAAGAAAATAAACAACTTGCAAATGTGGAGACTATCCAAATAGAAGATTTTGCACAATTTAATAAATTAATGCAAGATTTGCAAAAAAAATCGGTTATTACTATTTATGTAGATAATGATGTGGAAATATTTGCAGATAATATTTGCTACAAAATAGTAAGCAGTCAAGATTTGCTTGGTAGTGGTATAGATTTTTACGAAATAGCAGACGAAATTAATAAATTATTGCAAAATGACAATATAAAAATCATTTTGTTTGATGCAAAAACTAATTTTTATCAACTAAGGACGGAAAAAGCAAGTTGTTACGAAGACGTTGCTTTAAAGGTTTATTTGCTTGATGCTAACAGAAACTACAAAAAAATTGAAGAAGTTATTCAAGACTATTCTGTAGAAAGCGGAAGTATAAGTTATTCACTTTATATGCTAAACGAAATCTGTGACAAAAAAATGCAGGAGTTAGGGCTTGTTGATTTGTACAAAAATATAGAGTTACCGCTTATTAATGTGCTTTATGATATGGAAAGAGTTGGTGTAAAAGTTGATTTAAACTTGCTTGAAGAATTAAGAGAAAGTTTTTTCAATATTATTACAGATTTGACAAATAAGATTATATCTTACAATAATAATGAGCCTTTTAACATTAATTCCCCAAAACAATTAGGCGAATTTTTATTTGTAAAACTTGGCTTAAAGCATGGCAAAAAAACAAAAACCGGATTTTCAACCAATGTTGAAGTTTTGCAGTCCTTGGTAGGTAGTCACCCTGTTATAGAGGATATTTTAAAGTATAGGGAAATAAACAAATTACTTTCCACTTATATTGATGGTTTAAAACCTTTAATTGTTGGTGGCAGAGTTCATACAGTGTTCAAACAAATGGTTGCTGCAACTGGTAGGCTTAGTTCAACAGAACCTAATTTGCAGAATATACCTGTACGTAAGGCTGTTGGCAGAGAACTTAGAAAAATGTTTATTGCAAGTGATGGCTGTAAAATTGTTTGTGCCGATTATTCACAAATTGAGTTAAGGTTGATGGCTCATTTTAGCGAGGACGAAAACCTTATTAAAGCCTTTAACGATGGTTTAGATGTGCATAAATTTACTGCAAGCCGTGCGTTTGGTGTACCTTTTGAAATGGTAAGCAGTGATATGCGTAGAAGAGCAAAAGCAATTAACTTTGGTATAATTTATGGTATAAGTTCCTTTGGTCTGTCTAATGATATTGGTATTAGTCCTTATGAGGCAAAACGTTTTATTGATAAATATTTTGAAATGTACCCAAAAGTAAAAGAGTATATGGATAATAATGTAATTTTTGCAAAAGAAAATGGTTATATATCAACTCTGTCAGGAAGAATTAGATATATTCCAGAAATAAATGTTTCAAATTTTCAAACCAGGTCTTTTGGCGAGAGAATTGCTATGAATATGCCTTTGCAAGGTAGTGCTAGTGATATTATAAAAATGGCTATGATAGATGTAGCCAAAAAATTAGAAGATGGCGGATTTAAGGCAAAACTTGTGCTTCAAGTACACGACGAACTGCTTATTGACTGCCCAGATGACGAAGTTATAAAAGTGGAAAGATTATTAAAAGAGAGTATGGAAAACATTGTAAAATTAAGAGTAAAACTAGAAGTTGATGTTTCGGTAGGTAATAACTGGTTGGAGGCAAAATAATGAAAAAAATTGCAATAACTGGAGTTATAGCAAGCGGTAAGTCTGAGGTTTGCAAAATTATTGAAAGTCTTGGCGAAGAAGTGATATATACCGATAAAATCAACAATGAACTTTTAAATGATAAAGATTATCAACAAAAATTATCATTAATTTTTCCTAATTGTATAAAAAATGATAAAGTTGATAAAAGTTTAATAAGACAAGAAATTTTACAAAATGATGACAAAAGAAAGGCTTTAAACAGTCTTGCGCATAGAGAAATCAAGTTGAAAGTGGAAAAAATAATGCAAAAAATCAACAAAAAAACGATTTTTGTTGAAATTCCACTTATTGTGGAGTCAAATATGGTAGAGTATTTTGACGAGATTTGGTGTGTTGTTACAGATTATAATACTAAAGTTGATAGAATTATAAAACGTGACAAAGTGACAGAAAAAGATGCAGAAAAAATTATTGCCGCTCAAAAAAAAGATAACGAACTTATTGCTATCTCAAACAAAATTATACACAATAATGGCAATTTAAATAAACTAGAGGAAGAAGTAAAAGAGTTAGTATGTACAACGATAAAATAATGGAACATTTTATGTGCCCACAAAATGCGTATTATATGCAAGATAGCGATGCAGAGGGTGAGTATGGCGACGAAGGTTGCGGTGATAAAGTAATTTGCTACATCAAAGTTAGGGATAATGTGCTTGTAGAAGTAAGTTATTTGGTTTATGGCTGTGCTACTTCTATTGCATGCGCTAGCATGATGTCAGTAATGGCAAAAGGCAAAACTATTGAAGAGGCAAGCAAAATTACCGAGCAAATGGTTGACGATGCACTAGGCGGACTCCCTCCACTAAAAAAACATTGCTCTAACTTAGGGGTTGGTGCTTTAAAATATGCAATTGCAGATTATAATTATCGCACAAATAATTACAAACCAAAACCATATATAGATACAAACAAAAAGCAGTTGTAAATTAGCAATATAAGGGTGTAAAATGATAAAAAAATATTTTAAACTAGATTATGGCGATAAAAACTTTTGTAGGTTATATTTGCCGTATAAAGATGCAAAAGATATTCCTGTAATAATATATTGTCATGGCTGGACAAAACCTATACATGGTGGCGGAAGAATTATTGGAGGTGCACCAAAGGCTGTAAGAGATTTAGCCATAAAAAATGGTATGGCTTTTTTATCATTCGACCAGTTTGGCGAGTATAGGACTTGGGGCGATAATAGATACTTTACCCATGCTAGGTGGGGTGAGGGTGTCAATAATGTTTACGACTACATAATAAATAACAAAATTTCCAAAAATGGACTTATTGGTTGTTTTGGTATTAGTAGTGGTACTACAGCAGCATTCAGAATGGAGCAAAAATACAATAAACTTGCTTTTAATATATCCGTTGCAACTGCTATAAGCAACAATATCATAAATCCAGGTGGTCCTAGGCAGTTTTATATTGACAATAAAAAGTTATTAGATAGTGGTGGACTTGTAAAATATTGTGGCAAAAAAATATCTAAGTTATTTTTTGAAGACGATGATAAAAATCTTTGTATTGAAAATATGCAAAAAGTTAAATGCCCAACATTATTTTTGCAAGGTTCTCTTGATAATAACAGACGCAAACAAGACGCACTAGATGGTTATAATATCCTAAAACAAAATGGTATTTATACAGAATACTTTTTGGTTGAAGGTGGAGGGTACGGCTTAGAGCAAAAAGCAAATGTTTGCGCTGAAAAAACTATTG
>CAJTNW010000021.1:23145-25265 GCA_910577795.1 uncultured Christensenella sp.
AAACGTGTGTTAAAATTAAATAATTAAAAAAAACTCTGATTATTCAGAGTTTTTTGTTACAGATTTTAGTTAAATATTTAATGAAAAATTTTAAGTCTAATACATTCTTATATTAAAATTAAAAGCAAATAGTATTTGTAAAGTTTGTATTTTGAAAAAATACATATTTTAAAAATAACTTGACGAAAATCGGTATTAAAAGAATGAAATTAAAGTTTTATCTAACAAAAAAAGTACATAAATTAATATTATCTATGTACTTTTTATACTTAAATAATAGCACTAATAGTAAAATTTTGTCAAGTGATATATTTAGTTTATGTAAATGTTTAATTAAAATTTAAACAATATTTACTTTTGATATACTAAAAAATTCTTATAATGTACATAGATAATATTAATTCATGTACATTAACATACTATTGATTAAATTATAATTTAGTGCTATAATAAAATTAATAATTAAAATATAGGTAAAAAATGAAAAAATTATTAGTCATTATTATTTGTTTTTGTTTAGTGTTTATTTTAGTATCATGTTGTAATAAAATTACTCCGAATGAGCCTTATGATATGAATGATGGAGTGGTTTTAGGGGAGTATAAAGAAATGGAATTTACAATTTGTTCCTATAATATAAAGGGTGGGGAAGCAACTATAGAGTCTGTTACTAAAATTAAAGATAATATAGAAAGTGTTAGTGCAGATATTGCAGGCTTGCAAGAGGTTGACAATATGTCTAAACGCACTGGCAAAAAAGATTTTTTGAGTATATTCAAAAATAACTCTTACTTAAACAACGTTACTTATTTTGCTTTAGATTTGCAGAATTTTGGGGATACTTATGGATTAGCGGAGGTTTCCAAAACTAAATTTGATAAAATTCATTCTTTTAAATTGCCATATCCTTATAATTATGAAAAACCAGCGGTAGAAAAAAGAATAATCATTCGCTCACTTGTAACAATAAATGGTATTCAAATTGCTTTTTATAATACACATTTATCTTATGAAGAAGTAACAATGGATAATGGTACAAGTTTAAGAAAAGCACAATTTGATTACATATTAGAGTTGCTAAATAGTGACCCAAGCAAGTATAAAGTGATTACAGGTGATTTTAACGTGTTAAATTTTAGTGAATATGATACTTTGCTTGCAAATGGTTTTAAAATAACTAATAACTCAAATAAAATATATAATACATATCGTAGTGATGATAGCAGTTTTAAAGCGATAGATAACATTATTTATTCAGATAACTTGCAATTAATTTTTAGTGATATGCTAGAAGACAATTGCTCAGACCACAACATGCTTTATGCAAAATTTAAAACATTAAAGTAATATCAATTTTATTTAAATTGTGAGGTAACTATGGATAAAGGACAATTGATTGAGTACTCTATAGCAAAAGATGGTGCATATTTGGATTTCCCGTTTAGTGGAGGAGATTATGCTACAGTAAAAATTAAAAATAATAAAACAGGTAAATACAGAATTTTTGCAGAGATTTTTACTTTGAATGATAAAGATTATTTGACATTTTCTACAGACGAAGAAACTGCATTTGCTTTGCGTAATAGTTATCCAAACTTAGTGACAAAAGGGTATCATTGCCCGCCAGTTCAAGCAAAGTTTAAAAGCAGTGTGGATATTGCAAACATGGATAATAAAAGTATAAAAAAATTTGTAGATATATCCTATTTAAGGGCAAAAAAAATGTTGAAAATATTATAAAAGCAGTTAAAAATCGGTACTAAATTTAAAATATTATTAAAAGGTAGGAATTAAATATGATAGTGCAAATAAGTAATTTACAAAAATCATTTAAAGATGTAAAAGCAGTTGACGATATTTCTTTTAGTGTTAAAGAAGGCGAGTTGTTTGCATTTTTAGGAGTAAATGGCGCAGGTAAATCTACTACTATAAATATTATTAGCGGTATTTTAAACAAGGATAGTGGCAAAGTTATTATTTGCGGTGAGGATATTGATAAAAATATTAGTAAAATAAAAAATAGTATAGGTATTGTTTTTCAAAATTCTGTATTAGACAAAAAGTTAAGTGGCTATAAAAATTTAAAGTCACGTGCTGCTTTATATGGAATTTTTGGTGCA
>CAJTNW010000021.1:25295-28262 GCA_910577795.1 uncultured Christensenella sp.
TTCAGATTTGCTTGATTTAAAAGATATAATCAAAAAACCATTAAACAAATTGTCAGGTGGTCAAAAAAGAAGAATTGATATTGCAAGAGCACTAATACATAATCCTAAATTATTAATATTGGACGAGCCTACAACTGGACTTGACCCAAAAACAAGAATTACTGTTTGGAATGTTATTGATAGATTACGTAAAGAGCAAGGACTTACAGTATTTTTGACTACTCACTATATGGAAGAGGCATCTGATTCTGATTATGTAGTAATATTGGATACCGGTAAAATAGTTGCAGAGGGCAGTCCGCATTACTTAAAAAACAAATATGCAAAAGATTATATTAAATTTTACAACAAAAAAGATGAGGCTAAAGAGTATTTTGTAAGTTTGGATAAAACAATAAAGCAGGAAAGAGATTTTATTCAAGTTCAAATAGATGGCACATACGAAGTAAACAAATATTTTAAGGATAAACCAGAGATATTTGACGATTTTGAAGTATTAAAAGGTAATATGGACGATGTTTTTCTTAATGTAACAGGAAAAAATCTAAAGGAGGTGTAATATGACAGAGGTTAAAAAATTATTTTCATTAGTCAGTCGTAATACTAAGTCGTATTTTAAAGACAAAATGTTATTTTTTACATCTATGCTTACACCAATTATGTTGCTATTTTTGTTTTTTGCATTTTTAAGGAATATATATTTGGATACTTTTATCGCTGCAATTCCTCCAAATTTTACTGTTGATAGCAAAATTTTAAATGGAATAGCAGGTGCATGGCTTTTATCGTCTGTATTAAGTGTTAGTTCCGTAACAGTTGCCTTTTGTGCAAATATGGTTATGGTTGACGATAAAATTCATGGTGCTATAAATGATTTTAAAGTTACGTCTGTAAAACCAACAACAATTTTAGTTTCCTATTTAATATCTAACTTTTTTGTTGTTTTACTAATTATGCTATCTGTTTTGGCATTAGGTTCTATATATTTGGCAATTGTAGGTTGGTATATTTCTGCTGGTGAATATTTTATGATAATATTGGATATTTTATGTAATATTATGTTTGGTAGTATTCTTGCAACAGTTATTTTGTCATTTGTTTCAACTCAAGGTATGCAGTCTGCAATAGCAACTTTAATAACCGCACTATATGGATTTATTAGTGGTGCGTATATGCCTATTTCGTCTTTTTCTAAAGGACTTGCAAACTTTTTAGGATTATTGCCAGGAACTTATGGAACTTCAATTTTGCGTAATCATTGTATGGGTGGTTACCTTGATGCTTTTGCTGACGCAGGAGTACCAGAAGAGGCAATAAAAGCAATAAGAGATGGTTTTGATGCAAATATTTATGTGTTTGATAATAGTGTTTCGTTAGGCACAATGTACGGAATATTTTTAGGAACAAGTTTTGCATTGCTACTAATATTTATACTTATTGTTGTTTTAAAGAATAAAAACATCTCTTTCAATTTTATTAAAAAAGATAAAAAGAAAAATTAAACAAATCACTAAAACTATACGAAAATCGGTATTAATTTTATAAGTAATAAAAATTTTATATCAATTGGTGGAGTATGAAATTAGTTAAATATCAAGATGAAGATGCAAAAATTATAACAAGTTGGATAAAAGATGAAATAAGCCTTTATAAATGGTCTGCAGATAGAATTCAAAAGTTTCCAATAGAAGCAAAGGATTTGAATGAATGTTATAAGCCACTTATTGAAAGTGCTAATTTTATTCCGCTTTCTTTTATAGATAATGATAGTATAATAGGGCATTTAATAATTAGATATCCAGAGAATAACAACAAGGAAATAGTTCGTTTTGGTTTTGTAATTATTGCCTCACAATTGCGAGGACAGGGGATAGGCAAACAAATGTTAAACCTTGCAATAAAATATGCTAAAAATAATTTAAATGCTAAAAAAATTACTTTAGGTGTTTTTTCAAACAATTTAAGTGCAAAATATTGTTATGAATCAGTAGGGTTTAAAGAGACGGGCATAATAGACAAATATCCTATCAAGTTAGGTGAGTGGGACTGCATAGAAATGGAACTGGAGTTGTAAAATATTATTATAATAATCATTATCTATAGTTTAAATAATTTAATTAAATAAATAGTCGAAAATTGCTTGACATTTATATCAAAAGTCAATATAATAAGCAAGGATAGATAGGACGAGTTGAAATTAAAGGTGATTTTGATTTATCTAAAGTGAATTTTATGCTTGCATAATCTATTTAATTGTTAAAAAGATTTTTAATTTATTAATTTTTAAAAAATTATTATTAAAATAATTGACAATAATAGATTTATATGGTATTATCTAATGGCATTGAGATTATGCGGGTGTAGTTCAATGGTAGAATCCCAGCCTTCCAAGCTGGTCGTGTGGGTTCGATTCCCATCACCCGCTCCAAACTATGGGTCAGTAGCTCAGTTGGATAGAGCAACGGCCTTCTAAGCCGTAGGTCGGGGGTTCGAATCCCTTCTGGCTCACCAAATGTGGTGGGTATAGCGCAGTTGGCTAGCGCGCCAGGTTGTGGCCCTGGAGGTCAAGGGTTCAATTCCCTTTACTCACCCCATTTATTTTATTAAAAATGCGATGCTATTGGGGTGTCGCCAAGCGGTAAGGCACCAGATTTTGATTCTGGCATTCGTAGGTTCAAATCCTGCCACCCCAGCCAATTTAATTTAATTATCGCAAGTTGTTTTCAACTATTGGATTACAATATTATTGGATTACAATTTTAATGGGGTATCGCCAAGCGGTAAGGCAACGGACTCTGACTCCGACACTCGGGGGTTCGAATCCCTCTACCCCAGCCAAAAAGACAAAGTATTTTACATTTATGTAAGATTTATAATTTTATTTTTTATGATCCATTAGCTCAGTCGGTAGAGCACTTGACTTTTAATCAAGGTGTCTGGAGTTCGAATCTCCAATGGGTCACCATT
>CAJTNW010000022.1 GCA_910577795.1 uncultured Christensenella sp.
TTATTGCTACAGAATGTGTAAAAAATAACAAAAATGATGCAGTTATTCTGCATCATTTTTTGTATTATTTAATATTAATTTTTATTAGTTTTTAAAGTTTTTTAATAAGTTTTAAATCAATTCTGCCTTTATCGTCAATTTTGATAACTTTTACTAAAACATTGTCATCAATATTAACTACATCAGTAACTTTTTCTACTCTATCTTTAGAAAGTTTGCTAATATGAATCATTCCGTCTTTGCCTGGAGCAATTTCCACAAAAGCACCGAAGTCCATAATTCTTACAACTTTACCTTCAATTTCGTCATTTACTTCAGGGTCTTTAGCAATGCTTAAAACTATTTTCTTAGCCTTTTCTGCCATTTCTTCATCGCTACTTGCAATAAATACTGTACCAGTTTCACTAATATCAATTTTTACACCTGTATCTTCAATAATCTTATTGATAACTTTACCGCCACTACCAATAACTTCACGAATTTTGTCTGGGTCAATATCAAAAGATAAAATCTTTGGTGCATATTTAGATAGTTTTTCATTTGCTTTAGGAAGAACAGCAAGCATCTTTCCTAAAATTTCTAATCTACCCTCTCTTGCTTGTGCCAAAGCAGTACGCAAAATTTCCTCATTAATACCTTTAATTTTAATATCCATTTGAATAGCAGTAATACCAGCCTCAGTACCTGCAACCTTAAAGTCCATATCACCAAGGAAGTCCTCTAAGCCTTGAATATCTGTCAAAATTTTAACATTGCTTTTATCTGGAGTGCTAATCAAACCCATTGCAACACCTGCTACTGGTGCTTTAATAGGAACACCTGCGTCCATAAGTGCCAAAGTGCTACCGCAAACACTTGCTTGAGAAGTTGAACCATTAGAACTTAAAACTTCACTTACAGTACGAATTGCGTAAGGGAATACTTCCTCACTTGGAAGAACTGGCTCCAATGCTCTTTCTGCTAATGCACCGTGACCAATTTCACGACGACCTGGGCTCTTTGCAGGTTTTGCTTCGCCTACACTATATCCTGGGAAGTTATAGTGATGGATATATCTTTTAAATACTTCATCATCTAAACCTTCAAGTTTTTGTACTTCGCTAATAGTACCTAAAGTTGCTGTTGTTAATACTTGAGTTTGACCACGAGTGAACACACCGCTACCATGTACTCTTGGTAAAATACCATGTTCACACCAAATAGGTCTTATTTCTTTTAAAGTTCTACCATCTGGACGAATACCTTTTTCCAAAATTTTTGCACGAACTTTTTCCTTTTTCATATTGTACAAAACTTCTGCAATATCTTTTTTGCCATCAGGGAAAATCTCTGCAAAGTGAGCAAATACATCTGCCTCTAAAGCCTCTTCAAGTTTTTCACGTGCTTGTCTGTTAAACTCTTCCAAAGCCTTGTCCATCATATCATTTGCATAAGCCCTAACTTGTTCTTCTATAGTAGATTCTGCATGATAAATATTAGGAACAATTTTTTCTTTGCCTATTTCAGCCTGAATACTTTCAATAAACGCAACTATCTTTTTAATCTCTTCGTGACCAAACAAAATTGCTGCTATCATTTCCTCTTCAGTAAGTTCGTTAGCACCAGCCTCAACCATCAAAATAGCATCTTTTGTACCACTCAAACTTAAGTGAAGTCTGCTCTTTTCTCTTTGTTCTGCACTTGGGTTGATAATATATTCACCATCAATATATCCAACAACTACTGAACCAGTAGGACCAGCAAATGGAATATCTGAAATTGAAAGTGCAACAGAACTACCTATCATTGCATAAATTTCTGGTGGAACATCTGGGTTTACTGATAAGCAAGTTGCCACTACAGAAACATCGTTGTAAAAACCCTTAGGGAATAAAGGTCTTAAAGGTCTATCAATTAAACGGCATACAAGTATACCTTTATCGCTTGGGCGACCTTCTCTTTTCTTAAATCCACCAGGAATTTTACCAACAGAATACATTTTCTCTTCATAATCAACGTTTAAAGGGAAAAAGTCTACCCCGTCTCTTGGTTCTTTTGACATTGTAGCATTAACCATAACTACAGTTTCGTCGCACTTAACCAAGCAAGTGCCGTTTGTCATACCGCAATAAGCACCAGTTTCAACTTCTACCTCTCTACCGCCTATTGTTGTTTTGTAAATTTTTCTTTCTACCATTTTCTCCTCCTCTATCCTTGGTCATCCAAAGATTATCAACCGACTAGTTGAAAAATTTATATAAATGTTTTTACATTATTATCAAATAATTTTTAAATTTTATTTTGGTTACCTTTTCAGTATTAAGCACAAAATTAATTATGACTATAAACTTAAACCAACAACTATTCCTTTTATATAATAAAAAATTACCCGAACACATAATATTCGGGTTAATTTTAATTACTTTCTTAGGTTTAGTTTAGCAATAACTGCTCTGTATCTTTCAATATCTTTATTTTTTAGATAAGTAAGCAAGTTTCTTCTTTTACCTACCATTTGCAATAATCCACGACGGCTGTGGTGGTCTTTTTTATGCACAGCAAAGTGTGCTTTTAAAGTTTCAATTCTTGCAGTAAGCAAAGCAATTTGAACTTCTGGAGAACCAGTATCGCCCTCTGATTGAGCAAATTTCTCAATAATTTGTTGTTTTGTAAGTAATGTTAAATCTTCCATTTTTAATCTCCTTAAAATAATTTATTCCTATTTAGCCAAGTAAATCATCGGAGTCTTGATAAACATAGCCAAAGGTACTATTCAATAATAACACACTTTTTATAATGTGTAAACTAATTTTTGGTATTTTTATGAAATAATTAATATTTATTTAAAAAATAATATATTTATTAGACAGTTTATTACTATTAATAAATAATCACATATTTAATACTATCTTTTAAAAAAATGAATTATTCAGTAAAAAATTCTTCTTTATCTTTTAATATTTTGTCTTCTCTTTGCATATAAACATCTATACCTTTAGGGTTAGCACGCCTCTCTAGCCTGTTTTCAGCAGTCCAAACTCGTTTGCTAATAGCCCCAGCACCACATGCAATTATACTATGAGTTTCCTCCATAATGTCTATATTATAAATACAAGCCTTGCCATGCTTTGCATAACCTGTATTATCCAAATTGCCACTCATATATTTTTGTCTATACATATAGTATGGTTCATATCCGCTTGAAATAATTGCACGTCTAGAATAATCTATCATTTTTTCAGGCAGTAACTCAATTTTGTTATTGTAATCTGCTAGTTTTAAATTACTTCCTTTTTTAATAGCAAGGGTATGTACAGTAATATTGTCTGGCTTAAGTGCTAATGCCTCAGTTAACGAATACTCAAAATCTTCAAAACTCTCTTCCGGCAACATTGCTATTAAATCCATATTAATATCAAAATTAAACTTTCTTGCCTCGGCATACACATTAAAAATATCTTGTTTAGTATGGTTTCTTCCAATAAGCGCTAATGTTTTATCATTAAATGTTTGTGGATTTATACTTATCCTAGTAACACCATTATCCGCCATAATTTGTAATTTTTCTTTACTTATAGTATCAGGTCTGCCTGCCTCAACAGTAAATTCCTTACAATTTATAACACTTAGTGCCTTTATAATTTTTTCAAAATCACTCTCGCATAAACTGGTAGGAGTACCTCCGCCAACATAAATTGACCTTATGTTTACCCCAAGTTTTTTTGCAAGTGCTATGCCGTGCTCAATTTCCCTAACCAACTGCTCCACATACGGAGTAATCCATTTTTTTATTTTGCCTAACTCTGCAGATATAAAAGAACAATAACTACATCTTGTAATACAAATAGGTATATTTACAAAAAAGTCAACCTCATTATCATTAAAGCAATATATACTTTGTTGGTTATCACAAATCTTTTTTATCCATTCCGCACCTTGTGCTGGCACTCTTAAATAATCAGTAAAATAATTAAAAGCATCTTTCCCGCTAGCCTGCAATTCATGGTACAATTTAGTTGGTCTTATGCCTGTAAGCGAACCATACGGCAAAGTAATTCCAGTAATTTCTGAAAGCAAGTCATAAAGCATAATTTTTGCAAGTCTTTTAACTTCACTTTTTTGTTTTATCAAAGGCAAATTGGCAATATAACACCGATTTTTGATAGTTTTTTGTTTAAATTTTAATGTTACATTTTCATTTACTATTGATATATCAATTATGTTTTCAGTCTCTTGTTCATTAAATGTAACAAATGGAGAAAAAGCCCTTATTATATCCATAAAGTCAGGCAAAAACTCACTATTTGTAAGGATATTTAACTCCATATAATCATATTCCTTTCTCTTTCATAATCCATAGTAGTACTATCTCCGTGACCGGGATACACAACATAATCCCCATCTAACTTAAACAACTTGTCCATGATAGAATTTTTAAGGTCACTAAACGAACTATCTTCAAAATCATATCTACCATAACTATCCAAAAAAATAGTATCACCAGAAAAAACAATGTTTTTTATAACATAACAAACACCACCTGAAGAATGTCCTGGTGTATGGATAACTTTAATTTCCAAGCCATCAAAATTTAATATATCACCATCATTTACAAAATTACTGCAACTAAATGGCTCTATCCTAAACCTTTTTAACCAGTCTGCCATCGACTCCCCTGTGCATTTAGAATTATCATTTTTGTGTATATAAACTGGTATATTTTCTTGCATAAAAGGGCTTACTCCTTTAATATGGTCAAAGTGTCCGTGTGTTAATAGCACAGCCATAACTTGCAAACCTTCGCCATCAACTTCTGCCTTTACTATTTTAGATGCTGGGTCAATAATTATACATTTAGTACCGATTTTCACAATATAACTATTATTTTGAAGCCCGCCATTGACTATTTTTTTAACACTAAAACCATCAAATTCTGTGTACATGCATAACTCCTTCTACACCTTTTATTTTATTCATTATTTCGTCAAGTTCATGTATATTTGTAATTTCTACACCAATTGTAATAAGTGCTTGCAAATTATCGTCTACTTTCATATTTGCCATAGTAATATTAATTTTTCTTGTACTAAAAAAGGCTATAATATCCATTAGCAAATTAGACCTATTAATACAAATAATCTCCAATGTTGCGGTAAAATGTGAAGACATATTTTGCGACCAACTAGCCTCAATTATTCTTTCCGCTTCAATGTTTTTCATATTAGGGCAGTCTGCTCTATGAATAGACACCCCTCTGCCACGACTGACATAACCTACTATTTTATCACCCGGCACAGGATTACAACAATGTGATAATCTTATTAAAAAGTCATCATATCCCCTAATCAATATGCCATTACCTTTTTTGTTATTAGCCTTACTAATTTTGCTAGTACTTATTATAGGAGTAAGATTATCCGCAGATTTTTTAAAGCAGTCAATTAACTTTAATATTATTTTATTAGTAGTTATATTGCCATATCCTAACTCTGCATAAATATCTTCCATATTTGCATTTTGTCCGTAATGACTTTTGAAAAATTTTAGCCATTCCTCATTATTTAGCAATTCAGACAAACTATAGCCTCTATGTTTTGCCTCCTTTTCTAACATTTCTCTGCCACGTTTTATATTATCCTCACGCATTTCCTTTTTAAAGTATGCTCGGATTTTATTTCTTGCACTGGCTGTGGCAACAAATTTAAGCCAGTCTCTGCTAGGTCCTTTTGAAGCATTTGAGGTAATAACTTCAACAATAGAGTTGTTGGAAAGTCTTGTATTAATAGGCACAATTTTGCCATCAACTTTAATTCCTACGCACTTATGCCCTACTTCAGTATGCACTGCATACGCAAAATCAATACCAGTAGCACCTTTAGGAAGACTTACAACTTTGCCTTTTGGAGTAATAACAAAAACTTCATCTGGATACAAGTCCACTTTAAGCGACTGCAAAAACTCTGCATTATCCCTTAAATCTT
Organism: uncultured Christensenella sp.; assembly: GCA_910577795.1. Taxonomy (GTDB): domain Bacteria; phylum Bacillota; class Clostridia; order Christensenellales; family UBA3700; genus MGBC100798. Next base: position 5,961 of record CAJTNW010000022.1, read on the forward strand.
TTTGCACCTCCATAATACTTCTTATCCATTGCATACGATTATCCATTATGCTTTGGTCCTGAGTTAATCTACCCTCTTTATACTTCCAGTGAGCAGCAATACCAAACTCAGCAATGTCGTGCATTTCATGCGTTCTTATTTGTATTTCAAATGGAGAACCATATTGAGATATAACTGTTGTATGCAAAGACTGATAATTGTTAGCCTTAGGCATAGCAATATAATCTTTAAACCTACCGGGAAGAGGTTTCCACATAGTATGAATTGCACCTAGTACAGCATAACAGTCTTTTATTGTATCAACTATAATTCTTACTGCAATAAGGTCATAAATTTGTTCAAATTCCTTTCCGCTTTGCATTTTTTTATAAATACTATAAAAGTGCTTTGGTCTACCATTAACCTCACCTTCAACTTTCATTTCTGCAAGTTTTGCTTTTATATCTTTTACAACATTTTGTACGAACTCTTGCCTTTCCACCTTTTTAGCGGATATTTTTTGCACAAGTGCATAATAATCGTCCGGATTTAAATATCTCATTGCCAAATCTTCAAGTTCACCCTTTATTGTACCCATACCAAGTCTTTCAGCAATAGGTGCATAAATCTCTAATGTTTCACGCGATATTTCCTTTTGTCTATCACTTGATTTAAATAGCAATGTACGCATATTGTGCAGTCTATCTGCAAGTTTGATAATAATAACCCTAATGTCATCACTCATTGCAAACAGCATTTTTCGCAAATTTTCCGCCTGCTCATCTACACTTGACTTAAACTGCAATTTATTTAATTTTGTAACACCATTAACAAGCATTACAACAGTTTTGCCAAATATCCCTTCTAGTTCCTCCTCAGTATGCGGTGTATCTTCAATTACATCATGCAAAAAAGCAGCCATAACTGTTTCATAGTCAAGCCCCATATCAATAAGAATTTCGCTTACTGAAACCGGATGCACAAAATAATCTTCACCCGACTGGCGCTTTTGCCCTGCGTGTGCTTGTTTTGCAAAATCGTATGCTTTTTTTATAATTTCATACTGCTCTTGCGGATATTGGTTTTTTAACTTATTTAGTATCGCATCCTGCATAAATTAACTCCTTAATCCTCTGATAAATATTACTATTCTCTAAACTGGTTTTAACTTGGCTATCCACATAAAACCCGCCTTTTAATTTTATAATTTTTAGTTCGTAAAAAACAAACATTGCCATATAAAAGCCTATTATATTTGTACCGCCCTGCTTTTCATACTCATTAAATAATTCCGCAAAATTGGATAGTTTAGTTTTATCTAAAAGCAACTTTTTAATTTCTGCAAATATGCCACGCATTATATCTATAGTAGGAAAATTATCTTTAACCATATACAAATAATCGTAAACAATTTTATTTTTTACCATAACAACTTGTGCATTCATATTCAACTTATAATAATCTATTACACCAAGGCTAGGCAATGTGTCCAAAATGACTATTTTTTTATAATAAGCCAAATTTTGACTTATATCTAAATCAAGTACAAGTCTATTTAGCGGATTAACTCCTGATATATTTCCTATATCTATTTTTTTCAACTTATCTTTTAGGATATAAGAATATTTATCAAATGTTTGTTTAGAATAGCAAATAAAGCAAGTCCCATACAAATCATTATCTATTTGAGTGCAAACATCTTCCTCGTCAATGTATTTTATATCAAACACACTGCTATTGTCATATTTAGCATAATAAGCATATTTAATAGCAAGATATTTTTCGTCTATATTAAATTCCGACCAGTCAAAATTAGTATCTTGGACTATGCCTTGTGCATAAAGTCTGTTTGCAAAAATTCTAATACCAAAATCACAAATCATATCAATTTTGTTTATGTTATTGATATTTCTTTGATTATTAATTCCATCAAAATAAACCAATTCAACTTGATTATTTTTTGCGTATTTTATATGTTTTGTGGTAGAAATCCTATCAAAAATCGGGGTGTTTATGCAAATATTATATTTTACTTTAGGATTACCCATACCAAAAGGTTCTAGTTTATTTAAATCTTGTAATGCTTCCAAAGTCATCTCATTGTAATCACGTTTTAAGTCATATTCGGTATGAGGGATAAACAAATTTTTATCTAGTCCCCTACAATACTCATTTATTGCAAAGCAAAAAGCCTCAATATTTTCCTTACTACAAGTTACCCCACAAGCCATTGCATGACCGCCAAACGCATGCAAAAAAGACTTACAAGCAGACACGCATTCATATATATTAACTCCTGCAATACTTCTTGCAGAGCCTTTATATAAATCGCCATCAGCAGTCATTAAAATAGTTGGGCGGTTAAACATACTAGTTATTTTTGCACTTGCAATACCTAGCACTCCCGCTTCCCACTTATCGCTATACAATATAATAATTCTATTGTTTACTAAATCATAATTTTCAAGCATTTGCAAGCAGTCAGAAACCAAATCGTCTGTGAATTGTTGTCTTTCAATATTGTAACTATTTGCTTGCTCTGCCAAACTTTTTACATAAAAATAATCACTATCTATAAGCATACTTACTGCTTTTTTAGAGTCAGATAGTCTTCCAATTGCGTTTATGCGTGGTACTATTTTAAAGGCAACATCTGTGGAAGTTATTTTATCCTCAGCCTTAACTCCTGCTACTTCCAACAATAGTTTTACAGCAAGTCTTGCTCGGGAATTTAGTATTTCCATACCATAACTTACAATAATTCTATTATCCCCCACGAGAGGCACTATATCTGCAATTGTTGCAATAGCACACAAATCTATATAATACATAAGTGCTTTTTCGCCACCAATTGCTTCACATAGCCTTAATGCTATGCCTGCACCACACAACTCATTAAAGGTATTATCTAGTCTTTTTACTTTTGGATTTACTACAATACAATTAGGTATATCTTCTGGCGGTTCATGATGGTCGGTTACAATAAAGTCTATGCCCAAATCATTTATAGCATATTCAATATCTTCTTTAGCAGTTATACCGCAGTCTACTGTAATTATTAAATCGGGATAAAAAGTATCTGCTATTTCCTCTAATGCCTCTCTATTTATGCCATACCCTTCCTTTTTTCTGTTAGGAATATAATAATTAACTTCAATACCAAGCGAAGATAAAAACATATACAAAATAGCAGTACTGCACACACCATCACAGTCATAATCGCCATAAATAACAATACTTTCGCCAAAGTCAATTGCTTGTTTAATACGGGCTGCAGCATCCTTCATACCGCTATAATTAAATACTGGTGTTAAATTTTTTATATCAGCCTGCAAAAAAGATATAGCACTTTCAGCATCTTCAAAGCCTCTAATTGCAAGTACTTCCGCTAAATCCTTATTACAACCAATTGAATTGCTTAACTTATCTATTAAATTTTCATCCACTATTTTTTTTGGGATAAAATTATTCATTTAATCTCTCCATAAATATAAAACTATATAATAAATAATACACTAATTTTCACAATTTTTCAATATATATTACCAAAATATTTAATATATAATAAATTTTTTTTAAAATCATTACCAAATGTTGACTTTTGCTTTAAATTATCTTTATTTTTTGATATTTTACAGGCAAAAAATTTTAAAAGAAGGTCAAATAAATATCTGACCTTCTTTTTATTTTTTTGAGGTTAAATTTAATTATTATTTTGAAATAACAATTCCCCTTTCTATTGCCTCGCTAACAGCATTGTGCAATGAATATTCCCAAAAAGCAGATACGTCATAAGACATACTGAAAATTGATACACCGCCCAAACCACTTGCTATAGCATAAGTAACTTTATCACGAACCATTGCATATCCATTAAAGTAAATTTCACTATATTTTTCTGTACCATTATCATCATAATATTTATAGTTATATAGTCTATTTACCCATTTATCTATATCTTTATTATCCTTAAAATAATCCTTTATATCAAAGATAAGGCTTGACTCATTAGTTGTTCTTCCATAAAAAGATAGTCCAAGCATAATTTTGTCAGCAGTAAATTTAGATTTACTCATAAATGTTTGAATAGAATGTTTGCATGTTTCATAATTTGATGAATGTTCGCCTCTCTCGTCAAACATATCATAAGTCATTAAATTAACATATTCCACAGCATTTCTTGCTTTTTTAGATAATTTACACTCATTTGGCTTTAAAGTAACAGTAACATACTTACCTATTGCGTCCATTTCCTTATCTAATTCAACAATAAGTTTTGATAGCCAGTTCCATTGAGTACCATTTTCAGGATAATCCCAGTCAATATCAATACCATCAATATTATTTTCTTTTGCAAAAGCAACTAGATTAGGCACTATAGTTTTAATATTCTTTTTAATCCATTTATAAACATCTTTATTAGGTTTTTTAGAATCTTCTGCAACTACTTTTGATTTAATATCAACACTTGCCACTATTTTTAAATCAGGATTTTGTACAGAATCTTTTGCTTTAAATTCGTTTATAACTTGCACATCACTAATAAAATCATCTTTACCTTCATTATAAACTATATTGCCTTCGCTATCCATACTTATATCACCAAGCAAAATAATATCATCAATTACTTTAAAATAATCATAAAATTCACGATTATTTCTATTATTTTGTAATTTTTTATCTGTTGTCATAACATATTCAACAACTCTTAAAGGCGCTTCTCTACGGCTTTCATTACTATCGTACACTTCAATATTATTAATTTTAACTTTACCTTGCTTACTAAAAATTTCAATACGCAACTCATCTGTTTCAATAGCATCCAAAGCACATACTCTGTATTTGTCAATTCTATTTTGTCTATAAATCAAAGTATATGTACCATCACTCTCTTTACCATAAACACCAAATGACAAAACACTATCAGTGCTTTCTTCCAAAATCATAGTGTCAACACGATGTTTTTCCCTTAAAGTGATAGTATAAATATCATCCTTTCCTTTAAATTCTGAAACAAGATTATCTGTGTATAAAGTTGCATCACCTTTTTTACTATCACAGCCAACAAGCAAAAGTCCACAACTTACTAAAATTACTACACATAATAAAATAGATAATAATTTTTTCATAAAAACTCCAAATAATTTATTTATTTAAATATATTTTTATATTTATCAATTAATACATATAAAAATATATTAATTGAAAATTAACTAATAAATTATCATACTGCTTGCCTAGGCAAGCAGTATGGCAATTGCCATACGCTTTTTGCAAATTTTTTAAAATTTATATGCCAAAAAGCAACTAATAAAATTTTATGCTAAAACTTTTAAATATGTATTATTTTTTATATTTTTCTGTTGCAGTTTCATATAAATTATTACCTTTACTATCTGCAACTACTATAACTGGCAAGTTTTCAACTTGCAATTTACGAATAGCCTCTGTACCTAAATCATCATAAGCCACAACTTCGGCACTTTTAATACATTTTGATAAAAGCGCACCTGCTCCGCCAACTGCAGCAAAATACACACCGCCATTGCGAACTACAGCATCAAGCACTTCTTTTGTTCTTTTACCTTTACCTATCATGCCAATCAAACCCATATCAAGTAGTCTTGGAGCATATTTGTCCATACGACTTGCAGTTGTTGGTCCAGCAGAGCCAATAACTTTACCTGGTCTTGCAGGAGTAGGACCTAAATAATAAACAATATTATTTTTCCAGTCAACTGGTAGACTTTCACCTTTATCAAGGCTTTCATTCATTCTTGCATGAGCAGCATCTCTTGCAGTATAAATTGTACCACTTAAATATACATAATCTCCAGCAGTAAGTTTGCTAGTAACCTCACGAGTTAGAGGAGTGTTTAATCTAATATCCATATAGCCCTCCTTATAATTCACAAGAAATGTGCCTATTTACATGGCAACAAATATTAATACCAACAGGAAGTCCTGCAATGTGAGTAGGATATGTTTCTACATTTACAGCAAGAGCAGTAATTCTACCACCTAAGCCTGCAGGTCCAATACCTAAGTTATTAATTGTTTCCAATAACTCAATTTCCAACTCTTTTACATAAGGAATTTCATTATGAGTAAGCGCGTTTCTAGTCAAGGCTTTTTTAGCAAGTATAGCACATTTTTCAAAAGTACCACCAATACCAACACCTACCACAATTGGAGGACAAGCATTAGGACCCGCTTCTTTAACAGCGGTCAAAACTGCTTCTTTAACCCCCTCAATACCTTGAGCAGGTTTTAGCATATATACTTTGCTCATATTTTCACTACCAAAGCCTTTTGGTGATAATGTCAATTTAACTTTATCTCCACTTACAACAGAATAATGAATAACTGCAGGAGTATTGTCTTTTGTGTTAACTCTTAAAATAGGGTCGTTTACTACAGACTTTCTTAAAAATCCATCAACATAACCTTGTCTTACACCTTCGTTAATAGCATCTTCAATACTTCCACCAACAAGATGAACATCTTGACCAATTTCTGCAAAAACAACAGCCATACCAGTATCTTGACAAATAGGAATCATTTCCTCACTTGCAATTTGCATATTTTCCTTTAGTTGTTCTAAAATTTGTTTGCCTAAAGGTGATTCCTCTTTTTTGTCTGAATTATTAAGCAATTCACACATATCTGGTGATAATTTATGGTTTATACTTATTGCCATTTCACGAATAGCCTTAGTAATTTCTTTAACGTCTAACTCTCTCATAAATACCTCTATTAAAGTGTTTTGATATTGTTGTAGTTTGGTAATAACTTTGGAGACAGTTCTTTATAAACTACACCAGCATCTTTGATTTCTTTATCAAATACTTTTACGTGATTAAAGTTCAATTTGCCTGGCATTGAAATTTCTTTTGCACGAGCCGCAGCATATTGACCAGCATTTCTACCAAATACAATAACGTCAAGCAAACTATTACCCATAAGTCTATTTCTACCATGTACACCACCAGCAGCCTCACCTGCAACATACAAGTTGTTTACAGTAGTAGTCATACTATCGCTATTAACATCTACACCACCATTTTGATAGTGAAGTGTTGGGTAAATAAGAATTGGCTCTTTTCTCATATCAATACCCATTTTTTGATACATTCTAAGCATACCTGGAAGTTTCTTTTCCAAATATCCATCACCATGAATCATATCTATCATTGGGCTATCAAGCCAAATTGCATCACCAAGCGGAGTTTTAACACCATTGCCACGTCTGCACTCACGAATAATAGAAGATGCTGTAACGTCACGGCACTCAAGTGGGTTCATAAACGCATCACCATTTACGTTAACAAGCATTGCACCAATACTTCTTACTTTTTCTGTAACCAATGCACCACGCATTTGTGCTGGATATGCAACACCTGTTGGGTGATATTGAATAGAATCTGCATCACGCAAAACAGCACCTGCTCTGTAAGCCAATACCAAACCATCTGCTGTTGCACCATAGTGGTTTGATGTTGGGAAGTCTTGATAATGTAATCTACCAGCACCACCTGTACAAATAACAACAGTTTTTGCTTTTGCAATGCTAACTTCACCAGTTTCCATATTCAACAATATTGCACCTGCTGCATTACCATTGTCATCTTTCAAAATTTCAATAGCAGAAGTAAATTCTACAACTTCAATATTGTTATTCCATACCTCATCACGAAGCACACGCATAATTTCAGCACCTGAATAGTCAGCACAAGCATGCATTCTGTTTCTTGAAGTACCACCACCTGGTGTAGTTGCCATAACACCATTTTCGTCTTTATCAAACATAACACCCATATCGTTTAGCCATTTAATAGCCTCTGGTGCTTTATAAACTAATTTTTTCAATAACTCTGGTTTGTTTGTAAAGTGTCCGCCCCCAAAAGCATCAAGATAGTGAGTAGCAGGACTATCATTTTCCTTATCTGCGGCTTGAATACCACCTTCAGCCATCATAGTGTTAGCATCACCAATTCTTAATTTAGTAACCATAACAACTTTGCAACCAGCATTATAAGCCTCTAGCGCAGCACTTGCACCAGAACCACCACCACCAATAATAAGCACATCAGATTCGTATTTAATCTTTTTTAAATCTATCTTTTTGCCCAATACACGGCTTTTGCCTTGCAATAAATCTGCTAAAGCACAAGGTACTTTTTGACCTTTGTTTGCACCCACACTAAGAGTAGTGAACGCACTCTCAATATAGTCTGGATGATTTTCAGCAAGAAGAATATCTTTTTCTTCTGCAGTCATACGTCTTGGTACAACACCAATTCTTTTTTCACGAGAAAGTTCAACTTTCTTCATTGATTCTAACATTTCATCAGTATACATACGCCACTCTCCTTATTTTTGTTCCATATCACGATTATTATAAAGTTCTTCAATTTCTTCTAAAGGCTTGTTTGCTACTTTTTCAAGCATATCAAGATACTCGCCATTCAAAATATCATTAACTCTCTTTTCAAGATGCTCACTCTTTGGCATAATGTACTTACCATTAAGACGTCTTGCAAGCAATGATACTAATCTATGAGATATACCTGCAGGGCATCTGTTAGAACACATACCACAAGATACGCAGTCAAAAGATTCCTCAGCACATTTTGCAAACTCTGCTCTTTGTGCATAAGCAATATATTGCATAACATTTAAGTTTTGTGGACATGCTTTAGTACAAGCATTACAACCAATACAACTATAAATTTCTGGATACAACTGCATCATAATTTGCTCAGTTGGTTTAATCTCATTCATATTGTATTGTGCCTTTTGAGTTGGGAAATAAGGGATACTAGCAATATACATATTGTTTTCTACCTTTGTTTGGCAAGCCAAAGCAAACTTCAATTCACTCTCTCCCGCAATTCTGTAAATAGTAGCACAAGCACCACAAAAACCTGCTCTGCAACCACAACCACGAATATGTTTGTACCCTGCATATTCCATAGCATTCATAATAGTAAGTTCTGCTGGTACACTATACAACTTACCCATTATGTAAATATTTACCATTTCTTTCATAATATTTAACCTCTTTCTTAAGTTATTGTAGCCTTTGCTACAAATTTATTTATATTTTTATTTTTACAGCAATTTAAATATAATTTATCTTAATATTCATTTGGAAGTTCGTCAATCTCATCGCATCTAAATACAGGACCATCTTTACAAACAAATTTAGAACCAATATTGCATCTACCACATTTACCAATACCGCACTTCATTTTTAATTCAAGTGTTGTGTAAACTTGAGTTTTGTCAAATCCCATTTCAATTAATCCTTGAAGTACAAACTTAATCATAATAGGAGGACCGCAAATAACAGCAGTACGATTATTATCAAACCCTAACTCTTTAAGATAAGAAGGAACAAAACCTACATTACCACCCCAGCCTTCTTCAGGTCTGTCAATTGTAACATAAACGTTAAAGTCTTTATCATTTGCCCATTCCTTAGTCATTTCTTCATAGTCTACTAAGTCACCTGAACTTCTTGCACCATAAAGCACATCTACATGACCATAATTATCTCTGTTTGCTCTTACATAATTTATTACTGAACGTAATGGAGCAATACCAATACCACCAGCAATAAACAACAAATTCTTTTTAGCAAAAGCATCGTCTACTGGGAAAGGCTTTCCATAAGGTCCTCTAACAGTAATTTCATCACCTACTTCCAATTGGTGAATAGCCTCTGTCAAAATACCGCATCTTTTAATAGAAAACTCTTTAAATTCAGTATTAGTTGGAGATGAAGTAATTGAAAACATAGCCTCACCAACTCCTGGGATAGATACCATAGCACACTGACCAGGTCTGTGGTCAAACATAATTCCGCCATCTATGCCAACAACACCAAAAGTTTTTACATCATTTGTATCTGTGCGAACACTTATAACTTTTGCTACATGAGGTACTAATTCGTCTTTAATAATTTCGCTCATTATTTATTACCTCCCAAAGTTTTCATAACTTTAACAATATTCATTGAAACAGGGCATTTAGCAACGCATCTGCCACAGCCTACACAAGAGTATTCGCCATTATGGTTTGCTGGATGATATACCAGTTTGTGCATAAATCTTTGACGGAACCTTTGCATGTGGCTTGGTCTATTAGTACCATGTGCCATCATTGTAAAGTCTTTTCTCATACAAGAATCCCAACAACGGAATCTTTTTATACCACTATTTGTCTTATAATCTCTTACATCATAGCATTGACAAGTTGGACAAACATAAGTACAAGTACCACAACCAATACAACTCTCTGATAAGCCTTGCCATTCTGGTCTATTAAACAAAGCATCCAATTTATCTCCGCCAAACTCATTTAATGGGAGATTATTTAGTGGCAATTTGCTTACTATCTCTTTTGTTTTTGCCTTACTATCATTTACTGCTTTTTCATCGCATTCAGCAAATAATGTGCCAAACATATTTATAAACTCTACACCTTTATCTGTTACAGGATTAAAGTAAATATAATCACCTACTATGTAACTTTCAACATCTCCCTTAGGCTGTGCAGGGTCAATACCAAAATTAGTACAAAAACAACTTTCCTCAGGTTTTGTACAAGATAAAGATATAACTATACCATGTTTACGTCTTGCCTCATAAAAAGTATCCAAAAATCCTTCTAAAAATACTGTATCTAATATATGAAAAGCACGTACATCACAAGCCCTAACACCAAAGATAACAAAATTTTCACTAACTAAGTCGCCTTGCTCTACAATAATGTGTTTGCCATCTTTTTTAAAGTTAGATAAATCTTCACATTGAGGGAAGAAAGCATCTTTTGCACTCTTTATTGTCATCTTGTTAAGATTAACATTAACACCTTCGCTCCATTCACCAAAGTTAACTGCACCGCTTATTTCTATAGGCAAATACAATTTCATTTTTTCATTAATAGCATTGTATAAACTATTAAGGTTAGATAACGCTAATTTTTTCATTATTTACCCTCCTTATCGCTTATAACTGTTGCTTCTAAATCGCCTTCAGTAAAGTTAACAAGTGGATTACGTTGTTCTGCCACTTCACCTGCTTGATAATCACCATAAAACTCATTAATATCCTTAATAAATTTACGATTTAACAAATGTAGTGGTATACTTTGTGGACATACTCTTGAACATTCACCACAGTCTGTACATCTGCCAGCAACATGGAAAGCCCTTATAATATGGAACATTTTTTCTTCAAACTCTGTAGCATTTGCTTTTGCAGTAACATTACTTCTTGCATTGTCAAACACACAAGTACGACAAGTACAAGCAGGACAAATATTACGACAAGCATTACATCTTATACATTTTGAAAGTTCTGATTTCCAAAAAGCAAATCTTTCTTCTGCAGTCATTGCCTCTAACTTTTTAACTCCGTCAAATCTTGCGTCACATACTGGAGTTTTTATCTCTTCACCAATAATTTCATCTGCAATTTTATGTTCTGAGCCTTTGCAAGACTGACATTTAGAAAGTAATACACTTGCTTTTTCTATTTTGCTATCACCATAAATAGTATTAATAATTATATTATTATCATTATCAATAACATTTGTAATACCACTTATATCTTGTGCTTTAATTTTGTCAATATCAAGATGACCGCTGCAACCAACACCAATAATATAAATATTATCTCTGTTTACTCTGTGTTCTGTAATAAGTTGGTTCATACTATATGTATCGCAAGGTTTTAAAATTACAGCAAACTTTTTGTCAGATGTAATTTGAGAAACCAAATACTTGCTTAAATTAGCACCACAAAAACTATTAAACACAAAGCCATCTAATCCGCTTTCTTTAGTAAAGATGGCAGGAGTTGTATCATAAATAAATTCACCTTTTGTATAACCGATAACGCAGTCAACTGTGCCATTATCCAAAAGTTCTTGTAATCTTGTTTTTAATTTTAATTCTAATCCTTGCATCTTATATCTCCTAATTTAACACATTCGCCAAGATTTCTAATATCTTCAACAAACTTGTTCATAACTGTAGAAAATTTAACACCTTCTGCTGCAGATACCCATTCTACACGAGTACGTTTTCTTTCAATACCCATATAATCTAACATACTGTACAAAAGTGCAAGTCTTCTTCTTGTGTAATAATTACCAGTACTATAATGGCAGTCACCTGGGTGGCAACCACAAATTATTACTCCGTCAGCACCTCTTTCAAAAGCCTTAAGTATAAACAATGGATTTACACGGCCAGAGCATGGTACTCTAATAATTTTTACATCTGCAGGGTAAGATAATCTGCTTGAACCTGCCAAATCTGCACCTGCATAACTACACCAATTGCAACAAAATGCTACTATTGTAGGCTTAAATTCTTTTACTTCTTGCATATTGCCTCTACCTCCGCCATAATTTGACTATTTGAGAAACCGAACAAGTCCATAGCACCTGAAGGACAAGCAACTGTACAAGCACCACAACCTTGACACAAAGCAGGGTTAACAACAGCCACTCTTCTGTTTTCTCTAATTCCGTGGTCATTAATAAGTTTTGTTTCATAACCAATTGCACCATAAGGACAAACATTTGCACAGTTAGAGCAACCATTACACAACAATTCGTCACTATGAGATACACAAGGGTTTGTAACCAATTTATTTTTACTCAAAAGTCCAATAACTTTTGCAGCACAAGCACTTGCTTGAGATACTGTTTCTGGAATATCTTTTGGTCCTTGACAAACACCAGATAGGAAAATACCTGCAGTAGGACTTTCAACTGGACGCAATTTTGCGTGTGCCTCTGTCAAGAAATTATTTGTATCAATACTTGCTGTAAGCATTGATGCAACCTTTTTAGCAGACTCATCAGCCTCAATTGCAGTAGCAAGTACAACCATATCAGAATTTACTAAAATTTGTTCGTTATTCAACAAATCACTTGCTTGCAATACAAGATGTCCATCACTCTCATAAACTTTACCAACTTGACCTTTAATATAATTTACATTATACTCTTCTACCGCTCTGCGATAAAACTCGTCATAGTTTTTACCAGGAGTTCTTACATCAATATAAAATACATTAACTTTAACATCAGGGTATTTATCACGAATAAGCATTGCATGCTTTGCAGTATACATACAGCATATCTTAGAGCAATAGCATTTACCTCTACCACTAATATCTCTTGAACCAACACATTGAATAAAAGTAATAGTGTGAGGGTGAGAACCATCACTTGGTTTTACAAGTTTACCACCAGTAGGACCAGCAGCATTCATTAATCTTTCTAATTCCAAACTTGTTATAACATCTTTGCTTTGGCTATAACCATACTCGTCAAACTTATCAAGTTTAATTGGTTTATAACCAGTTGCAGCAACAATAGCACCATATTCTCTTTCGATAATCTCGTCTTGTTGCTTATAATCAATAGCCTTTGCAGAACATACAGTTTGGCAAAGTCCACATTTATCCTTTGTTATTTTAATACATTGAACTGGGTCAATTACTGCAACATTAGGAATAGCCTGAGCAAATGGAATGTAAATAGCAGGTCTGTTATTTAATCCGCAATTAAACTCGTTTTTGCCCTTTTTAGAAGGACATTTAGCCATACAGTCGCCACAACCAGTACATAAATCTGTATTAATATATCTTGCTTTTTTACGAATAGTAGCCTTAAAATTACCAACGAAACCAGTAACTTTTTCAACCTCACTATAAGTTAATAATTCAATATTAGGATTAGCGGCAGCATCAACCATTTTTGGGGTTAAAATACAAGCAGAACAGTCCAAAGTTGGGAAAGTTTTATCAAGTTTTGCCATATTACCGCCAATTGTAGGACTTTTTTCTACAATATCAACTTGATAACCTGCCTCTGCAATATCTAGTGCAGTTTGAATACCTGCAATACCACCACCAATAACCAAAGCCCTTTTTGTAACTTGACTTTCGCCACTAATTAGTGGTGCGTTTAATTTTACTTTTGCTATTGCTGCGTTTGCAAGTGCAATAGCCTTGATAGTAGCCTCTTCTATATTTTTATGTATCCAAGAACAATGCTCACGAATATTTGCTATCTCAACCATAAATGGGTTAAGACCTGCTCTTTCCGCATTTTTACGGAAAGTACCTTCGTGCATTCTTGGAGAACAAGAACAGATAACTACACCATCAAGTTTATATTCTTCTATTGCGTTACGCATAATAAGTTGTCCAGCCTCAGAACACATATACTGATAATCTGTTGCAAAAACTACACCTTGTTGCAACTTAACAGCCTCGACAACCTGTTTTACATCTACAGTTGCTGCAATATTACTACCACACCAACATACAAATACACCTATCTTTAGCACTTTTGTCCTCTCCTCTATTTCTTGAATTTTCTAAAAGCACTTACCAATGCTTGCTGAGGGATTTGCTCATCTATAATAGCGGGAATATCATTTGCATCCAAATAATTCTCACCAATTTGTCTTTGCTTAACCACTCTTATTGCCTCTACAATTCTTGCAGGCTCAACACCTCTTGGGCATCTTTCTACACACGCAAAACAACTTAAACAATGAAAAATTGATTTACTTTCCATAAGTTCATCTATTCTGCCATGTACTACCATATCTACAAATTTATGAGGAGGGTACTCCATCTCATTAAATGAAGGACAAGATGCTGAGCATTTACCACATTTCATACATCTAATTGGGTTTGCACCACTAATACGAATAACTTCGTTTGCAAGTTCCATATTATTTTTCATAGTCCCTCCTTACTTTACACCCAAGGCCTCAGCCAAAAGTTCAGTAAAGTATTTTACTTCAATTTTGTTATCCTCTTTTGCGTTAGCATTTAAATTATACATACAAAGAGGACAAGCAGTTATAAGTTCCTCACAACCTTTATATTTTGCAGAACTAATAATTTTTTCCACATTTTTACCGGCTTGCTCTGGCTTAGTAACGGATATGTAACCACCACAACATTCATTACGGAAAGGATAAACAACAGGAGTTGCACCCAAAGCCTTAATAAAATCTTCCAAAATACTTGGATTTTCAGGGTCGTCAAACGCAAGTTCGCTACTTGGCCTTAAAAGCAAACAGCCATAATATGCACCAATTTTGCGACCTTTTAACGGATTAACAACTTTTTTTGCAAGATTATCAAAACCTACAACATCTTTTAACAATGTCAAAAAATGAATAACTTCTGTTTCACCGTTGTATGGCTCGTCAAAAGCACAATAGTTGTTTGCCCTCATATTTATATCGCTATTTGTCTTCATATCATTGTTTACACGTGTTAAAACATGATGACAAGCAGAGCAAAGTGTCAAAAGTGGACGACCAAGTTCTTTTGCTTGATTTAGTGTTCTAATTGATGACAACTTAGTAGCGATTTCGTCTTTTGCTAAAGGATAAACTCCTCCGCAACACTGCCAATTATCAAGTTCCTCTATCTCTATACCCAATGTTTCAAGAGATTTTCTTGCATACATATCAAGTTCCTTTGCTTTTGTTTTTAGGGTACAGCCAGGATAATAACTATAAATCATATTACCTCCACTGATAATAAATCATTTTTAATTTCGTGCCTAATATTCACAGCACATTTTTATGTCAATACTAATTTTAATCTAAACGATTTTTAAAATTAAATTTCAATTTGAGATATAACACCTTTAAGCATATTTGCACTATTATGCAGTTTTTCAATTTCCTCTTGTGTTAAATCTGGCAAAATTTTACCGCAAATACCGTCTGGTCCAACAATAAATGGAATACTCAAACAAACATCTTCAATACCATATTCACCATGCATCATTGAAGACACTGTCATAGCAGTGTTGCTTTGAGAGAAAATGCACTCAAGTAAATGACAAACACTAATTGCTATAGCATAAAAAGTTGCGCCTTTTCTTTGAATAATCATACCACCAGATTTTTTCATATAAGTTTCAATTTCTTGTTTATCAAAATCGAACTCCTTTTGGTCTTTACAACTAAATTTGTTTTTGTAATCAACAAGATTTACACAACCTACTTGAGCAATTGACCAAGGTACAAAAGAACTATCACCATGCTCACCTAAAACATAAGCATGTATGCTCTTTTGACTTACTGCAAGATGGTCTGCCAAACTAGAACGTAATCTTGAAGTATCAAGCAAAGTACCTGAACCAAAAACTCTTTCCTCTGGAATACCAGAAACTTTTGTAAACACATAAGTCATAATATCTACGGGGTTACTAACGATAACATACAATGCATCCTTTGCATAAGGAACGATATTTTTTGCAATATCTTTGATAATGTTTACATTTGTTTGAGTCAAATCAATTCTTGATTGACCAGGTTTTCTTGGAATACCTGATGTAATAACAACAATATCACTGCCAACCGCATCAGGATAATCCCCAGCATATATATCACATGGTGTGCAGAATGGAATACCTTGACGAATATCCATTGCCTCGCCCAATGTTTTGTCCTTGTTAATGTCGATAAGCACTATTTCGCTTGCAACGCCTTTAACCACCGCAGTATAGGCAATTGAAGCACCAACGCTACCTGCACCAATAATAGTAATTTTTCTGTTCATAGTAACCTCCGTATATCTATGCAATTTAATTTTTATTTTAGTATTTGATTTATTAGCAAAATTTATTCGCTCAAATAAATATCAACAAATAATATTTGCTATTTTGTTTAAGCATTTATACACTACATTTGCTATATAATTTTATTAATATTATTTTATCTATAATAGTGTACATTAGTATTCTAGCAATTTTTACAAACAATGTCAATAGAAAAACTCTTATTTATTATTTTTTCCTCAACAATTTTTGCCAAATATCCCTTTTTATTTGCAAATCCCTAAATTTATTGTGCAAATAGCATAAACCATCAAATTTATTAAAAACAATATGACATAGCGAGTAATACCACTAAATATGTGTACTAATTACCTACATAGATACGTGTTTTTTGTATTGCATAAATTAAAACTTAAATTCAAACCACAAATTAAATGTGATAAAGAAAGCACTTTAATAAATCACCTTGAATAATACACAAAATCAAATATTTGCTATAGTCATTGCTTAAACTCAACTTTACACCTAAAGACTCTGCAATAATATTTATTATACAAGATATATGGTATAACTGCCAATTACTTTATCTACTTTATGTAGATATTAGTATAATTCTACTATACGTAGAAAATAAATTTATTACAACCATTATCTTACTACTATATAAAAAAACCAAGCAATTTCAATGATTTTTCAACAAAACCATTGAAAATTAAGCATATTTTTTTCATTTACAAAAAAACAACGAATTGCACATTTATGCAATTCGTTTCAATGTCAAATACAACATTATCAATACATTTTTAAAATAGTTTTATTTGTTAAAACATTTATTACTCATCGTCTTCTTCAATAGTTTCGTTAGGCGAATCATTCACAATTATACAACCATTATTACAAGCACTATCATTATTCAATATTTTATCATTTACAAAACTAAATGTAATAAATTGATTAATAGCATCATTAATATCCATAAATAGCCTCTCTATATAATTAATTGTTTAATTAACACTACATATTAATTTTTTATAACATAATGTTATTCATTTTTAATATTATCAGTAGATTCAGTCACATTATCTTCTTCAATTTTAGCACTTTTCATATCGTCAACAGAAAGTTGTGTTTGATTTTCGTCCGCGCTTTCATTTTGAACTTCAACATTTATTTCCTGAACTTCGCTTTCATCCACCAACTCTTCGCCTGCAAATTCTTCTTTAACTTCCTCAATTTGCTCTGCATTTTCTCTATCTTCAGCAGTAATAGCAGGATTACTCTCTTCTACAACTGCTAGATTCACTTCTTCGCCATTGATTTCTTGCACTTCGTCATTATCAATAAAACTTTCGTCACCGCCATTTTCAGCAATCATTTTTTTATGCAATAAATAGTTTCTTATAGCAGTTGCAACAATAATAGCAACAGAAATAACAATTACAATTATCGCAACAATTCCAATAATTGTTTCTGTTTCAATAGCACTCAAAATACTAAACATTTTTATCTCCTTTACCTAAAACCAATTAATCATTAGTATTAACAATAACATTTTTAAAATAACCAAATCAACAACTTAAAAATAATTATTGTACAAACAAAACATCTTTTATAAAAAGTACATTTTACAATGTTTTTGCAAGTTCCTTTATATATGCAGCAAGACTTTCACCAATTTCTTCATTTCTTAAGCCATATTCAATATTGGCTTGCAAATATCCAAACTTATCGCCAGTATCATATCTTTTGCCTTCAAATTCGTAGGCAAACACACCAACTGACTTTGCCATAGCATTTATTGTATCTGTCAAATATACCTCACCATTTTTTGTAGGTTTAGTATTTCTAATATACTCAAAAACGTCTGGAGTAAGTACATATCTACCTAATGAGACTAATGTAGATGGCAATTCTTCCAAAGCAGGTTTTTCAATTACTCCTTTCATCTCACAATATCTGCCTTTTTGTCCACCTTTAATAACTGCACCATACTTTATAGCCTCTTCAGGTGCAACTTCTTGAACACCTAAAATACTTGTGCCCGTAGCATAATGTGCTTCTATTAATTGTCCAATAGCAGGAATTCCACATTCATTGTACACAATGTCATCACCATACACAACAGCAAACGGCTCATCACCAACAAATGACTCACTAGCAAGCACTGCCATGGCAGAACCATTCATTTCCTTTTGTCTACAATAATAAAAGTTCGCCTTGTCAGCCAAATCATTTATTACTTTAATCTTTCCTGCCTTATTGCCTTTGTTCAAAATCTTTTCAAGTTCTGGTGCATAGTCATAATAATCTTCTATACACTTTTTATTTTTGCCTAAAATAATTAAAATATCCGTTATACCACTATTAATACACTCATCAACAATTATATCAAGAGATGGAGTATCCACAACTGGCAACATTTCCTTTGGCACAGATTTAGTTATTGGTAAAAATCGCGTTCCAAATCCTGCACAAGGTATAACAGCCTTGGTAACTTTTTTCATTATTAATCTCCATTATTAATTTTTAAAAACATTGCCCCTTAAAAAAGCAAGACAATATTTTTTACTTTATAAGCCTACAACCTAACAAAATATTTTTACATTTATTTAAGGTTGTTTATATTTTTATTTTTTATTATATAACTATATGCTTATAACATATATATATTAATTTTAGTATACACTATATTACAAAATAAATCAAGTAGTATTGCAAAAATTAACTTTTATCCACATTATGCAGATATTTTTATTAAAGAGTTTAGAAAATATGTGTTTTTAAGCATTTATAATCTACATTATGAAGAATATTAAAATTTTTAAACAATTTTATTCATTTACAATACCTGATAAAAAGTTTTAATAATATATACTTGTATTTTATAATATTTTGCGTTATACTAAATATGGCAATAATACAATTTAAACTAATTAAAATTTTTAAAACTTATATTACAACATATTTAAGGGGTATATTATTACTTGTATAACTTTATGTTATGCAAAATTATATTATACAAACAATTAGTTTCATTACAAAAAAATCAATAAAGGAATATATGGCAACTATACTACATTGTGATGCTAACAATTTTTACGCATCTGTTGAAATTATGCTAAATCCGGAACTAAAAGATAAACCAGTGGCTGTTTGCGGTAATCCCGAAAAACGACATGGTATTGTTTTAGCAAAATCGGAACTTGCAAAAAAAGCAGGAGTCAAAACAGGCGAACCTATTTGGCAGTCAAGACAAAAGTGTCCTGATATAGTTTTTGTTGCCCCTCATTATGATGAATATGTTGCAATTAGTAATAGACTTTTTGCAATTTACAGCGAATACACAGATAAAGTTGAATCTTTTGGTATTGACGAATGTTGGCTAGACTGCACAGAATCTGAAAATTTGTTTGGAAGTGGTGAAAAAATTGCAAACACACTTAGAGAACGTGTAAAAAAAGAATTAGGCATAACCATTTCTGTTGGAGTATCTTTTACTAAAATTTTTGCAAAACTTGGTTCAGACTACAAAAAACCTGATGCAGTAACTGTTATTGATAAAACAAATTACAAAGATATTATATGGAATCTTCCTGTTTCTGATTTACTTATGGTAGGAAGACAAACTGCTAAATTATTTAAACAACTTAGCATTAACACTATTGGAGAACTTGCAAAATACGATGCAATTACTTTGCAACAATATATTGGTATAAATGGCAAAAAATTGCATGACTTTGCAAATGGTATAGAAACTGAAGAAATTAGATATGCCGACCAAAAGCATGTGCCAGAAAGTGTAGGCAATAGCACCACAACACCTTTTGATATTACTAACATAAGCGAAGCAGAGGCTGTTTTAACCTCACTTTCCGAAATGGTAGCCATTAGACTTAGAAAACACAAACTAATTGCAAATGGCATTGGGATAAGTATTAGATATTGTTCCTTAAATGGCACACATAAAAATAAACTTTTAGGTTATAGCACTTGTAACGCAGGCGATATTGAGGAAGAAGCAATTGCTCTATTAAAAAGCATACACAATTTTAAAAAAGACCCACCAATAAGACAATTAGGTGTTTATACTTACAAATTAACACCAAGCGATATAAGACAAACATCTTTTTTTGATAAACCTCATAACAAACGAGAAAATCTAGACAAATCACTTGACCAAATCCGTGCTAAATATGGTCAGTCTTCTGTAAAATCTGGCATTGTTGCAAAACACGAGGAACTTTGTGACGGCTTAGTTGATAAAGAGTTTCAACCTTTTAAAAAATGATACTTTTACATCTAAAAAATTTAATCATTTTATATAAGACTATTATTAAATAATGAAACATAACAATTTACAAAACAAAAGAGAATGGAAATATCCATTCTCTTTTGTTTTATTTTAGTAGAATAATTCTATAGATATCTTGTT
>CAJTNW010000023.1:0-16732 GCA_910577795.1 uncultured Christensenella sp.
CAATAACTTTTTATATATTACGTTCATTTAATATTGGTATAAGTTATAAAGATTTATTTTTTGTAATATGTGGCACTTCTTTTGCAATTACTACTTGTGTGTTTATTCCAACACCAGGTGGCAGTGGTGGAATAGAGTTTGCTTTTACCTCAATTTTTGTTTTTATTGCAAGTGGTATTACAAAAGATTTAGGTGCAAGCGGTATGCTACTATGGCGAATACTAACCTATTATGGCTTGATGCTTGTAAGTTTTATTGACTATTTAGTATTGGAAAAAAGAACTCTAAAATTTCAAAAGTACACAACTATTAACAACATAAACACAGATAATACAAATGTTGTTGACCTAAGTATTATGGTAAACGACAGCACAAACAATGATAACATAACAGCAAAGGAAGAGGAGAATCAAAATGGTTAACATAATGTTTTCTGGCAATAGTGCTATTTTTAAAGGAATGCTTTTAGGAGTTTTATCTATTTTAAAACATTATAAAGGTCCTTTAACAATTTACATTACAACATTAGATTATACTGAGTTAAAACCTATGTTTACTTGCGTAACACAAGAACAAGCAAACTTACTAGACAAAATAGTAAAAGAAAGTAATCCTCTAAGCAATGTTATATTAATGGATGTAACTACACTATTTAAACAACTTTTGAATGGCAAAAACCAAAAAAATGATTATTCGCCTTATACATTAATAAGATTACTTACAGACAAACTAGATTTGTCTGATAAAATTCTTTATCTTGATAGCGATATTATGGCTTGTGGGGATATTTCGTTGTTATATAATATAGATATAGAAAACTACGAATTTGCCTCTGCTCTTGACTATATGGGTAAATTTTGGATAGCAAAAGATTACTTTAATGCAGGAGTAACTTTATTTAACCGAAAACTTGCTATACAGAATAATCTATTTGAAAAATGCCGTGATTTAGTAAATACTAAATGGTTTAAAATGCCAGACCAAACTGCTTTGTATAGAAGCAAAACAAGTATGCTTATTTTAGATGACAAATTTAATGAGCAGAGATTACCAAAAGAAGATACAATAATTAAACACTTTAATAAAGGTATAAAATGGTTTCCTTTCTTCCATATTTACAATGTTAAACAATGGCAGTTTGATAAGGTGCACAAAAAACTAAAAATCAATTGTTTTGATGATATATTTGAACTTTATAATACTCTTTTAGTAGATTATGAAGATATAATACTAAATAAACAAACTAATTAAATCCGTTACACAATATCAATAAATAAACAACCTAAAAAACCACTAGAATATCTAGTGGTTTTATTACCCCCAAATAGCAAAATATAAACTCTATATTTAACATTTATTTTACCAAAACAACACTATTAAAATTTAAACTTAAATTATATTATAATTATTTTACAACAAAAAATGCTCTAGTTTTACTAGAGCATTTTTTTGCTTAATATCATATTTAATAAAAATCAGTAGTTTTCTAAATTACTTAATAATTTTAGAAACAACGCCTGAACCTACAGTTCTACCACCTTCACGGATAGCGAAACGTAGACCTTCTTCGATAGCGATTGGAGTGATAAGTTCGATATCCATATCAATGTTATCACCAGGCATAACCATTTCTACACCAGCAGGCAATTTGATAGAACCAGTAACGTCTGTAGTTCTGAAGTAGAATTGTGGACGGTAACCATTGAAGAATGGAGTATGACGACCACCCTCTTCTTTTGTTAATACGTAAACTTGAGAAGCAAAAGAAGTGTGAGGGTTGATTGAACCTGGTTTAGCAAGTACTTGACCACGTTCAATATCAGTTCTTTGAATACCACGAAGCAATAGACCAACGTTATCACCAGCAAATGCCTCATCAAGAAGTTTTCTGAACATTTCAATACCAGTACATGTTGTTTTAACTGTATCTTTAATACCAACGATTTCGATTTGGTCTTGCATTTTGATGCAACCACGTTCTACTCTACCAGTAGCAACAGTACCACGACCAGTAATAGTAAATACGTCCTCAACTGGCATTAAGAAAGGCTTATCAGTATCACGTTCTGGTGCTGGGATATAAGCATCAACAGCATCAAGAAGTTCAGCGATGCAAGCACATGCAGGGTCATCAGCATTGCCGTTTGAAGCAGCCTCAAGAGCCTTGAATGCAGAACCTTTAATGATTGGAGTATCATCGCCAGGGAAACCATACTCAGTAAGAAGGTCACGGATTTCCATCTCAACTAACTCAAGAAGTTCTTCATCATCAACTAAGTCAGTTTTGTTCATAAATACAACGATGTAAGGAACACCTACTTGACGAGCAAGCAAGATGTGCTCACGAGTTTGTGGCATTGGACCATCAGTTGAAGCAACAACTAGGATAGCGCCGTCCATTTGTGCAGCACCAGTAATCATGTTTTTAACATAGTCTGCGTGTCCTGGGCAGTCAACGTGTGCATAGTGACGAGTAGCAGTTTGATACTCAACGTGAGCAGTATTAATTGTAATACCACGCTCTCTCTCTTCTGGAGCCTTATCAATTTCGTCATACTTCATTGCGTCAGCAAATCCCTTAGCAGCACTATACATAGTGATAGCAGCAGTAAGAGTAGTCTTACCATGGTCAACGTGACCGATAGTACCAATGTTTACATGGGTCTTGTTTCTTTCAAATTTAGCTTTAGCCATATTTGTAAATCCTCCTAAAAAATTCAATTTATAATGTTTTTTTATTTTTGTACAATAATAAATATTGATTATTGTTTTTGTAAGTTATTAAATATATCTAATGATATTTAATACTTTAAAGCAATACTAAATTTAAATTATTTAGTATTAATCAAATTGCAAATTAGCAATTATGACTTTTTGGCTCTTTCGCCAATAATTTTTTCTGCTACACTTCTTGGTACTTCAGCATAGTGAGAGAATTGCATAGAGAATCCTGCTCTACCTTGAGAAGTTGAACGAAGAACAGTTGCGTAACCGAACATTTCGCTTAGTGGAACTTCAGCAGAAATTGCTTGGTCTCCACCTCTCATTTCCATTGTTTTAATGTTACCACGACGACCATTGATAGTACCGATAACATCACCTAAATATTCGTCAGGTGTAACAACGTCAACAGCCATAATAGGCTCTAACAATACAGGGTTTGCTTTTTTAGCACCTTCTTTTAGTGCCATACTACCAGCGATTTTGAAAGCCATTTCTGAAGAGTCAACTTCGTGGTAAGAACCATCATTGATAGTAACTTTAAAGTCAACTAATTCATATCCAGCAAGAATACCACTTAAAGCAGCCTCACGAATACCTTTATCAACAGCAGGGATATATTCCTTAGGAATAGAACCACCTACAGTCTTATCTTCAATAACAACACCTGAACCAGGCTCACCAGGCATAAGTGTTACACGGCAGTGACCATATTGACCAGAACCACCAGACTGACGGATAAATTTACCTTCACTATCAACAGTGCTACGAATAGTCTCACGATAAGCAACTTGAGGTTGACCAACGTTAGCCTCAACTTTAAACTCACGAAGTAATCTATCAACGATAATCTCTAGGTGTAACTCACCCATACCAGCAATGATAGTTTGACCTGTTTCTTGGTCTGTATAAGTTTTGAATGTTGGGTCTTCTTCAGCAAGTTTTACCAAAGCCATACCCATTTTTTCTTGTCCAGCCTTAGTTTTTGGCTCGATAGCAACTTTAATAACTGGCTCTGGGAAATCCATACTCTCCAAATGAATTGGGTGGTCTGGGTCACACAAAGTATCACCAGTTGTAGTATCTTTTAGTCCTACGATAGCAACGATATCACCAGCATAAACCTCATTAACCTCTGTTCTTGAGTTAGAGTGCATACGAACGATACGTCCAATACGCTCTTTTTTACCTTTTGATGCGTTGTATACATAAGAACCACTAGTTAATTTACCGCTATATAATCTGAAAAATGCAAGTTTACCATAAGGGTCTGCAACAATTTTAAATGCCAAACCAGCCATTGGTTCATCATCAGAAGAAATTCTTTCCTCCTCTGCACCTGTATCAGGGTTAGTACCTTTAATGTGTGGTACATCAAGTGGAGATGGTAGATAATCAACGATAGCATCCATCAATGCTTGTACACCCTTGTTACGATAAGCACTACCACAGAATACTGGAGTAATAGCCATATCTATAGTTGCTTTACGCAATGCTGCTTTGATTTCATCAGAAGAAATTTCTTCACCTTCTAGGAATTTAACCATAATTTCTTCATCATAATCAGAAATTGACTCAATAAGAAGTTCTCTTGCTGCCTCAGCATCTGCTTGCATATCACTTGGAATATCAGTTAATTCAAACTTAGTACCATCTTTATCATCTTTATCATAAATAACAGCCTTCATTTCAATAACGTCAACTTGTCCGATAAAATTATCTTCTTTACCAATAGGCAATTGAACAGGAACTGCGTTTGCTTTTAAACGGTCTTTCATCATTTGCACAACGTTTGCAAAATCAGCACCTTGACGGTCCATTTTGTTAACGAAAGCAATACGAGGAACACCATATTTAGTTGCTTGTCTCCAAACAGTTTCTGATTGTGGTTCTACACCACTTTTAGCACAGAATAATGCAACAGCACCATCAAGTACACGCAAACTTCTTTCTACCTCAACAGTAAAGTCAACGTGTCCTGGAGTATCAATAAGGTTAATACGAGTACCTCTCCATTGAGTAGATGTTGCAGCAGATGTAATAGTAATACCACGTTCTTGCTCTTGTACCATCCAGTCCATAGTAGCACTACCATCGTGAGTTTCACCAATTTTGTGAACACGACCAGTATAATACAAAATACGCTCAGATGTAGTAGTTTTACCAGCATCAATATGCGCCATAATACCTATATTTCTTGTATTTTCTAACGAAAATTCTCTTGGCATAATGCCCTCCTAAAAATCAAATTAAGATTACCAACGATAATGTGCAAATGCTTTGTTAGCCTCAGCCATTCTGTGCATATCATCTTTTTTCTTCACAGAGTTACCTGAATTGTTGTAAGCATCCATTAATTCGCCAGCAAGTTTCTCTACTGTTGTTTTTTCGTTTCTTTTTCTAGCAAAAAGAACAATCCAACGAATAGCAAGAGTTTGTCTTCTTTCAGCCCTAATTTCCATTGGAACTTGGTAAGTTGAACCACCTACACGGCGAGCCTTAACTTCCAAAACAGGCTTAACATTTTCTAGTGCTTGCTCAAAAACCTCCATAGGGTCTTGATTCAATTTATTTTTAATAATTTCAAAAGCACCATAAACTATATTTTGAGCAGTTCCTCTTTTACCATCAAGCATAACTTGGTTTATTAACTTTGTAATAACCTTGCTACCATACATTGGGTCAGGAAGAACATCTCTTTTTATAACACCACTTCTTCTTGGCATAATTTATTACCTCCATAATTATTTTGACTGCCTAAAAATCACAAAAGCAAAGCAGTCAAGTTGCTTTAAACATCCGATTACAAAGTTTATTTAGGGCGTTTAGCACCATATTTAGACCTTGCTTGTTTACGATTAGCGACACCTGATGCATCCAAAGTACCACGGATAATGTGATATCTAACACCTGGTAAATCTCTAACCCTACCACCACGAATTAAAACTACGCTATGCTCTTGAAGATTATGTCCAATACCTGGAATATAAATTGTACCTTCTTGACCATTTACAAGACGAACCCTTGCAATTTTACGCAATGCGGAGTTTGGCTTTTTAGGTGAAGTTGTAGTAACAGAAAGACATACACCACGTTTTTGAGGATTTGCATCCATAATAGGGGCATTGCTCTTTGAAACTTTGTCCTTTCTACCTTGCCTAATTAATTGGTTAATAGTTGGCATTTCTTTTTTACCTCCTTAAAAAATATAAAATCGGATGAGTAATTCCCGCAACCCTTGAAGGACACTCATTTGAAGTATGCGACCAGTTAAAAATTATTGTTACTAATAAATACGATTTCAAACTCAAATAAAATCCACCTAAATTTAAGCAATAATTTACTTGATTTTGCTACCCTATTTACTAATAGCCTTCCTTTAAAATCAGCGCTATCAATACGGCATACAGCACACCTACCTATGCCTTTATTGACTGCTGTTAGCAAATGATTTGCACCAAAATACTAACAGTTTATAACTTATTTAATATAATTATTCCATACATAAATTTTGGCATAATTTACCTAAGAATAACCATATATTTGATATTCTAACAAATATAATATAGAATGTCAAACATTTTAAACAATTTTAATAATTGTCAGAATATTTTTTGAATAAAAAGAAATAATAGAAAATTTTAGGCTTAATTTATTGTTGCAACATTCTTATCATTTGCCAGTCTTTCTATTTGAGAGGTCATTTTTCTTAATTCTATAAAATACAAAATTATCCGTACAAGCGAATTACAAGTTATCGCTCCTAGCACTATTGTTGCTACTAAACAAATCCAAAAACTAGAAAGATGTTTACTTGAGTCTAAATCATATTCTATTAAGCCTTGGTCTTTATCTACATAAATAGTAATCTCACTGCCTATTTCATTTTTTGCAGTGTTTTCATCTTGAATTT
This sequence comes from uncultured Christensenella sp., assembly GCA_910577795.1. Classification (GTDB taxonomy): domain Bacteria; phylum Bacillota; class Clostridia; order Christensenellales; family UBA3700; genus MGBC100798. The sequence continues at coordinate 6,635 of CAJTNW010000023.1, forward strand.
GAGATTCATAGTTAAATAAATATAGATTACCATCTATTTCGTACTCAAAATATGTAGAATATGTTTGGTTGGTTTCACTTGTTTGCGCTCCTCCTCTTTTACGTGTATGAGTATGAACATCCCTTGTATAAAAAGCAATTTCAACTTTTTCTTGATTAAAATTTGCATTAGCAACACTTTTATAACTATCCAAAGTAACACCTAAATTACTTGCAAATAGCACAAACAACATTCCAAAAACAGATATAAATACGCAATGAGGTATTATCATTCTTTTTGGTTCTTTAACCTCGTTTTTATTAATGCCACAAACATAATATTTATAATATAACATTACTTTAATAATTATATCTATAAATAAAATTAACATACCAATTGCTGGCACACCAAAAAATATCAAATGATTTTTATAAGTAACTTCACTTAAACTATGCTCTTGCAAATTATGCTCAACATAAATGGCTACTTTCTTTCCGACCCTACTTTTAGCATAATTTTCGTCTGCTATAAAATCTTTCCAAACACCCTCATATACTATATTATCACTTGAAACAAACTTATAAATCAATTGATAACTTGCTTCATCAGTTAAAGTAGCATTATCTTTCATTTTTTCATAACGAACCAAAGTCGCTTGTTCCATAACAAAATTTGCTTGTGATATAGTTACATTTTTAATTATAGAAAAAATTGCAAGTCCGCAAAACACAACAAACAGTAAAGCAGATAAAACTAACAATACTATGAGTTTATAAGGTGGTTTTATTTTGTTTTCTGTCGAATTCCTCGTTTTTAACATAATTTCAACTATCTTCAATTAATTTAATTTTTTAATTTATAGTCATCTTATCAATATAAAAATAGCCTATAAATTTTATATATAAAATATATTAATCAAATATTCTAACATTTGCAGAGCCGTCTAAATCTATATCTGCACATTTTGCTCCGCTTTTTATAAGTATTCTTGTTTCGCTTGCTATCATAGCAGCATTATCTGTACACAAATTAAGCGGTGGATAAATAACATTTATGTTATGTTTTTGTCCTTGTTCGCTCATTTTGGCACGCAACAACTTATTTGCTCCAACACCACCCGCTATTACTATGGTTTTATAGCCATATTTAAGTGCTGCCCTAATAGTATTATCAACAAGCATACCAATAGCACGGCTTTGGAAACTTGCTGCAACATCAGCCTTATTATATTGTTCGCCTTTTTGCTCTTTATTGTGAATATAATTAATAACCGCAGTTTTTAGTCCACTATAACTAAAATTAAAATGGTCTTCACCTTTAAATGGCAACGGCATTTCTATATTACAATTACCGCTTAGTGCAAGTTTTTCAATTTCTACACCACCAGGATAAGGCAAACCTAAACATCTAGCAACTTTGTCAAAAGCCTCTCCACAAGCATCGTCAACAGTACAACCTATAATTTCTATTTCATTTAAATCTTGCACTTTGCAAATAGCAGTATGTCCACCACTTGCAATTAAACAAATATAAGGTGGTTTTAAATCCGGACAGGCAATATAATTTGCAGCAATATGTCCTTTTATATGATTAACAGCAATTAATGGTTTTTGCAAACTATATGCTAAACTTTTTGCAAAACTAACACCAATAAGCAAAGCACCAAGCAGACCTGCACCATAAGTTACACCTATCACTTGTATATCGTCTAAAGTCATTTGTGCTTTTGCAAGTGCTTCCTTTACCACATTTTCTATTGCTAGTGTATGATTACGCGATGCAATTTCTGGCACAACACCACCAAAACGTCTGTGTATATCGATTTGACTTGCAACAACATTGGCAAGCAGTTCCTTACCTTTCATAATAGCACACGCAGTTTCATCACAAGAGGATTCAATTGCAAGTATTACTATGTCGTCACGGTCTTTTAATTGCTCAAGTTTTTCATTTGCTATTTGTATGTATGACATTTTTAATTCCTTATATCAACATTATAAATTTATATTTTAGTACCGATTTTTAATAGGTTATCGGTTTATTATCCCTCAATGACTCGTGCATTGGATATTTGTATTTATCTTTTTTGGTAATCTTTCTTTTCACCTTGCAAGGTACACCTACAGCAACTACACCGCTTGGAATATCTTTTGTAACAACTGAACCAGCACCTATTACAGAATTGTCACCAATAGTAACACCTGCAAGAATTGTACTGCCTGCACCTATCCACACATTATTGCCTATTGTAATAGGTTTTGCAATTTCTATACCCGCTTTTCGTTGCTCGGGGTCAATTGCGTGCTCTGCTGTAGTAAAACAACAATTAGGTGCAACAAAAATATTGTCACCAAAAACAACCTTTGCACCATCAGTTATAATCATATTGTGATTAGAATAAAAATAATCGCCAACCTCAATATTATAACCATAGTCACACCAAAATGGCGGAGTAATGAAACACTCTTTACCCATCTTTCCTAACAAATCTTTTAAGATAGCGGCTTGTCCTTCTCTATCAGTTATTTTTAATTTGTTATATTCATAGCATTTATCTTTTGCTACTGCTATTGCCGCCTCAAACTCTGGGTTGTAACAACCTTGTATAAGACAATTTATCGGCACTATAGGTTTCATAATTTTCCTCATATATTTTATGCTTTCTTCAAATACTCTTCAATAAACTCTTCAATTTCTCCATCCATAACGGCAGAAATATTACCAGTTTCAAAATTTGTTCTGTGGTCTTTAACCATTGTATACGGACAAAATACATATGACCTTATTTGAGAGCCCCATTCAATTTTTTTCAAATCACCTTTTAGTTCTTGGTCTTGTTCTAATCTTTCCTGTTCTTGTTTTTCTATCAACTTACTCTTTAGCATTTTTAGTGCTTGCTCTCTGTTTTGTATCTGACTTCTTTCATTTTGGCATTGAACCACAATACCAGTAGGTATATGAGTCATACGCACTGCAGAATCAGTTTTGTTAACGTGTTGTCCACCAGCACCGCCACTACGATAGGTATCAACACGCACCTCATCCATATTGATAACTATAGAATTATCATTTTCTATCTCCGGCATAACCTCAAGTGAAGAAAAACTTGTATGTCTACGACTTTGAGAATCAAATGGACTTATTCTAACTAAACGATGCACACCTTTTTCAGCCTTTAAGTATCCATAAGCATTATCCCCTGACACCATAAATGTAACAGTTTTTATACCCGCCTCATCACCATCTAGCCTATCAAGTTCCTTAACAGTAAAACCTTCGCGCTCAGCATATCTGTTGTACATTCTATAAAGCATGCTCGCCCAGTCTTGAGCCTCAGTACCACCTGCACCTGCATGCAAAGTCAAAATAGCATTATTTGCATCATATTTACCCTTTAAAAGAGTTTGCAGTCTTAACTGCTCAATTTCATGAGATAAAACTTTCATCTCATTCAAAATATTTTCATTTTCGCTATCGTCAGACATTTCAATACACATATCTATCAATACATCTGTATCTTCTAATCTTGCCATTAAGGAATTATATTTATTTAGTTTGTTTTCTATACTCTTACATTCCTTATTAACAACTTGGGCTTTTGACATATCATTCCAAAAGTCCACATTGTTTTGTATTTCTTCAAGTTCTGCCATTCTTGCTTTTAACTTTTCTAAGTCTAAAGCATCTCCCACTCCAAGCAGTAACTCTTTTATTTTTTGTAATTCCAGTTTTGTTTCTTCCAATAATATCATAATTATTTCCTATTTTTTTATATTTTTATTTGTGTAATTTTTAAATTTAATACCGATTTTTGACATTTTTTTGACATTTTATAGTTTTACTACTCAATATCTTTAGCATACTTTGCTAACTTATTATATTCTTCTTCCGTAATGTCATAAGCCCCATTATATGGAGATTCCAAATAATATGATTCAGAAGACCAGCCTTTACGCATAAAAGCATAAATTGTTATACCATTTCCGCTTTTATCATTGTTGGTATTAATATAAATCCTAAGTACATTTTCCGCATTAGGCGGATAGTCATGCCAACTTTCGCTTTTTGTTGTTCTACCTTTGCCGTCACAATACAAAACATTAAAAATATCTTCAATTTCATTTTCTTCTGTAATACAAGTATCATCAATATATATGTCTTCCACATCTTCCAAGTTTGGCATATACAATTCAATAGGTGTAGAACTTTCAAAACAACCTGTCAAACAAAAGATAAATATAGACAATATAATAATGTTTAAAATTATACTAAAACTAATTTTTAATTTTTTATTTATAATCACTTTTACAACTTCCTTTATCTATTATAAAACTACACTATTTGCCACAGCAATTTTTATATTTTCTTCCAGAACCGCATGGGCATGGGTCATTTCTGCCAACTTTTTTATCTTTGTTTACAACAGTTGAATTTTGGTTTGTGCCAGACTCTTCTGCAACTTGTTTGCGCTCTACATTTGCACGCAACACACCTTTGCAAAGTGTTGTAACAGTATCACGATTAATTGCATCTATCATTTCATCAAACATATCAATCGCATTGTTTTTGTATGCAATAACAGGGTCTTTTTGACCATAAGCCATAAGTCCAATACCTTTTCTTAATCTATGCAAACTATCTATATGGTCCATCCATTTTGTATCAACATTTCTTAAAAGCACCGCTCTTTCAACTTCTTGGAAGTCAAAACCATTTTCCTTTGCTACGGCAACTTTTTCGTCATACTGACGGAAAACCTCATCCAAAATAGCATCTCTAATTTTTATTGCATTATATACAGAGCATAATTCCTCAGTAATAATATTTGTGCCGTCTTGCAATACTCTTTGCTCTAAAGCATTGTTAAAACCTTCATAATCCCAAGACATATATCCTACTGTCATATCAATATAGTTATTGCAGATTATTTCTACTTGCTCAATAATCATTTTTTCTATTTGATTAGACATATCAAGTCCGTCAAGCACTTTGTTTCTTTGCTCATAAATCAAATTTCTTTGAACATTCATAACATCATCATAAGCAAGTACACTTTTACGAATACTAAAGTCTCTACTCTCTATTCTTGCTTGGGCATGCTCTATTTGTTTAGTCAAAAGGTTAAGTTCTATAACTTGGTCCTCTTCAAAACTAAACTTGTTCGCAATATTTTGCATAGTTTCCCCACCAAAGACTCTTAGCATATCGTCTTCCATACTCAAATAGAATGCACTTGAACCCGGGTCACCTTGTCTACCACTTCTACCACGCAACTGGTCATCAATACGTCTACTATCGTTACGGCAAGTACCAACAATTCTTAGTCCGCCCAACTCTTTAACTTCTTCTTTTTCCTTATCAGTTATCACTTTAAATTGTTCGTAATACTTTTGATATTCTTCTCTTGCTTTTAAAATTTCAGGGTCAGTTATTGTTGCATAGGAAGTTGCCTCTGCTATCATTTCCTCGCTATAACCATTTTTTTCCATTCTCTCTTTTGCAAGATATTCCGCATTTCCGCCAAGCATAATATCTGTACCACGTCCAGCCATATTAGTTGCAATGGTTACTGCACCAATTTTACCAGCCTGTGCAATTATTTCTGCCTCGCTCTTATGATTTTTTGCGTTTAATACATTATGGTTAATTTTGTGTGCTTTTAAAATTTTAGACAAAGCCTCTGAGTCTTCAACATTTGAAGTACCTACCAATATTGGTTGACCTGTTTTGTGATGCACTTCAATATCTGCTATCAAAGCCCTCATTTTACCATTTTTTGTAGTAAACAACTTGTCATTTTCGTCAATTCTTAAAATAGGCTTGTTTGTTGGAAGTACAACAACGTCTAAATTATAAATATCATTAAATTCCTTTTCTTCAGTTTTTGCAGTACCTGTCATACCAGATAGTTTTTTGTATAATCTAAAGAAATTTTGGAAAGTAATTGTTGCCAAAGTTTTAGATTCTGCCTTAATTGCAACTTTTTCTTTTGCCTCAATTGCTTGGTGCAAACCTTCGCTATATCTTCTGCCTTCCATAAGACGACCAGTGAACTCGTCAACTATAACAACTTCTCCATCTTTAACAACATAATCAACATCACGTTTCATAATAACATTTGCACGCAAAGCATTGTTAACATAATGTGCTAAATCTTGGTTTTCTATATCTGCATAATTTTCAAGATTAAAATATCTTTCGGCTTTTATTACACCATCGTCAGACAAACGAACAGTCTTTTCTTTTTCTTCAATAATATAATCATCTTCTGTCAAAGATTTTGCAAAAGCATTTGCTTTTGTGTAAGTATCACTTGACTTTTCGCCCATACCACTAATAATAAGCGGAGTTCTTGCCTCGTCAATTAAAATACTATCAACCTCGTCGACTATTGCAAAATTAAGTTTTCTTTGCATTTTTTGATTAATATCAACTATCATATTATCACGCAAATAATCAAAACCTAACTCATTGTTTGTTGCGTAAATTATGTCGGAATTATATGCAGCCTGTTTTGCCTCCTGACTCATTTGAGGTACAACTACACCAACTGTTAAACCCAAGTATTTATAAACTTTGCCCATCCATTCAGCATCACGTTTTGCTAGATAATCATTTACAGTTACAATGTGCATACCCTCGCCACTTAGTGCATTTAAATATGCAGGCAATGTTGCAACCAAAGTTTTACCTTCACCAGTTGCCATTTGTGCAATACGACCTTGATGCAAAGCAATACCACCCATCAACTGAACATGGAAATGTCTTAATCCTATTACTCTAACACTTGCCTCGCGAACTGTAGCAAAAGCATCAACTAAAATATCGTCAAGGCTCTCACCATTTGCAAGCCTTTCCTTAAGTTCTGCAGTTTTACCTTTTAATTGTTCTTCAGTCAAAGCCTTATACTCTTCTTCCAAAGCCTCAATTTCACTTGCTTTTTTGTCTAACTTGGCAATTTCCCTGTCATTTGCATTAGGGAACAATTTTGCAAATAATCCCATATCTATACTCTTTTTAATGTTGTTGGATTTAGCATATCGCTAGCAACATCAATTTTTTTGATTTTTCAAAAAATTTATATACTTTTTTATTGTACACCAAAAATGACTATATGTCAATTAGCATATAATTATAATATTATAAAATAACGCACATTTTAGATAAAAAATATGTAATCTGACATTTTCAGAAAAAACTTTCTGCAATTTTGTCAAATTACATAACTAATAAAATTTACTATTTTTATATTAATATCAAATTAAACACTTAGTCTACAATTTCAAAATCATTATAATCTTCGCTTGACTCGGTAGGTAAAATATATTTTGGACTAGCAACAACCAAACCATAAACTGCTATTGCACCTGCAATTTTTAGTCTTCTACTAACCTCACTCATTGTACTACCAGTTGTAAGTATATCATCAACTAACAAAACTTTCTTACCTTTTACTGCTTTTCTGTTTCTAAGTTCATAAGCACCAATAACATTTTCTCTTCTTTCCTTTAAACTTAGCACCGCTTGTTGTTTATTATCTTTAACTTTAATAACTGCGTCTGTAACAAGTGGTAAATTTAATTTTTCAGCAAGTACTTTTGCTAACAAAAATGATTGATTATAACCTCTTGACTTTTCCCTCTCATAAGATATTGGGACGGGAACAATTACCTCTGCATCCAGATTATTTTCCATATAAGTATCAAACAACATTTCGGCAAAGTATTTTGCAAGCCATCTGTTGTTTCTAAATTTCATATTCAAAATTAATCTTTGTGCTTCGCCTTCATATTTCAAACTACTTCTTGCAAAATCAAAGTTTTTAGTGTAGTTTTGACATTCCAAACAATAACAAGCCTCATTATCTAATGGACAACCACAACGTACACATATTTGACCATTATTAAAAGGGAAAGTTTTGTAACATTCATCGCACATAGTATATTTACTCCCCTTAATAATTTCTTTATCGCAAACTATACATCTACAATTATCAGGGTAAATACTACCTGCTAGTACAATTTTTATTTTGTCAAAAAGCACTTTAAGTTTTTCCTTAAATTTAATCATTTTATCCATTTACATACGATTTTCAAACACTTTTTTATTATTCTATATGTTGTCTTTCAAATTCTTCCTCTAACATTTGTGTAAGTAATGTATACCTTTTTGCGGTATAATTATTGTGCACCATTGAATATAAATGCTTATCATCACCAACAATAACACTCATTTTTTTTGCACGCGTAACCGCTGTGTATAACAAATTTTTTGTCATTAATGTGTAACTTCCACCCATCAAAACAATAACAACAATATCAAATTCACTACCTTGTGATTTATGAACACTTATACTATATGCAAGCAATAATTGGTCAAAAATATCCCTAGTATAAACGGCAACTCTTTCGTCCTCAAACTCAACTACAAGTTTACCCTCATTTTCGTTAACATCAATGATTTTGCCTATATCACCATTAAACACACCAACACCAATTTCGTCGCCACGCGTCCATTCCAAATCATAGTTGTTTACTGTATGGATAACCTTGTCAAATTGTCTGTAAACATGTTCACCCATTTTAATCTCTTTTTTATAACTTGCTTGAGGATTAATGGCATTTTGCAATATCACATTAAGATTATTAACTCCACTAACACCCTTTTTTAATGGGCACAAAACTTGTATATCGTATGGGTCAACATTCATATAGTTAGGTATTCTTCTGCTTACCATATCAACAACTGTTTCTGCAATAGCCTCTTGCCCTTTTATATTAGAATATAAAAAATCACTTTCTGCATTTTTTATAACTGGCATTTCGCCATTGTTTATTCTGTGAGCATTTTCTACTATCATACTTTGGTGCTCTTGCCTATAAATATATGTAAGATAACTAACAGGCAATTTATTAAAAGTAATAATATCACCCAAAATATTACCTGCGCCAACAGACGGCAACTGGTCTTTATCACCAACCATAATAAGTCTGCCACCATGCTTAATAGCACCAAGCAACGCACTAAACACATACTCGTCACACATACTAACTTCGTCTACTATTATAACATCAGCATCTAAAGTAGTATTTTCGGAATACGTAAAGTATCCTTTGCCATTTTTAAAATTTAAATCAAGCAAGCGGTGAATAGTTTTTGCCTCCTCTCCGCAAGCCTCGGCTAGTCTTTTTGATGCTCTACCAGTTGGAGCGCAAAGTCTAGTATTAAGATTTAACTTTTTAAAAATAAACAATATACATTTGATTATAGTCGTTTTACCAGTACCCGGTCCGCCAGTAATTACATTAACACCATATCTTACAGCATTTTCTATTGCCAATATTTGATTATCGTGCATTTTTATATTATTAATGGTCTCAAACTCGCTAATATCTGCACGGATATCTGTATGCAATTGTGTTTGTGAATTATTTAAAGATATTAGTCTTTCAGATATTTTTCGCTCTAACAAATAATATCTGTTAAACATTACTATGGCTTTGCTGTCATTTTGCAATATTACTACAATTCCACCTATCTCCAAAACATCAAGCACATTGTCAAATAGACTTTCATTTTCTTCAATATTAAGGCATAATAATTTAAGTACAATAGACATTAATTCGGCTTTGGGAAGATAAGTATGCCCATTGTTTGCCGCTGCTTGCTTTAAGCAATAAACAATACCTGCACGAACTCTAAATTCACTATCAGGTTTTATGCCTATCTCTTGAGCAATTCTATCTGCCGTAACAAAACCTACACCATCAACATCTTCCACCAATTTGTATGGATTATCATTCAAAATATTTAATGTGCTATTGCCATAAATTTTATAGATTTTTAGTGCTAAATTAAGAGAAATATCCAATTTTTGCAAACCAACCATTGTGTTTTGCATATCTTTTAATTCTATAAAAGCCTCATGTAAATTCATTGCCTTTGTTGTACTCATGCCTTTTGCTTTTACAAGTCTTGCGGGACTTTTTTCTATAATATCAAAAGTTTGTTCTCCAAACTCTTTTACAATACTTTCTGCAGTAACTTCGCCAATACCTTTAAAAAGACCACTGCTAAGATATTTTGTCATACTATCAAGGCTGTTTGGCAAACATATTT
>CAJTNW010000023.1:16749-26947 GCA_910577795.1 uncultured Christensenella sp.
TAATTTTTAATTGCTCGCCATATTTAGAATTAGTTATCATATCCCCTTCAAGTTCCACTATTTCACCTTCGCTAATAGGTGGAACAATGCCGACTGCAGTGATACTAATAATAGAATCACTTATAATAAGCACTGAATAGCCATTTTCAGCATTTCGGAATACAACTCTTTCTACACTACCTTTAATTAACATAAATCCCCAATGGTCAATTTAAATTTTTAATTTTAAACTATTAAATTAGCCAAACAACTTTTCAGCAAGTTTTTTTATTTCTTCTGCTTTGTTTGTTTTTTCCCAACTAAAGCCATCTCTTCCAAAATGTCCATAATTTGAAGATGCTGCGTAAATTGGATTTCTTAATTCCAAATAATCTATCAAAGCACTTGGTCTTAAGTCAAACACACTATCAATAATTTGACTAATTTGCTCATTTGTATATTTGCTTGTCCCAAATGTATTTACTTGAATAGATACAGGTTTTGCCACACCAATAGCATAAGCCACATCAAGTTGACACTTTTTAGCAATACCACTTGCTACAATGTTTTTACAAATATGTCTTGCCATATAGCATGCAGACCTATCCACTTTAGTAGGGTCTTTTCCACTAAAAGCACCACCGCCATGAGGGCAATAACCGCCATAACTATCAACTATAATTTTTCTACCAGTAAGTCCACTATCCCCTTGAGGTCCACCAATAACAAACCTACCTGTAGGATTAATAAAGTATTTTGTATCGCTATCTACTAAATTTTGTGGAATAACTTTATCAATTATATGCTTTTTAACATCTGCCCTTAATACTTCTATATCAATATCAGGGGTATGTTGAGTAGACAAAACTACTGCTTGTATTCTTGCTGGTTTTTCGTCAACATATTCAACAGTAACTTGTGCTTTGCCATCTGGTCTCAAATATTTTAAAGTACCATTTTTTCTTACCTCGGTTAACTTTGCAGTCAACTTATGTGCAAGATATATAGGCATTGGCATTAAACTTTCAGTCTCATCAGTTGCATAACCAAACATCATACCTTGGTCACCAGCACCATTTTTGTCATAATCATCGCCTCCAGCCTTCTTTTCAATACTATTATCAACACCCATTGCAATATCTGGTGACTGTTTATCAATACTTGTCATAACTGCAATAGTATTTCCGTCGAAACCCACTTCGCTACTTGTATAACCAATTTCGCAAACTGCTTTTCTTACTATTTCAGGAATATCCACAACTGCAGTTGTAGTAATCTCTCCCATTACCATAACAAAACCTGTATTGCAGCATGTCTCGCATGCTACTCTTGCCATTTTATCTTGTGCTAATATTGCATCCAATACACTATCAGAAATTTTATCGCATACTTTATCTGGATGTCCCTCTGTAACACTTTCACTTGTAAATAATCTTTTATTCATACGTAACTCCTTAATTTTTATTTAATACCGATTTTTGAAAGGATTTTTTATAATCTAGCAAAATATATTAATTATAAATCAATTGCTTTCAAACATAAAATTTATTAAAAAAGGCTACACTTTAACAGAGTAGCCTTTAAAAAAAATTCTATCTGTCAAGACTTTGTCTTGCGGAATTTAGCACCTTAACATTAGGTTGCTGTACACTCAACGGGTCCGTTCCCTCCTGTAACTCATAATAGAAACTATTAAATTTTATTCTTCATCCTCAGTTAAAGAGAACAAATCATCTTCGCCATCAAAATCAAATTTATCAACATGTTCACCAGTCTCAAAAATTTCCATCTCTTGACTTTGGCTTAAGTTTGCATCCATATTTTGATAACATTTCATACCAGTACCTGCTGGAATCAATTTACCTAAAATTACATTTTCTTTCAAGCCAATTAAGTTATCAACTTTATTCTTAATTGCGGCTTGAGTAAGTACTCTTGAAGTCTCTTGGAAAGATGCTGCAGACAAGAATGATTCTGCTGCCAAACTTGCTTTGGTTATACCAAGCAATGTACGTTTTGCAGTTGCTGGTCTGCCACCATTTTGCAATGTCTTCTCATTGTTTTCTTCATAAGTAAAGATATCATACAAATCACCTGGCAACATATTTGTATCACCTTGTGTTTCGATTTTAACTTTCTTAAGCATTTGTCTAATGATAATTTCTGTATGTTTATCATTGATATGAACACCAGATGAACAATATGCAGACTGAACTTCCTTAATCAAGTACTCTTGAACACCTTTTACACCACGAGTTCTAAGCATATCTTGTGGATATACAGAACCTTTTGTTAGTGATGTACCTGCTTCAACTTCTTCACCACTCTTAACAATTACAGTTTGACCATAGTTATATTTATACTCTTTAGTATCACCTGTATTTGCAGTAATAGTGATAATTCTGTTGTCTTTATCATGTGTTACAGTACCCTTTATATCAGAAAGAATAGCCTCACCTTTTGGTCTTCTAACTTCAAACAACTCTTCTACACGTGGCAAACCTTGAGTAATATCGTCGGCTGTTGCAACACCACCTGTGTGGAATGTTCTCATTGTAAGTTGTGTACCTGGCTCACCAATTGACTGTGCTGCAATTACACCAACAGCCTCACCTAGTTTAACAATGTTACCAGATGCCATATTTGCACCATAACATTTAGCACAAACACCTTGTTTAGATTTACAAGACAAAGCACTTCTAATACGAACAGCCTTAACACCTGCTTGTTCAACCATTTTTGCTTGCTCTGCATTCAATAGAGTATCTGCTTTAACCAAAATTTCGCCAGTTTCTGGGTGAATAATATCTTCCATACAATAACGGCCTTTAATTCTGTCACCAATACCCTCAAGTGGCTTATCACTATCAGCACCAAGAATCGCCTCAACAATAAAGCCTTTAGTATCGCCACAGTCCTCTTCGTTAACTATGCAGTCTTGTGCAACGTCAACCAAACGACGAGTCAAATAACCAGAGTCTGCTGTTTTTAATGCTGTATCCGCCAAACCTTTACGTCCACCGTGAGAAGATATAAAGTACTCAAGTACTGACAAACCTTCACGATAGTTTGCTTTAACTGGAAGTTCGACTGTTTTACCAGATGGGTCAGCAACCAAACCACGCATACCGCAAAGTTGGGAAATCTGTCTCATACTACCACGGGCTCCAGAGTGTGCCATCATATAAATTGGGTTGAATTTACCAAGTCCAGCCTCCAAAATTTTGTCAACTTTCTTTTTAGCATCTGTCCAAGCCTGAATAACTTGATTATATCTATCATCTTCAGTAAGCAAACCACGACGGAATTTCTTTTCGATATCCAATACAACTTGTTCTGTTTCCTTAACAATTTCGTATTTTTCGTGAGGAATGTGCATATCAAATACAGATGTAGTAATTGCACCAATTGTAGAATATTTATAGCCTTGAGACTTAATTTTATCCAAAACTACAGATGTTTCAGTAGCACCTTTAAACTTAAAGCAAGCATCAACTATTTTAGATAATTGGCTTTTGCCTACCAAAAAGTCTACTTCTAAATCCAAATCCATTTCTGGGCAGTTATCACTGCTTATTGGAAGTTCTGGATTATATCTTTTTACAAACTGTAAATCTTGAGGAATTGCCTCGTTAAAGATAAATCTACCAACAGAAGTTTTAATATTCTTTTGATAATGATTTTTAACAACTTCGCCATTAATAACAACTTCTTTATCCATAACACGACGGATACTTACAACATCCTGTAGTCCTATTTCTTTTAGTTGATATGCCATTAATGCCTCATTAAAACTGCGATAGCACTTTAAATTGTAATTATTAGGATTTGCCCAATATTCATCAGCATCAATTTTAATTTCATTGTTATTTTCGTCAATAACAATTGCTTCCTTTTGAATAGTCAAATAATATGAACCAATAACCATATCTTGTGATGGAGATACAATAGGGTTACCATCTGACAATTTCAAAATGTTATTAGTTGCAAGCATTAAAAATCTTGCCTCAGCCTGTGCCTCAATACTTAATGGCACGTGTACAGCCATTTGGTCACCATCGAAGTCTGCGTTAAACGCACCACATGCAAGTGGATGCAATTTAATTGCTCTACCTTCAACCAATACTGGTTCAAATGCTTGAATACCAAGTCTGTGCAATGTTGGAGCACGGTTTAATAGTACTGGATGGTCTTTAATAACATCTTCTAAGATGTTCCATACTTCGTCAGTACCTTTCATAATATACTTTCTTGCAACTCTTATATTTAAGCAATAGTTTAATTCAACTAATTTTTTGATTACAAAAGGCTTAAACAACTCAAGTGCCATTTCTTTTGGAAGACCGCATTGATACATTTTTAATTCTGGACCAACTACGATAACTGAACGACCTGAATAGTCAACACGTTTACCAAGCAAGTTTTGACGGAAACGACCTTGTTTACCCTTTAACATACCAGTCAAAGATTTTAATTCACGTCCGCCTGGGCCAGTAACTGGCTTACCTCTTCTACCATTATCAAATAATGCGTCTACTGCCTCTTGCAACATTCTTTTTTCATTTCTTACGATAATGTCAGGAGAACCATATTCAATTAATTTTTTCAAACGTTTGTTACGAATAATAACTCTTCTGTATAATTCGTTCAAGTCTGAAGTTGCATATCTACCACCATCAAGTGGAACCATTGGTCTAAGTTCAGGAGGAAGTACAGGAATAACATCCAAAATCATCCATTCAGGACGATTACCGCTTACTCTGAAAGACTCAATAATATCTAATCTTTTAGATGCTTTTAATTTTTTAGCACCTTCACTTTTAGCAACTTCTTTTTTAAGTTTTTCTGCCTCAGCATCCAAATCTAGTTGCTTTAACAATTCTTTAATTGCCTCAGCACCCATCATTGCTTTAAAACTATTTCTACCAAACTCGTTTTCTGCATCACGATATTGTTGGTCATTAATAGTTTCTTTATAAGTAAAGTTAGTAGTACCTGGGTCAATTACTATAAATCTTGAAAAATACAATACACTATCTAGTTCCTTAATACCTAAATCAAGGCATAAACCAATTGAACTAGGAGTACCCTTATAGTACCAAATGTGAGAAACTGGTGCTGCAAGTTCGATATGTCCCATTCTTTCACGACGAACTTTGCTGTCAGTAACCAAAACACCACATCTGTCGCATACAGTTCCTTCATTTTTCTTTTTATATTTACCACAAGCACATTCCCAACTGCGAGATGGTCCGAAGATAACCTCGCAGAAAAGACCGCCTTTTTCTGGTTTTTGAGTCCTATAGTTAATTGTCTCTGCATTGACAACTTCACCTTTAGACCAACTTCTAATTTTATCTGGAGATGCAACTCCTATTTGTATAGAACTAAAATTATTTAATTCAAACATTTTTTACCTCCATTACTCTTTATCGTCATCATTACCGATACCAATATCAAACAAATCACCTGCATTAATATCGTTATTTGACTCATTTGCAATATCAAACAATTCGCCTGCGTTAATACCATCATCGCCACTTGCGTTGTCATTGATACTGAATCCTAACAAATCATCATCTTCAAAGGAGAAATCATCCAAATTGTAAGAATTATCATTGTCCATACCAAAGATGTCAAGTTCGTCACCGCCACCAACAATATCAACCTCTTTAAGTTCCTTAGGCTCAGCATAATTGCTAGCAATACCTTTTGAACTATAAGTATCAATACTGATTTCGTCGCCATTATCATTTAATGTACGAACATCAAGACACAAAGACCTAAACTCTCTTACCAAAACTTTAAATGCTTCTGGAATACCAGGTTCGCAAATTGCATTGCCTTTAACAATTGAGTTGTAAATATTTGTACGACCTTCAACATCGTCTGATTTTACTGTTAAAATCTCTTGTAAAATATGAGATGCACCATAAGCCTCTAGTGCCCAAATTTCCATTTCACCAAATCTTTGACCACCAAATTGAGCCTTACCACCAAGTGGTTGTTGAGTAACTAATGAATATGAACCAGTTGCTCTTGCGTGAATCTTATCGTCTACCAAGTGGATAAGTTTTAGCATATACATGTAACCAACAGTTACAGGGTTTTCAAAAGGCTCACCTGTTCTACCATCGTACAACTTAATCTTACCAGATTTGCTCAAATTGTTTTCAATAAACAAATTCTTAATATCATCTTCTGATGCACCATCAAATACTGGAGTTTCAACTTTCCAATTAAGCATTTTAGCAACATAACCCAAGTGAACTTCTAACACCTGACCAATATTCATACGAGAAGGAACACCCAATGGGTTTAATACTATTTGAAGTGGAGTACCATCTTCCATAAATGGCATATCTTCTTTAGGTAATACTCTTGATACAACACCCTTGTTACCATGTCGACCAGCCATCTTATCACCAACACCAAGTTTACGTTTTTGAGCAACATAAACTACAACTTTCATATTAACACCTGGTGACAATTCGTCTTTATTTGCTCTTGTGAATACTTTAACATCCACAACAATACCTTTTTGTCCGTGAGGTAGTCTTAAAGAAGTATCTCTAACATCTCTTACCTTTTCACCAAACATTGCTCTAAGTAGCCTGTCCTCTGGAGTAAGGTCAGTTTCACCCTTAGGAGTAACTTTACCAACCAAAATATCCTCACTTGAAACAGTACTACCAATTTGAATGATACCATCTTCATCCAAATTTTTAATCATATCATCACTTAAGTTAGGAATATCGCGAGTAATTTGTTCTGCACCCAACTTACTATCACGTGATTCAATTTCATATTCCTCTATATGTACAGAGGTAAATACATCGTCTTTAACTAAGTCTTCACTAATTAGTATAGCATCCTCGTAGTTATAACCTTCCCATGACATGAAACCAATAAGAATGTTTTTACCAAGTGCTAACTCACCACCAGAAGTTGCTGGACCATCGGCAATAATTTCACCTTTATTTACTTGTTGTCCTAAAGAAACTATAGGTCTTTGGTTAATACAAGTGCCTTGGTTTGACCTTTCAAACTTACGCATAAAGTATTCTTTTTTAGCACCATTATCACCAGTGATAACAACTTTTTCACCATCTACATAACTAACTACACCATCAATTTCAGACAAAATACAAACACCACTATCATAAGCAATTCTGTGCTCTATACCAGTTGCAATGATAGGTGCCTCAGTTTTGATTAGTGGCACTGCTTGACGTTGCATGTTAGAACCCATCAATGCACGAGAAGTATCGTCATTTTCTAGGAACGGAATTAGTGATGCAGCAACAGACACTAATTGTTTAGGGCTAACGTCCATATAATCCACACGGCTTGCATCTACTTCGCGAATGTCTTCACGGATACGGCAAGTTACACGTTTATTTTTAAAACTTCCGTCCTCATTCAACTCAATGTTTGCTTGTGCAACAACATATTTATCTTCTTCATCTGCTTGCAAATACTCAACAACATCAGTAACTATGCCTTTTTCTTTATCTACCTTACGATAAGGTGCCTCAATAAAGCCATATTCATTTACTTTTGCATAAGTTGCAAGAGAAGAAATAAGTCCGATATTTTGACCTTCTGGAGTTTCGATAGGACACATTCTACCATAGTGAGAGTGGTGTACGTCACGAACTTCAAAGCCAGCACATTCTCTATTCAAACCGCCTGGTCCTAGTGCAGATAACTTTCTTTTATGTGTAAGTTCCGCAATTGGGTTGTGGTGGTCCATAAATTGTGACAATTGAGAAGAACAGAAAAATTCTTTAATAACACTTGTTACTGGTTTAATATTGATATAAGACTGTGCAGTTTGCTCACTATCATCTTGAGTTACACTCATTCTTTCTTTAATAACTTTTTCAAGTCTTACTAAACCAACACGCATTTGGTTTTGAAGCAACTCACCAACTGCTCTTACTCTTCTGTTTGCCAAGTGGTCGATATTATCAATATCACCAAAACCTGACGCATGTGCTAAGTTGATATTCATTGTAGCAATGATATCATCCATAGTAATGTGTTTAACAACTAATTCCTTAACATTTTCTTTTATAGCATTAATTAAATCTTCACCGCTATAATCCTGCATAATTTGTTTTAAAACAGGATAGTAAACTCTTTCATTAACACCAAGTTCTGCTGGATTGCAGTTAACAAAAGCCTCCAAGTCAACAGTGTTGTTACCTATCATTTTAAAGATACCGCCATCACCATTAGCATTGTATAGGAATACTTCATTAATACCAGCATTTTGGATATTCCAAGCAACTTCTTCAGAAATCACTTCGTCCTTTTTAGCAAAAATTTCACCATCTTCGCTAATAATATCGCTTGCTGCTTTTTGATTTGCTATACGAGTAGCAAGTGCAAGTTTTTTATTAAATTTATATCTACCTACTCTTTGAGTGTCATATCTCTTGCCATCAAAGAACATATTGTTGATAAGTTCAGTAACACCATCAATAGTTGGAACTTCACCGCTCTTCAATTTTTTGAAAAGTTCAATTTTAGCATCGTCAACATTACGTGCAATATCCTTTTCCATTGTATCTTTTAGCATTTGATTTTCGCCAAACAACTCAATAATTTGTTCGTCTGTACCAAAACCTAGTGCTCTAATAAATGTTGTAGCAGGAAGTTTTCTTTTTCTGTCAACAACAACATAAAGGATATTGTTTGAATCTTGTTTAAACTCAAGCCAAGCACCTCTGTTAGGAATAACAGTAGTATCAAAACGGTCAATACCATTTCTATCTTTTTGAGCAGTAGTATAAACACCCGGACTTCTTACTAATTGAGAAACGATAACACGTTCTGCACCATTGATAATAAATGAACCACTATCAGTCATCAATGGGAACTCACCCATAAATACTTCGTTATCAACTACAATTGGTTGTCCATCTGCATTCTTTTTGATTAATCTTACCTTAACTTTTAAAGGCACGGCATAAGTAGTGTCCCTATCTTTACACTCCTTAACAGAATATTTTGGATTCATATCCAAATAGTAATCCAAAAAATGAAGTTCCATTCTGCCTGCATGGTCTTTTACTGGTGAAAAATCTTGCAAAACTTCACCAATTCCTTTTTCCAAGAAATTTTTGTAAGAGTCCTTTTGCAAAGCGATAAAATATGGTATGTCAATAGTCTCTTTTATGCTGCTAAAAGATACTCTTTCTGTCTTGCCATATTTAACTTTGTGAATATTTGACATATTGCACTCTCCTTTTTAAAAACTTTAAATGCGTAATATTTAGCATATATGACGACATTATAATACCTTACCATTCTACCTCAACTCTGCTACATAAGTCAAATATTTTAACTAAATAATAATAAAAAGTTTTTAAAATAATATATTTGCACAAAAACAATTAAAAATAATATTAAATATGGTAAAATTTAACTGAAAAAATCAAATTAATTTTACAAAAATTTTTCAATGTAATTTTTTAGAAAAATATATATAGCCAAATATATTCTGAATAAATGTCGCATACTGAATATACACTAATAAAATCATAATTAACACATAGTTATTTTTTGTCGCAAAATGCAATATTTAGCAAAAATCATTTTCGACATTAAAAAATGGCAATTAAAAAAGCCTGCTTGTATCAGGCTTATTAAATTACTTAAGTTTTAACAAAAAATACCCACATAAAAGTGGGTATTTTATTTAGTCAATAACTATATCAGTTTCAACAATTGTTGTGTCGTCATTTTCTATATCTTTATCTTGAGATTCAACTTCTACTTCTTGCTTATCCAATTCTTTTTCATTATTTTGTTCTTGTTTTTTTAATTCTTCTAAATATCTTTTTTCGTCTTTCATTAATTTACTGCACATAAACATAGTTGCCCTTGTCATTTTAGAGATATTATGCGCAATTGTAATTAATAAACCTAGCAAGAAAATACTAATAGCACAATTGATAAAACCTACAAAAAGAGATGTTACACCATCTTGCACACTAAAACAAAAATTGATAATCATTGCAATTAAATTGCCAGCAAGCAAAAGTGTACATATTACTATAAATATAATACTAAAAAGTTTCTTTTCCTTTTTTAAATTTTCATTTGGGTCATCTTTCACATGGTCTGGCAAAAACGATTCAAATAAATCTTTTGTTTTGTCATTATTATCTTTTTTCATAACCCCTCCTAATTCTATACATTTTATTTT
>CAJTNW010000024.1 GCA_910577795.1 uncultured Christensenella sp.
CATAATATACAAACATTGTAATTGCTCTTACAAAAAAGCATAGTAGAGTAGCACCTTTGTGCTTCCATAACTCTTTAAAAGCAGACTGAGTGTCTTCACAATATTTTTGGAAGGCTGGTATAGCAGGTGTTATAAATTTACTTAAAAATTTTATTTTACCTAATAATTTTAAAAGATAAACTAAAAAATTTGCAACTCTTTTACTGCAGGCAAGCAAAATAATAAATCCAAATGTTAAAAAATTCATTGTAAAACCTATTATAATCATTGGAAGCAAATTGCCAACTGCTTTAATAAGTTCAGGATAAATTGCTATAGATAAAATTGCAAACAAATTTGTTACTGCCATGTGAATAATAAAATTCATCATTAATATGCCAGTAGAGGCTGATGCTTTTACCCCAAGCCTAGAGTAAGAATATACTTGAAAAGGCTGTCCACCAGTTGCAAAAGGTGTTATGCCATTAAAAAAGTGTTCGGTATTACCAATTAAAAAAGTATCTAACATACCTATATTGCATTTTTTAACTTTAGTAAGTATGCAGGTAGTAATAGGTGATAGAATAAAATATAGTAAAGTTAATCCTATTCCTGCAAATAAATATCCAATATTAATGTTAGAAAAAGCGGTTTTTATTGCATTTATATCTGTAGTTAAAAATATAATTAAAAGTAAAATTAATATTGTGACAGTAAGCCCCAATATAATTTTATTAATTATACTTTTAAAACTATATTTGTTTTTTTCTTTTTTAACCATAAAAAAATTATACCATAAATAGCAATTAGTGTCAATTGCTTGCCTTTATTATACCCAATACCTAATAAAGTAAAAGCGGATTATTATAATCCGCTTTTGTTTAGATATTGTGTTGCTTTATAAGAAAATTATTTTTTCTCTCTTGTACCATAATGTTCAATAACATAGTCTAAGTCTTTGTCACCTCTGCCAGATAGGCAAACTAGTACACTGCCTTTGTTCATTTTTTTAGCAAGTTTAATTGCATAGGCTACAGCATGACTAGATTCTATTGCTGGGATAATACCTTCTAGTCTTGATAATTCAAAAAAGGCATCAATTGCTTCATCATCATCAATAGTATCATATTTTACTCTGCCAATATCTCTTAAAAACGCATGTTCTGGACCACTTGAAGGGTAGTCAAGACCACTAGCAACTGAGTAAACTGGTGCAGGCTCGCCATATTTATCTTTAAGCATAATGCTATTAAAGCCATGCATAATACCTTCTTCACCATAAGTTAAACTAGCAGCATGGTCACCAAGTTTTTTACCTTTTCCTAAAGGCTCTACACCATAAATATCTACTGGGTCATTTAAAAATGCTGTAAACATTCCAATAGAATTGCTACCGCCACCCACACAAGCAACTACATTATCAGGAAGTTCTCCAGTCATTTCTAAAAATTGCTCTCTTGCTTCAATACCTACTACACTTTGAAAATCTCTAACCATTGTAGGGAATGGGTGAGGGCCTAAGGCAGAACCAATGCAATATATGCAGTCTTTATATTCTTTTGAATATGCTGTAAATGCAGCATCTACAGCCTCTTTAAGTGTTTGCAAACCATCAGTAACCTCTACAACTCTTGCACCCAAAACTTTCATTCTTGCAACATTTGGTGCTTGCTTTTTAATATCTACAGCACCCATATAAATATCACATTCCAAACCAAAATAAGCAGCAGCAGTTGCAAGTGCAACTCCATGTTGACCAGCACCAGTTTCTGCAATAATCTTCTTTTTACCCATATATTTTGCAAGCAGTGCTTCACCCATACAATGGTTAAGTTTATGTGCACCACTATGGTTTAAGTCCTCACGTTTTACATAAATTTGTATATTGCCATATTTGTTAGATAATCTTTCGCAATGCGAAATAGGTGTAGGTCTGCCTTGAAATTCTTTGCGAATTCTTCTTAGTTCATTTACAAATTTAGAAGATTTACAAATTGTAAAGTAAGCATCTGTAATCTCTTGCATTGCTTTGTTTAATTCGTCGCTTAAATAAGCACCACCATACTTGCCAAAATATCCTGCCTCGTTAGGGTATTCTCTATGATATGTATCAAAATCTATTCCATTAAATTTCATTTTTATGTCCTCTCTTTATACTAGTTTTTTTAAATTATATTTTTTAGTTTTTATTCATTTTGTTTGAATTTATTAATAAATTCCTATCAAAAATCGGTATTAAATTGCTTTTAAATTAAAAAAACGCAATATACCAGTGTGTAGTATTTGCGTTATAACGTACGGCGACACCATCGCCTTGATAATATTTTCATAGTAACTTTTCTCCTCTAATTCTAGTCTAGTCTATCCATAATGTCTCTTGCATTATGCGATTTATTGATTTAATTATAACTGATAACTATTATTATGTCAATATATTTTATGTAATTTTTTTTAAAAGTTTACAATTAACGTTTGTTTTGTTTTTTTACTTTTGACTTGTTTTAAATACAAAAATCTTTAATAATAGTTTGTCCTCTGTGTAGGGCACTTGTTCCTGACCTTGCTAGTTCTATAATGTTATATGGTCTTAAAACATCAATAAAAGCATCAATTTTTCTTGGAGTACCAGTAAGTTCTAGTACCATAGCATTTTGGCTTAAATCAATAGTTTTTGCCTTAAATATGGAAGAGATTTCTATTATTTCAGACCTTTTTTCTGCAGTTACTTCAAGTTTTATCAAAAGTAGTTCACGCAATATAGAGTCTTCTTCCTTAAGTTCTGTAACACCATTAACTTCAATTTGCTTAAGCAATTGATTTTTAATAGCAGTAATTTGTTTTTCGTCACCATATAAGGAAATAGTCATTCGTGAAAGATTTTCGTCCTCTGTTTTGCAAACGGAAAGACTTTCAATATTATAACCTCTTCTTGATATTAATCCAGATATGCGGGTTAGTACACCAGCATTGTTGGATACAAGCATTGATATATAATGTAATTTATCCATATAATAGACCTCGCTAAATTGTATAATTTATTTATTTTTATGTCTTAAATCATCACCATCAAGATAAAGTAGTTTAGTAGTATCTTTATTAGTAAGTCTTGAAAAAACTCTATCGCCATATTTATCTTGTATTTCATTTGAAGAAAGATTTGTAGCAATGATAGTATGTTTATTAATTCTTTCTGTAAGTAGTACGGTTAAATATTCAATAGTTACATTTTTTATAATTGGCTCAATACCTAAATCGTCAATAATAAGTACTTCAGCCTTTAAAAGATTAGAAAAAATATGTTCTCTTTCTTTTATATTGGTAGTATGATATTTTAGAAATAAAGAGTTTAGGTGAAAAGCGGTTAGATATTGTGCATTTACTCCATTATCCAAAAGTTTGTTTAAAGTGCTACTAAGTAAACAACTTTTGCCAACACCAACTTTGCCACAAAGCAAAATGTTTTTAAATTTGTTATTTGGAAACTCTTCACAATATTTTAGCATAGAATCATATAGTTTATTTAATGGTTTAGACTGCTTGCAGTCAATATTAGCAATTTTGTTGTCTTCAAATGTAAACACTGGTAATTCGTTTATGCCAGACTTGTTTCGTAAAATTTGTTTATAAGCATCAATTAAGCATTTGCAATATTTGCCATTTGATATTCCGCTATCTTGGCAAATAGGGCAGTGGAAAAAGTTATTAGGATTTAAATATTTATCCTCAAACTCTTTTAATTTTTTGTTTAAAATAATATCATTTTTTTCGTATTTAGACAAGTCGCTATTATTTGCTAGTGCTTTGCTTAAATTTAATGTATTCAATTTTATTTGTTTAATTATACTAGCATATTCTTCATTAGAGGAGAAATCTTCTTTTGCTTTTGACAATTTTTCTAGTGCTATTTCTCGTCTTAATTGAATTGCTTTTTTTGCTTCATTTAGTGAGTTAATATCCATAAATTAAAAGTCAAAATTTGACTCGTCCTCCTTATCAAATATGTTGTCCAATTCTTCTTTAGAATAAATGTGCTTATCACTAATAATTTGTGAATTATTAGAAATAGTAGCGATTTTTGTAGGGATATTTGCAATTTTTTCACAGTCTTCAATACTTTTAACATTGTTTTCTTTATATGCTGCAAGCAAACTATTAAGGTATGCAAAACTAAAAGATTTGCCAATAGATTTTTGAACAGCAAAATTAATAATCTCTTCGCTCATACCCCAAATATTTACCCAAGTATTGTAATAATCTCGGTCAGTATTTGTCACCATTCTAGAAGTGCCTAGTTTTTGCAAAATCTGTTTAATCTTTTCGTTTTTCTGTTTTTCTTCCTCAAAGAAAGCCTGTACACTATTTGCTGAAACTATGCCTTTTGAGTAAAGGTCAGAGATAATATTGTCCATACCCTCTAAATTTTTTATATTGCGTTTTAGGCAATAAATTGCAATAAGTTTAAGACCGTTTGCCTCATATCCTTTGTTTAGCCATTCGCTAATATATTGCTCCACAATGGTGTCTATATTTTCGTAGTATACTCCAAGTGTTTTGTTGATATTTACTGCCAAGTTACGTGTAAATTCTATATATTCGCTTTGATTTTGTATATCACTTAAAGTAAATAATCCTAGTTTGTAAAAATTGTCAAGTACAGAATCTAATTTTTTAATACCACCACGTTTTTTGCATAATTTTGCTGCAAACAATATGCTTTCAAAATCATAACCCCAAGAGGTAGACCATTTTATGTAATATTGCTTATCTTCAAAGTCAGGGGTAGATTTTAATCCTAGTGCCAAAAAGATTTGACGCATAGTGTCAGTTTGGGCTTCCATTTCCTTAAGTTTTTCTTCTACTTGCTCTATTGTTTTAATACCTTCGTTTGCCCAAGTTTTTGCAACAGTAAGTATATAATTAGAGTGTATATTTTGACCTTTAATGTCAACGCAATATTTTGTAATTAATAGCATTGCGTCTGTGGATATTTTGAAATCTTCTACCACTTCTATATACTTAAGTAATTCATTAGGGGTAAGAGGTCTTGATAAAATCATATTTTCTATCTGACTAATAAAATCTGCATATTTATTTGGGTTAAACTTACGTGGTTTAGTAAGTATAGTTTTTAAAGGCAAATATTCAAACTCCAAAGGATTTTCTTTTGTAATTCTAATTGCTCCAATTTCTTCCCAGTATTTTATGCTGTCAGTTATTTGTTTTCGCTCAGCGCCTAGTGCAAGACAAAAACTATCCAAAGTGTTGTTTGTAGTAAATTTACTAGTGCATTGTACTAAACCATATAGATAAACTTTAATTGCAAGTTCATCTGCATTAGGCATTAAATCTGTAATAAACATATTGTCAATTACTGTGTTATTGTTAATTAAAGCCTCATGGCTTAGTGAAGAAAACGGCATATAATCCCTCTTTTTAATTATTGCATAAGTGTCAAGGCAAGTAAAATTATGTTTAAGCACAAAACGGGCTATTAATTAATATATTATCTTGACAACTAAATTTTTATGTTGTATAATATTTTTGTTTAAATATTTATTTTAATAAGCAATGTTTAAATTTCAAAAAATAGCAAAAAGTATTATTAAGACGAATTAAAAACAATTGCTCGTATAATAAATATATTGTAGCATAAAATATTTGATTTGCAAAGTGTTTTTTATTTATTTGCCTAAGGAGGTTTAGTATAATGAAAAAAATCGGAATAGCAGTTACTGCTTTAATGGTTGTTTTATTATTATGTTTAACTGGTTGTAACACTAATTTTAAATTTGAAGATTTGGCTTTATCAAGTGAAGTAGTATCTGAATTATCTGTAACTTATGGTAAGGATATGAAAGTAACTTCTAATGTAGCAAAAATTGACAATGTTATTAATGAATTAAATGGACTTGATATTGAAAAATTTAAAGATAAAGTAACAGACAATGTTTTTAGTGATAGTGTTGTAGGTAAAATTACTATGCAAATAAAAGATAAAGAGGGTAGTTTTACAATGATTTTTGTGGAAACCGTTGTTAACGGCGAAAAAGTTAGTCTTTTAAAATGTGATACTACTGATGGTCTAAAAATTAAAAAACTTTCTAAAGGTATTTACAAAATGGAAAGTACAATAATTGCAAATGCAATGTTAAATAAAATATTTGCAAACTGTATTTGATAAGTAAAATAGAGGGGTTAAAATAAATATCCGTAAATGTAAAATACGGACAAGTTATGTTGGTAAAATAGGAGAAAATATGAAAAAGTTTACAAAAGTATTTGTCGTTATCTGCTTAGTGTTATTAATTGCTTTATGTGCAACTGCTTGCTCATTGGATAAAGACAGTGAAGGCAGATATAAATTAGTTGCACCAAAAGTTACTATCACAAATGATACAGTAACTTGGGAAGTAGTTGGATATGGCAAAAAATATTATGAAAAGTTTGGTGTTAAAATAGGTGATAAGGAAGTTAATGATATAACAACAAACTTTTATACACTATCTGAGGTTGAGCCAGGGGCTACTGTAGATGTTCAAGTTAGGGCTATTGGAGATGGAGTAAAAACTGTTTCCAGTCCTTATAGTGCAGCAATTTCTTACAAAGCACCTATGAGACTTGCATCACCTACTGGTGTAACACAAACAGAAAATAATAATGAAATTGTAATAAGTTGGGATAAAGTTAATAATGCTCAAACTTACGATATACAACAAATTGAGGCTGTAGGCAAAACTACACAATGGTACAGAAATATAAGTGGTACTTCTTTTACTATTGCAAAAAGTAATGTTTCCGCTCCTGGTAAATATTATTTTAAAGTTTTAGCAAAAAGTGATAGTCAAGACTATATGGATTCTGCTTTATCTAATTCTCAAGCAGTTTACGTTAAAACTCAAAAATTAACTAGTCCTGCACCAACACTTACAAGCAATAATATAACTTGGGATGAAGTTTCTGAAGCATCTAATTTTAAAATTTATATGCTAAAAGTTGACCCTTCATGGCAAGATGAAAATATAGCGGAAAGTCATAAAGACGAGGCATTAGCAGTAGCAACTGTTTCTAAAACTTCAAGGTCTTATACTAACTCTCAAGTTGTAGAGGCTCTTAACACCTATAAGACAGAATGGGAAAAGAAAAATTCAGGCGAGTTTGATACTGTTGGCAAATATATTATTTATATTCAGTCTGTGCATTTAGATTTCCCTGATGTATATCCTAATTCAGATATGGCTGCTGTTACCAAAACAGTAAATGAAGATGATGCAAATAAACAACAGGTTGTACAATTTACTAAACCTGCTAAACCTCAAAATATTAGAATTACAGATGATAATGTTGGTGAGGGCGAAGTTCAACAGATAGAAAAAGTTTTGCATTGGGATGCTGTGTTTAAAGATGAAACAGATGAATTTAAAGATTATGCAATATATTTTTATAGCAATGGCATGAGAATATTAAATACCAATGTAGAGGATACAAAGGATAGTTTGACAAGTAGATTTACTACTAGCAGTAACCATAGAGGCAAGGTTATGGAAATTTCTATTTCTGTACGTCCTGAATTTTCAGAGGGAATTTTGTCTGGTGATGAATCTTACTATGTAGATGCAAGTGGAAATAATAAAACTTATACAGTTATGCCTACTGAATTATTTACAGTAGGCGGAGATGGAGATTATAAAGACTATTATAAAATTGAAAATTTAGGTGATTTTCAGTATATGATGCAAAACTCAAGTGCAGGTAATAAATATTATTTGACTGGTGATATTGATGGCGGTGTGTCAGGAACAAATTGTAATTTTTATGCTGGAAACAATATTTTTAACGGTATATTTGATGGTGGTAACAGAGTAATTTCAAATATAAATATAATTTTACAAAATAGCAGTCAAGCAATAAGTCTGTTTAATGAAATTGCAAATGGTGCAATATTTAAAAATGTAACCTTCAACAATGTAACAATTACTTCTGAAGATGGTAGTGTAAACAATGTGGCTTTAGTAGCGGGTACAAATAATGGCACAATAAAAGATGTTTATGTAATCAATAGTAAGTTTGAAGCACAAGCAAATATATCTGGCTTTGTTATTACTAACAATGGAGAAATAAATGGTTGTGGTATGATAGACTGCACAATAAATGCTCAAGGCTTTTTAGAAGAAAAAGAAGAAGAGACAACAAGAGCAAATGTTACTGCTGGAAAGCAAACAAATGCTGCAACAATAGCAATAACTAATAATGGAACTATATTTAATGCTAGTATCTATATTTCAAAAATAAATGCTAAATCAAGACTTGCTAATGTAAAAGCAGGTGGTATAGTTGTAAATAATACTAGCACAATTAAAAATAGTTTTGTTAAAAATACTTTTGTTAATGCAGAGACTATTCTTGATACAACTCAAGTTAGTGCAATTGCAGGCGGTATTGCAGCAGTAAGTAATGGTACAATAAATGAATGTTATGTTACTAACCAAGCAAGTACAACTACTTCTGTGCAAACAAATAGTGGTAAGTTAGCATCATCAACACTTAGTGTAAATACTATATCTGGTGGTCTAGTTGGTGAAATGACTGGCGGTAGTATTAATCATTGTTATGTTTCTTTCATGCGTATAGTTGCAGATAGTTATGCAAGTGGTATGGTAGGAAGAAAGGGAAGTGCAAACATTACTTTAGAAAATAGTTATGTATTTAATATTAGATTAAATGCAAGTGATAGAGCAATGGTTTTAACTGAAACAAATGGAGTTACAGTAAATAGTGTTTATTCAGTAAAAGTTGATGCAAACGCAAATGAAAACAATATTATTGCAGAAAACAGACTTGGTAGAGCAGATTTGGTTAATACAAAAATTGATGGTTTTGCAGTTTACAAAACTGATTATGCAGAGCAACCACTTTTGAAGAATATGCTTTATACAAAAAATGCAAGTTATTCTGTAGAATATTCTAAAAATGCAAACAGAACTTTGTCTGTATATTATGTGCATGACTATGGTATTACAGTATGCAATTTAGATGATGCTTGGAAGTCTAGTTTAGAAACTAGCGGTAAAAAAGTAGATATTTACAAAACAGTAATTGACCCAGAAGTTACTAATTTACCAATGGTATTGCCAATTTATGTTACTGTAAAATAAAAGGAGAATAAATGAGCGAGTGTAATGGTAATTGTTCAAGTTGTAGTCAAAAAGGTGGCTGTGATAGTCCGCTAAAAAAACTTGAGCAAAACAAAAACAGCAATATAAAAAAAGTTATAGGAATTGTAAGTGGCAAAGGTGGTGTAGGAAAATCTTTAACTACTGCCTGCCTTGCAACAGTCTTTCAAAATAAAGGCTACAAAACTGCCATAATAGATGGAGATATTACTGGTGCTTCTATTCCTAATATGTTTGGATTAGAAAGTGGAATTGCTAGTGATGGTGAATATATGATTCCAGCAGAGTCAAAAACAGGTATCAAAGCAATAAGCATAAATTTGTTGTTAGAAACACCTGATAGCCCTGTAGTATGGCGTGGCTCTATGCTATCTAACATTTTAAAACAATTTTGGTCTGATGTTAGATGGGGTGATATAGACTTTATGTTTATAGATATGCCACCGGGAACAGGTGATATTCCTTTAACTGCTTTTCAGTCTTTGCCTATTGATGGGATAGTAATAGTCACTTCTCCACAAGATTTAGTGTCAATGATAGTTAAAAAAGCATATAATATGGCTAAACTTATGAATATTCCTATAATTGGTATTATAGAAAATATGAGTTATATTGAATGTAGTGACTGTGGTAAAAGAATTTATCCATTTGGTGAAGGTAAAGCAGATAAAGTTTCGAGTGAACTTGGAGTACAATTGCTTGCTAAAACACCAATTAATCCTGCTATTGCAAAAGCATGCGATGACGGCAATATTGAGGATATTAGCATACCAAGTTATGAAAAAGCGGCGGATATGATTATTGATATTATTAAATAAAGAATGTTAGCCGAGGACAAAATTTTTTTGTCACGGCTAATTTTTTGTTTTTATAAAAATGTTTATTAAAAAATAATTATTTGGTGGAATATGAAAAAACAAAAAGAAAGACAACCTTTAACATTAGAAGAAGTGGATATTTCCACAGGATTAACTGATGAACAAATAGCGGAAAGAAAACAAAAAGGCTACATAAATAGTGTAAAAATTGGTACATCTAAATCATATTTTAGTATATTTGTAGGTAATATTTTTACTTTCTTCAATATGATTTGTTTTTTAGTTTTTATTTGGCTTATCACAGTAATTGAGGATTTCAATGGTGTTAAAAACTTAGCATTTATGTTTATCATTGCAGCAAACATAATTATAGGAATCGCACAGGAAATTCGTGCTAAATTAACAATGGATAAGTTGTCACTATTATCTTCTCCAGATGTAATAGCATTTAGAAATGGTACAGATATAACAATTAAACTAAATGATATTTTGCTAGGGGATATAATTAAACTTAAAACTGGTGCACAAGTTTGCTCTGATAGTGTTATTCGTGATGGTGAGGTAGAAGTAAATGAGGCACTTTTAACAGGTGAGTCTCAAGCAATTAAAAAATCTGTTGGTGACAAATTATTGTCAGGAAGTTTTATAGTTAGTGGCAGTTGCGTTGCAGAAGTTGACCATATTGCTGAAGATAACTATATTCAAAAATTAGCAATGGATGCTAAACAATATAAAAAAGCAGATTCTGAGTTGTTACATTCATTAAAAGTAATTTTTAAAATAATTTCCATAGTAATTTTTCCATTAGTTATTGGTGCATTTTTTACTAACTGGAATGATGCTTTGCTTACTATTGCAGAGGGGAAAGGATTAGCATTTAAAGATACTTTGTTTTACGCAATAGGTCATCTAAATGAGTTTACTGGAGCGGAATTATATTCTGCATATCGTTTGGCAGTAACTCCAACTAGTACAGCAATTATTGGTATGATACCTGCGGGCTTATTTTTGTTAACTTCAGTTGCTTTGGCAGTTGGTGTGGTAAGACTTGCAAAGCACAAGGCACTTGTACAACAACTTTATTCTATTGAAACTTTGGCAAGGGTAGATATGTTGTGTTTAGATAAAACAGGAACAATTACTGATGGCACAATGAGTGTTAGAAAAATTGAGTGTGCAAAAATACCAGAGGAAGACATTAAAAAAATTATTTCAAGTATGCAGTTTGCGTTGGGTGAGAGTAACCAAACAGCAGATGCACTTATAAAATATTTTGGTAAGAAAGAATTTTTTGAAGCCTCTAGTGTAATACATTTTTCTTCTGAGCGAAAATGTACGGCTGTTAAATTTAAAGATGAGGCTCTTTATGTATTAGGCGCTCCAGAATATGCAACAGATATGCTTAATAAAAATTTGCAGCAAGTAATAGAAGATAATTCCAAATTAGGTTTTAGGTGTTTGTTACTTTGCAAAAATGGTGCAGTATCTGAAGATGTTGAGGTAATCCCTAGCAGAAACACTCCAATTGCAATAGTAGTTATAGAGGATAATATAAAACAAGATGCACCTGAGATAATTGATTACTTTAAACAAAATGGTGTTGATGTAAGGGTAATTAGTGGTGATAACCCTGTTACAGTTAGTGAAGTAGCAAGAAGAGTAGGTATTAATAACGCGGATAAATATATTAATCTTCATAATATGACTGATGAGGAAATAAGAGAAGTTGCAATGGATTATACTGTGTTTGGAAGAGTAAATCCTGCACAAAAGAAATTGTTAGTACAAATTTTTAAACAAAATAATCACACAGTTGCAATGACTGGCGATGGTATAAACGATATATTAGCCTTAAAAGAGGCAAATTGCTCTATTGCTATGGCAAATGGGTCTGAGGCAACAAGAAATGTGGCACAAATAGTTTTGTTAGAT
The DNA here is from genome assembly GCA_910577795.1 of uncultured Christensenella sp. Taxonomy (GTDB): domain Bacteria; phylum Bacillota; class Clostridia; order Christensenellales; family UBA3700; genus MGBC100798. The sequence goes on from CAJTNW010000024.1 coordinate 11,900, forward strand.
AGCAATTTTGCAAGTATGCCAAAAGTTGTTGGAGAGGGCAGACGAGTAGTTAATAATATTGAAAGAGCAAGTGCGTTGTTTTTAACTAAAACTGTCTTTTCAATGTTATTCCAAATAATGCTTATATTTATGGGTATAGAAATGCCTCTTGAACCTATTCAATTGTCATTTATTAGTTTCTTTAGCATAGGTATTCCATCATTCTTCTTAGCGCTAGAGCCTAATAACCGCAAAATAGAAGGACGATTTATAGTAAATGTAAGCAAGCGAGTCATCCCAGCGGGTATAGGTGTTGCAGTCAATGTGTTTTTACTAATGATTTTGTCGCAAATTACAGGTGTTGTACAAATACCTATAGAACAATTAAATACAGCAGTACTTATCAGTGTGTATTTGACATTTTCTATCATATTGTTTAATGTTTGCAAGCCATTTAATTATCTTCGTGTAATTTTGTATGGTGTGATGTTTACTTTAGCATTGTTATGTATAATATTTATGCCAATGGTAAATGGGGTTTGGAATGGCAATTTAAATTTATTTAAGTTAGTTGCAATTACAGATGCAACAACAATATTTATGATAATTTCATTGTTGTTAATTAGTATATATACAATAAAAGTTTGCAATTTTATTGCTGACCAATTTAAGTTGGATAACAAAGGTAAGGTTTATTTTGATACTACTATTTTCAGCAAAGTTAAGCAACTTTTTAAAAAGGAGAAAATTGATAAGTGATTAATTTAATCAGGGATGAACTAAAGAGTGCAGAACGAGAGGCAAAATATAAAAAGTTTCAAGAAAGGTTGGCTTGTTCTAATTATCCGTTAGAGGGTATAAGAACTGCAGTAATGAGAGAATGTGCAAAAAAAATAGCAAAACAAATTGAAATAAACCAAGTAATTGGAGTAAAACCAGTAACTTTTGAGGAACTAAGTGTTATAGGTTTAATTATTGCCTATCATCCCTGCAGTATAGAGAATAAGTTTGCTGCAATAGATTATTTTATAAGCATAAATGATAATTGGGCAGCAAGCGATACTGTAATCACTACCTTAAAAAATAAAAGCGAAAATTATTTTAATTATCTAATAAATATGGTTAATGATGGTGGCTGGAGAGCAAGATATGCTATTACATCCTTGTTATGGAATTTTTTGGATAAAGAGCATTTAGATACGATTTTTGAAAGGTTATATAAAATAAATTATGGCGAACATTATGTGGACATGGCAGTTTCATGGTTTTTATCTAAAGCATATCCAAAATTTAAAAATGAGGTTGAAGAATTTTTTGAAAGTGCACCACTAAATAAATTTGTTTTAAAAACAACTGTATTTAAAATTAAGGATATTGCAGGTTTGTCAAAGCAAGAAAAAGAAAGAATGGAAGATATACTAAAGGATGTTTTATGCAAAAGGGAGATGTTTTAGAAGTTTTAATTGAAAGCACTGGTATGGATGGCGAAGGTGTAGCAAAATGTGATGGTATGGTTATTTTCATACCATTTACACTTGTTGGTGAAATTGTTAAATGTGAGATAACTTTTGTCAAAAAATCTTTTGCAAAAGCAAAAGTAATTAAGTTATTAAAAGGTGCTGAAGAGAGGGTGCAACCTCTATGCCCACATTTTAGAAAATGCGGTGGTTGTGATATGCAACATATTGCGTATGAAAAACAACTTCAAATAAAAGCGCAAAATATAGAAAATTGCTTTGCAAAATATGCTGGAATAAAACCAATTGTTAATCCAGTTATACCATCAAAAGATATTTATTATTATAGAAATAAAGCCCAGTTCCCTTTGTTTGAAAATAATGGAAAAGTGTGCTTAGGATTTTATAAGGAAAATACTCATGAATTTGTTAAAATAGAAAAATGCTATTTATTAAGTGAGTGGTGTGATAAGTTTTGCACTGCCTTTTTAAAGGTTGCAAATGAGTTAAAACTTAGTTGTTATAACGAAAAAACACATAAAGGTTTATTAAGACATTTGGTGCTAAGAAAATTAAATGAAAAAGTTAGTATCACAATAGTAGTAAATAGCAACAAGTTTAATTATACAGATAAATTTATAAAAGAACTATCAAAAATCGGTATTAAATTTTCTTTTTATGTGTCTTACAATACAAAACAAACAAATTTAATAATGTATAACGCAAATGTTTTATATGGGGATAATGATATTCAAACAGAAATTTTAGGAGTAAAAACTTTTGTTAATCCAATGTCTTTTATGCAAATAAATGATTATGTGCGTGATTTAATATATTTAAAAACAAAAGAATTAGTCGCGACTAGTAAAAGCAAAATTGTTGTTGATAGTTATTCAGGAGTTGGTGTCTTAACTAATATCATTGCAGATATTGCAGATAAGGTGTATGGTATAGAAATTGTTCCCGAAGCAATTGCCAATGCAAACCAATTGGCAAAAATAAATGGAAATGAAAACAAAATAATAAATATATGTGGTGATAGTGCAGTTGAACTTCCAAAACTTGCAGAACAATTGAATAATACAGATTTTATTACAATACTTGACCCACCACGAAAAGGATGTGATACAAAAGTTTTGGAAGGTTTATTAAAAGCCCAACCAAGCAAAATTATCTACATTTCCTGTAACCCCGCAACTCTAGCAAGAGATATATCAATTTTAAAAGATACTTACAATATATCCCTAATCCAACCTTATGATTTGTTTCCTCAAACTTCTCACGTAGAGTCCCTTGTGTGCTTGGAAAGAAAATAATAAGATATTGACAAAACTACTTACATTTAGTATAATTTATCTAATAAATATATCAATTTATATGTTTAATGTATATTGGAATTTTTAAAAAAATAATTTGAGTAGGTATTAAAAATGAAAGATTTGTTTGAAAAGGCTAAAAAAAATTATGACAAAAAAAAGTATAATAAGGCATTCAAATTGTTTATGAAATGCGCTGAGCAAGATGATAAAGAGGCAATGTGGTATGTAGGAAATTGCTATTATAATGGTATTGGCATTGAGCAAGACTATGAAAAAGCAGTAAAGTGGTATAAACCAGCCGCAGAACTAGGAAATAGTGCTGCAATGAACAGTCTTGGCAAGTGCTATTATGATGGCAATGGAGTAGAGCAAAACTATGAAAAAGCAATTGAATGGTACAAAAAATCTGTAGAACGAGGCAATAGTGATGCGATGTATAATCTTGGTAATTGCTATTATTGTGGTAATGGTGTAGAACAAGACTATAAAAAAGCAATAGAATTGTATACAAAAGCAGCAGAGGACGGTAATAGTAATGCAATGGTGAAGTTGGGTATGTGCTATTGTGATGGTGAGGTCGTAGAAGAAGATTTAGAAAAAGCAATTGAATGGTACAGAAAATCTGTAGAGTTAGGCAATAGTGATGCACTATTTAATCTTGGGGATTGCTATTTTTATAACATTGGTGTAGAACAAGATTATGAAAAAGCAATAGAGTTGTGGAAAGATGCCGCAGAATTAGGAAATAGCAGTTCAATGCTTAGTCTTGGTGAATGCTATTATTATGGCGAAGGTGTGAGACAAGACTATGCAATAGCGGTAGAGTGGTATGCACAAGCCGCAGAACTAGGTAATAGTGATGCAATGACCAGACTTGGTAGTTGCTATTATTGCGGTGATGGTGTAAAACGAGACTATGAAAAAGCAGTAGAGTGGTACAAAAAATCGGCGGATTTAGGAAATGCCGATGCAATGAGTAGTCTTGGTAATTGTTATGATTATGGTGATGGTGTCCCACAAAACTATGAAAAAGCACTGGAATGGTATACAAAAGCAATTGAAAAAGGGAATATAACGGCTCTTTATGATATCGCAATGCTTTATGACACCCTAGGAGATTTTGAAAACGCAAAGAAATATTTTAACAAAGTCTTGGAATTTGAAGAATTCGAAGATATGATTGACGAAGTAAAAGAGAAACTTGCAAGTTATTAAGGTCGCAAAACGATAATAATAGTACTTTAGTGAAACTAAAGATTAAGCCTATTTATTAGGGCCTTTTATTGTTATCCACTATGATTTTAAGCGGGTTTTATACATTTGTTAGCATTCTGCTATGAAAAGTACTTAGTGTGTTTGGATAGAAAGAGTTGATATAAATATATGGCTATTTATAATGCTAAAAATATTTTTTATTTGGAAAGTACTTATTATTAAATACAATAAGTTACAAGCAATGCTTATATCTATAAGCATTGCTTGTATTTTTATAAATTGATATATTTTGAAAATTTAATATAATTTGTAGTTTAGATTATAATTTATTTCTATAATTAAATTTGCGTAAAACTTGTTTTTTTCTTTGTGAACTTACTTCTGTATATATTTGAGTTGTAGCGACACTTGCATGTCCAAGTATTTCTTGCACAGAGCGCAAGTCGGCACCATTGGATAATAGATTAGTTGCAAATGTGTGTCTTAGATAGTGAGGTGTAGATTTTGTATTAATTTTTGCTATTTTTATATATTTTGTATATATATTTTCAATAGACTGAGTGGATAATTGTTTATTGTATCTATTAGTAAATAAATACTTTGTTGTTTTAATGGATTTTTGATATTTAAGTAATGTGGTTATACGGTTCCATGTAATAGAAGAGGATATATAAATAAGTCTTTGTTTGCGACCTTTACCATGAATCAATATAGTGTGGTCATGAAGTATTATGTCTTCAAAAGTTATTGCAGATGCTTCTGCTATTCTTATTCCTGTAGATATTAAAAGGTCAATAAGGGCGGAATCACGTATAAATTGAAATTTTTTAAAAGTTGTAAAAGCAGAAGAATCTGTATCAAAACAGTTAAGCAATTGTTTTATTTCTGTAATAGTTAATGTTTTAGGCAATTTTATTTCTTGTTTAAATCTAAATTTTAATTTATCAAATGGCGAATAATCAATAATTCCTTGTATAACAAGGTATTCATAAAAAGCATGCAAACTAATAATTTTTCGTTTAACCGAGGCATCTTTTAGTTTTAATGTGGTTGATAAATAATTTACAAAACCACAAATATCAGGGTGAGTGTAGTCATTGCAATTATGCATAAACTGCCTTATGTCAATAGCATAAGCACATAAAGTTTTGCTAGATAAATTTTTGGTTGTTTTTAGATAATGCATATAATTTTCAATAATGTTCATAAAGTTACTCCTTTTTTGTCGATATATATTGCAAATTATATCATAATATGGTATAATTTGGTAAAGATAAGTGCAAATTATTTTTAGGAGAAAAGTTATGAAAGAATTACTTTGCAGAGTAGAAAAGGTGACATCTGCACGTAATAAAGATTTTCTAAAAGCATTAGATATTTATAGTAAAAATGTACCTAATAATGTAAAAACTGAACAAAATCAATTGTCACAATATGTAACAAAAAAATACGGCAAAAACAAAAGAGAAATGGTTTTTTATGTTCTTTATGTAGGAAATACTGTTATTGGCTATGCTGAAATAGGAGTCTTATTTACATCAAAAGTATTTTTTATTGATTATTTTATTTTAGATAAAGAATACCAAAGCAATACTTATTTTTATGCTCTTTATAACTTAGTTTTATTAGATTTAAAAGAAAAATATAAAAACATAAAATATATTATAGTAGAAAATTATTTAAATGACGATGTGCCTAACTCTGTAGAAAGATTTAGTAAAAAATGTTTGGCTCTAGAAAATTATCAAATAATAGATATTCAATATAAACAGCCTAGTCTAGATGAATATATGAATGATAGCATTGTGCAGTGTCAACTTTTAATTAGAGAAACATCTGACTTAAATGGTAATAACACTATTAGTAAAGAATTTTATTTAAAACTTCTAAATGATATTTATTTTAATCATTATTATGAATGGTTTACACATTTCTTTACAAAAGAGAAACTAAAAGAATACTATGATAATTTGGAAAATATGATAATAGAAACTGATAAAACTATTTCCCAAAAAATTAAACTTAAGAATTATACGTATATTAATTGCCAATATTACAATATCAAAAAATGTGCGTTTAATGAAAACAAATCATTTAAGTTACCTAAAAAAAGCAAAATGCCATTATTTATATTATTGTCTATAATTTTTTTATTGATTTCTATAGGTATAGCAGTAGGTGCTTATTATTTATTAGCAAAAGTATTTAAATTAGATGGACAATACATATCAATTATCGCAACTTTATCTGCGACAATGGTATCAATAATTGGAAGTATTATTAGTGCAAAAGTTTTTAATCAGTAATACATTTACGCAATAACATAATTCTATTGTGTGATAATAAATAAGATAATACTTTACTTATCTTGTCAAATTTTTTTGCGTATTTCGCTCCAATTTCTTCTGATTTATATTTTGAAACTATACTACTAATAATATGAAAACGTTTTTGTTTAACTATTTTTAAAGAGTATAACGAACAAATATTGTTTATGTATTTGTCAGAATATAGCCAAAGTTTATGTTCTTGTCCATTATAATTATAAAATTCACAAGTACAAGTTTGCCCATAATTTTTAGAAAAAATTAATTCACCAGTATTGCTACGTTCATATTCTAAAATAATATATCCATTTGGTTTTATAACACGGCTTAATTCTTTAATTGTGGTTAATGCTTGAGTATAATTTAATACACTTCCAACGCAAATAATAAAATCAAACATATTATCTTCATATGGTATGTTTTCTACACTACCAATTTTATAATATAATTTGTCTTTTATTTTTTGTTCTGCTATATCCAAGTGATGCACAATTCCATTAATTGCATAATCAGTACCACCAGAGCCTGCATTTAATATTAAATCTTGTTGTTTTGGCGATATCCATTTATATATTGCGTTTTCTATTTGAGATTTAGTATATTGATGCCAAGCATCGTTTTCCGGCCATATTTGTTCAATATTATTATAATCTTGTCTTATTTTTTGTAAATCGTTGTCCATATTGTTCTTTTCTCCTAAAAATAATTTGCACTTATCTTTAGGAGATTTTTATAATATTTATACTATGACATCTTAGTAAAATATATTTAATCCAACATTTGACAAGAGGTTAATTTTTCCAAAAGGTGTTGACAATATTTGTAAAATGCGGTATTATTAATATAATAAAGAAAACTACACAAGATGAGTATAAAATAATTCATTTAATAATTACATAAAAAGTGTGAAAATATAATACTCTTGCTTAAAATAGTAGTGCGTCTATGGGAAAGTAATATTTAGTTATAATTTCTAAGTATTGCAGTAACATTATAGTTAAATGGTGGTATCAAGGGGTTAAGTAAGATATTATGAATGCTGATTTTTCTCAACATAAAGCAACTTTTTTATTATATCCTTCACGTAGGGATGTATGGCGCAAAAATGCAGTTCCTATAAGGGAAAGTATCGTTAACCTTGCAAATATGATTTCTTCTTTTGAGCCTGTCTATCTTGGCTATGATATTCCTATAACTCAAGTTATCAATGAAAATGTTGTTCCTGTAAAAATGCAATATAATGATGTGTGGATACGTGATACAGGTTTAATTCCTGTTAATAATGGGGGAGTGAACTTTCTGTTTAATGCTTGGGGAGGAGAACTTTATTCTGACTGGGAAAAAGATTTAACAGTGGCTTCTAAAATGGCTGAAATTTTGAAAGTTCCATATTCCAAATGTGATTTAACACTAGAAGGTGGAAATCTTGCAACAGATGGAAATGGAACATTAATTGCAATTAAACCTACAATATGTGGAACTAATAGAAATCCGCAATTCAGTATTCAGCAAATAGAAGAACGACTAAAAAAGATACTTGATATTCAGAATATAATATGGCTTCCAGAAGGGTTACAATATGACGAAACAGGCGGGCATGTGGATAATTTATGTGCTTTTGCTGACTCTCATTCGATTTTTCTTGCTTGGACAGACGATTTGAATAATCCTCAATACAATATTGTAAGGAAAGTGTTTAATATTCTATCATCTGCAAAAAATGTTAATGGCGATAAATTTAATATAATTAAAATTCCTCTTCCTACTATTTTTACACGTTCTGAAGATGATTGTGATGGGCTTGAATATAATACAAATAGTAAAGAGAGACTTTTAGGTGAGAAAATACAGCCAAGTTATATTAATTTTGTTTTTGTAAATGGTGGAGTTATTGTGCCACAATTTGAAGATAAAAATGATAAAAAAGTGCTTAAGATATTCGAGGGCTTTTTTTTAAATAGCAAGGTTTTGCCATTTGCTGCACGAGAAATAGTGTTAGGTGGTGGTGGAATACATTGTTTAACAAAAAATTTTTGAGGTGTTACTAATGAAAAAAGTTAACAAAGTTTGTAGTGAACTATTGGAAAATGGAAGCGGCGGTGTGTTTCGTATTTATAAGGAACGTAGCAAAATAGGTTATAAAATACTTAACGATTTATTGCCAAAACGTGATGGTATTTATACTAAAAATGGCATACAATATCGTGGCTTCTATCTTAATGACAAAGATAGGACAGTAGGTCTATTAAGCCAATTGTATGGTTCAAGTGGGTTGTTTACACTTATTAATAGGTTTAATGTTTTGAGTGGAATTAATGATGAAAGTATCGATACAGATGGACTTGTTTCAGGTATCATAAGTACACTTTTGGATGTATTAGATTATGTTGAAGACAATAACTATGATATGAATCCACTTATTGATTCGGATTTAAATAATGAACTATTTCATGGAAAAAATGAAGACATTCAATATGTAGGTGCAATGACTTGGGCTTTGTCATTGTTTGTTGCTGCACGTAAAGCAATTCGCAAAGGTAATGTTAAATTTAATGAACGTGCAAATGTCGGTCAAAGACTTTGTGTACAAATTAAAAAAATTATTGAATTCTTTTTGGATAATGTGATTGATGGAGAAAATGGATTTGGATGCGGCTATGCTAATGGATGTGTTGAACCATCACTATTTTTTACATATTCAGTTATTGAAGCATATTCAGACTTTGAGGATAATGCCATAACTGACCTAGATGAAGAATTGTTGGATTATTTAAACAAAGGAATTGACAATGAAGAAGATAGACTTGAGATACGTTACCGTAATGTTTGCTATGCAGTAGGTGATAGGACTTGGGAAATTTATAAAGACTATTTGAAGGACAATTTTTTTACTGATAAATTTGATGGAAAAATCAATTGTGTAAGTAAAACAGAAATTGAAAATACTGCAAGGTCATCAGCACTTTTTAATAATTTATATATTATATTCATTCTTTTTTATTCTTACATCAATAGCCGTGATGAAATTTATGTTTATGACAAAAAAAATAATCGTTATACATGTAATGGTGAAAAACGTTCTGAAGAAGAAAAACAAAGATTTATTTATACTCTTGATAGAAGTATGCAATTTATAAAGAATTTTTATGATGATTTGAAAGCCGTTGGCAATGAAAGTATCGTTGATAAACATATTATTTCTTTTAGTCAAAAAAATATTTTAATTAATAACTTTGGTAAATTGTTAAATGAGGAATTTATACAGGCTTCATCTTTATTACCTATGCTTGTAAAAGCAAGTAACCTAATTGCATTTTGGATTCAAAAATTCCCACAACAAGGTATGACAGATATGTTTGACGATATGCTTGCAACAAAAATGGAAGGCAAGTGGTTATGGGAAAATCGAAAGTATGATTTGCTTTCTACTGAACGTTATTTTGAGGCATTGGCAGATTATTTTGATTATTATGATGAATATGAAAAGAATTATGCTGAGAAAAATTTAAAGAAAGAACAATTGCGTCTTCAACTTGAAACACAATTAAATCAAAAGTATGAAAAAAAGTTAAATGCAGAAATAGAAAAAATAAGGAAGCAACAAGAGAAAAGTATTCGTGAAGAGATAGAAGATAATATAAGAGCAGAATATATAGTTGAACCTGTTCTTAACAAGAAAATTGAGGATGCTGTTGAACAGGCAATTTCAAATAAAACACTAGAATACTTAATTTCAACTTTAGATAAAATATCAAAATCTTATGTGGATGGAGAAAGTGGTACTGGAGAAGGTGATTATCAAAGATTACGCACAGCACTAGAAAAATATTTTGAAAGTTTTATAAACAATAGTATCATCAATGCTTCCCAAGAGTGTGAAACACCAATTGGCAAAATAAAAGACGAATTACGTGTAGATTTGAAAGATTTTATAACACAATATCTTTTATTTGTTGCAGAACAGTCTAAAAATAATTATAATCCAGTTAGACTTTCAACTATTTTAAAACTGATAGAAAAGGCATAATTTTAAAAGGAGAAAAACAATGAGTAACAAATGCAAAACAATTACTTTTTATTCATACAAAGGCGGTGCAGGTAGAAGTTCTACAGCATTAAATACTTTGCCTTTTTTGGTTAAAGAATTAAATGCCGATGCTAAACATCCTATTCTTCTTTTGGATATGGATTTAGATAGTGCTGGCATGACATATCTTTTAGGTTGTGATAAGTATTTTCAAAAGAACTATGATATTAAGCAGTTTTTATTAAATGAAGAAAAGTGGTCATTTGAACAAACTGATGATTTGGCAAACCATACACTTTTAAAACATTTTTTACCAGTAGGTGATTTGCTAGGAGTAGAAAAAAATGCAGTACTTTTCCTTGGTGATAATGATGAAAAACCTATAGATAATGACCAAATGGATGGTGGAAAAGAAGAATTATTTAAAAAATTAAGAACATTTTGTAAGAATAATTCTATACCAGCATATGTAATAGATAGCGCTGCTGGAGACCAGTTTTCTGCTATTCTTGCAACAGGTAATTCTAAATCAGTTGTTTGTTGTATGCGTCCTACTATGCAATTTAGAATGGGAACTTTTAATTATCTTAATAGGCTTGCTGAAAATAGTTTTGAGTCTGAAATTATTCTTCTTCCAACTGTTGTACCTGAAAATGATTTAGAATTGGATGGAGAAGCACAAAAAAAACGTGCAATAGATAATATTTTATATCGAACAAAAAAGATAGAGGACAAATTAAAAATATGTACTAATTTTGTATGTGAAGATATTTTTGGTATTAATGAAGTACATCGCTTTAAGTGGAAAGAAGGTGTTCTTTATTTAATAGCAAAAAATCAACAACTAAGTCCAGATGAAGTTACTGCTTACGAAAGATATAAAAAACTTGCCGAATTACTTTGTAAAATAGGAGGTTGAAATGACATTAAGATTTTCAGATTATGCTGATATAGTAAACAAGGAAATCAAGGATGAGGAATTAAAGAAAATTCTTTTTCGTACCAGTGAGCCGGAGGGTGATGATTTAAAAGGTATAGGTGTTCTATATCGAATGTTGATTTTTGCATTTGTAGCATCTTTTGCTAAATATAAATATGATTTGCAAAAAGGATTAGTTAAAACTGAAACTCCAAATGCAAAACGTGTATTTGAATCATTTTCGTGTGTATTTAATGGTGAGTCTATTGGGCTGGATTTAATTATATATGTGCTTACAGAAATGCAATTAGATGTTTTTTATAATGATAAACGTTCTTATTTTAAAAATGTTTTTTCAGTCAAAGATGAGTCTATACAAATACCTATATTACGTAGTGTAGTAAAGACTTGGCTACATAGTGCAAAGCATGCAGAAAAAGACAACTTAAAACTTGCAGGATATTTTGGTGGATTATACTTTGCTTTAGATATTTTACGCAATATGTCAGTTGTAAAAAATGAAGAAAATATTTATTTCTTTAAGTTTGATGGTTATGAAGAAAATGTTCCAAGTTATAACCTTATAAAAATAGGTGATGAAGATGATGAACTTTATTATCTTACTTCTTATGAAAATGTTGTAGGTAATCTTTCTAGACTTTCATATAGTTCACTTGATGGCGGTGCAGTCATAACTGTGGATATGCCTTTTCGTGAGTTTATTGTAAGTTCAGCAATAACTAATAATACAGTTGCTCCTAAAACATTATTTGCTAAAGCATTATTTTCTATAGAATTTAAGTATATAAAAAATCTTTCACTTGCAGTTTCTGATGTTATAACTAGGTCAACAAAACAAAAATTTTACGAAAAATATTCACGTAAACATAAGGAAGTTTTTGAACAACTAGGATATAGAAAATTTTCTGAAATAAATTGGGATAATGTAATCACAATTTTAATGTTTGAAGAGGGACCTTCTGAATTATTAGAGTTTATTCTTGATTCAGATGGTATATATTTTGATAAAATTTTAAATAATCTTGAAATTAGATATAATCGTGCGGGTTTTGCACATCATATGAAAGATATTTATGAAAAAACTCAAGCGGAACAAATTGGACTAGTATGCAAATATGTTGAAGAGCAATCTTCTATTGTAAAAAACATAATATCTATTAATAAGACAATAATGGCAAAAACCATTATTGATGGATTAGCAGAATTGGAAAAAAACAAGAAACACTCTAATTCGCAATTTGTGGAAAGTTTGCCGATGCGTATCAAGGGTATTGATAAAATAATTGTTTCTAATGAACCAATTGAGAGTAAAATTATCAAAATCAATAAAACTCTTGAAAAAACATTTAGGTATGTCATTCCTTTTTACTATGGAATTATAGCATATCAAAATCATAAAGAGCATGCCTACGCACAAAAAGAAGCACAAATACTTAAAAATAAAGGAACAGAAAATAATACAACTACATCTGAATCTATTCTTAAAGAATGTGATGATATGTTTTTTGAAACAGCAAAAAATAAGAGTTCTGAATTAAAAAATATGTCTCTTGGAAAATTGATAGAAGAGTTTAGAATGTTTGCATCTTCTCTTTCTGAAAAAATTAATCATAAGATTGTTGTTCATAATAATGGACGAATTTTAAAGGATGCAATAGGAAGGTCATATTTTTGTTCTATAGACTCATTTGATGATATAATTAATATGCGAGGGAAAGATTTTTTTGTTGCCCCAGAAGAAAAAGATTATAATATAATCAGTGTAATAAATAGCACAAAGCATCATAAGAGTAGTGAACTTATTAGTTTAGGGGTATTTAATCGTTTCTTGCTTAATGTCAAAAAATTGTTTTATTTTCTAATGTATAATGAAGATTATCAACGCGAAATGATTTTAGGACAACAAATTTCTTATGACCCTATATATCCCTATGTAGTGAGATATACTGAGCGTAGTGAAAATCGTGATGGATATGATATAAATAGTTTTTCAGTCTTCTTTGCTGAGGATTCTAGTGAAAAAGAGGTTAAGATTTTATCAGAACGAGAATATCTTATAAATGAAAAGTATTATTGCATACCTAATGTAAGTACTTCTAATAGTCGTTGGTGGATAGAACCATTTTTAATAAGTTGTCGTAAATATGATTCCATAATAAATGGAGAGGATTAATTTGGAGGAAATATGTTGCATTTAATGTTGGATGCTTATGGGTGTCAATCCGAAAGGCAAAATGATTTAAAGTCAATATATGAAATTATTTATAAAGTTATAAACGAATTATCAGTCAAGGCAGTTATGCCACCAATACTTGTGCCATATTATTATGGAGATGTTAAGGAAGATGATGGAATTAGTGCATATGTTATATTAAAAGGTGGACATTTCACTATACATACTTTCCCAGATAGAGAATGTTATTTTGCAGATTTGCTTTATGATGGATTTGTAAGTGAGGACAAGTTTGTTTCAATACTTAAAGCAGAACTTCCTTGTAAAAATAATCTAATAAAAACTACTGATAGACGTTTTTCTATAAAAGAACAATGTGAATTGAATAGTATTAACTCTAGCATTGATTTTGGTCCACATTATCTTATTCGTACTACAAATGACTGCGAATTGAGTATGGAACAAATTTATCATTTTTTAGATGAATTACCATACGAGATAAATATGGATGCTATTCAGCGTCCATTGGTAATTACAGACAGAGTTAATAATTATGATATAATTTCTGGAATTACAGTAATTGCACAAAGTCATATAGCAATTCATTACTATATTAAGGAACGTAAGGCATATATAGATATTTTTTCATGTAGTTTTATAAATTGTGATGAAATCGTAGATGTTGTAAAACAAAAACTTAACATAGAATGTGATAGTGTGTTAATTAGTCGCGGTAGCAAACATGTTAAAAAATTAACTCAAAGGGATGAGTTAGTTGCTAGATATGATGCTTGGAAAGAAAATGCAAAGTAAAGCAAATATATACTTCATGTAGTAATTTATTATATTTTTAAATGGTAATAAATTTAAAAGATTATATTAATATTAGTTTTTATAAATAACATAATTAAATTAAACAAAAACTCAATGGTATTGTATTCGTATAATTTTTAACATTAAAAAATTAGAACTAAAAATTTTATAGTTTTTCTATAATTAAATTTTTGCATAAACTTGTTTTAATAGATTTTGATAGAGTATTTTATCTTAGTTTTTTATTTATAGAGCAAAACATAATGTATATTTTAAAGTTACTATTGCAAAAAAAGTCGATATATGTTATAATATGCTAAAGTTAATTATCAATTATTAGGAGGATAGTTATGGA
>CAJTNW010000025.1 GCA_910577795.1 uncultured Christensenella sp.
AATCTAACATAAATTAAATGTTTTTCTTTTGTAAGTTAAAATAATGTTTAGTTTTTTAGTAATTCTGGGTCAATTTTCATATCCTTAAAATAAAATTCATCATCATGCTTACCTATCTCTCTTTGCACTTTGCAAGGTGTACCAAAAGCCACAACATTAGCAGGTATATCTTTAGTTACTATACTACCTGCGCCTATTACTGAATTGTCGCCAATTGAAACACCTGGCATAACTACAACATTTGCACCTATCCAAACATTTCTACCAATATGTATAGGCATATTAAATTCGTAAACTTGTTCCCTTAATTTTGCATTTATTGGATGCCCTGCAGTACAAATAGTAACATTAGGTCCAAACATTACATAATCACCAACATAAATATCTGCATCGTCTACCAATGTCAAATTAAAATTGCCATATACATTTTTTCCAAAATGAACATTTCTGCCACCCCAATTACTATGGAATGGTGGTTCAATATAACAATTTTCACCTATTTCCGCAAACATTTTCTTAAGTAGTTTTTCCCTTTTCTTTTGCTCTAAAGGTTTAGTTTTGTTATATTTATACAGTGTTTGCAAACATTTTAACTGGTCTTTTGCAAGTTCTTCATTATCACAAGAATATAACACCCCTGTTCTTACTTGCACTTTTAATTCTTCTAAAGTCATAATACCCCAAATTTTTAAATTTATTTTTACTTTAATATGTAAATAAAAAAAATTGCAAACTACCCCTTATATCTGGATAGTTTGCTAAAATTTTTAATTAGATTAGTCGCACTCGCCTAGTTTGCAACCATTGCAACCACAATCGCAGTCATCGTCACATTCGCCATCGCAGTCACATAAACCTTCTTCCTCTGCCTCTTTTAAATATTCATTAAATACTTCGTTAAGCAAAGTTTCGTCTTCAATAGGGATAAACTTATCTTCGCCATCCTCATCAACACCTAACTCATAAATAATAACCTCATCTTCTGCAATACCATCAATTGGTTTTACTGGTTGAAAGAAAATGTACCATTTTTCCTTATAATCAATAGTTGCTACATGATAAAAATCTACATCATTACCATCCATATCAACAAGAGTGATAATATCGCACTCTTCTTCCATCATCTCGTCCATAACTTCTGCCATTTTTGACCCTCCATATAAAATCTTAATCAGATATTAAAATTTTCTTACTATAGTTTAATCTTATTATAATTACCAAAAATTGTCAATACCTTTTATAAAAATTATTCCTGTTTTTTGTAGATTTATGTAAGCATTAACAAAAAACTTTGCAAAATAACTATTTATTTACCTTTTGCAGTCAAGATATTGTTGCAGAATAATTGTTGCAGCAATTTTATCAATTACACCCTTTCTTTTTTCTCTTCTAACACCTGCCTCAATAAGCATACGTTCACCTGTTACAGTTGTTAGTCTTTCGTCCTGAAAAGAGATTTTTACATTTGGCACTAAATTTTGTAGTTTTTCGGCAAAGTCCCTAGTTTTTAAAACTCTTTCCCCTTCCGTTCCGTCCATATTAATTGGCAAACCAAACACAATTTCGTCAACCATATTAGGTTTCACAAGTCCTGCAATATATTGCAAGTCCTTTTCTTCATTTACTCTTTTGTAAGTCTCATATCCATTTGCAATGATTTTCATAATATCACTCATTGCAATTCCTATTCTGGCATCACCAAAATCTAAAGCCATTACTCTGTTCATTTTATCTCCTGTTAAATTTCTAAATTTTCATACATTTTTTCAAGTTTTGGATAAATTATAGCCAAACCACATACCGCATACAACAATGATACTGCAAAAGATGGTAACATTGTTAAAAAATAATTAAGAACTAAATCGTCTCCTAAAATTGTAGGCCAAATTACATTAAAACACATTATACTTGCAATGCCTACTAGCACAAGTGGCATAACAATAACAAAAGAAGACAAAGTTTTGGAATTGTTTTTAAATAATTCTTTATTAGTATTCCATACAAAGTTTGGTGCTTTTAAATCAGAATATAATACATAAATATTGCAACCAATACCTGCAAGTAATACACATAAGAAAATCATTATTACTATCATATAATGCACTTTTGCAATAAACATACTTACAAGCAAAATCAAATCTATTATAAATGTATATACATTTGCAAGCATAATCTTTTGATTTATTATAGTTTTGCTAGAAACAGGCAACATTTTTAGTATATCCATTTGCCTTCCCTCACGCGAAAATGCAACTATTGCGAAATAATTCATACCGCAACCAAATATAAATGCCAAAGACACCGCTACTATATTAAGTGGTCCAGCACCACCTAGTTGGTTGTCCCCGCCATAAATTAAGCCTAACATAATCATTACAATTGGTGGTATAATAAAACCTAACAAATAATTTATTGCACTACTTGTTTCGCCAAGACTATTTTTGATATCTCTCATAAGCAATGACTGAGTTATAGATTTTACTTCGTTATCTTTAACTTTTCTGTTAGATTTAGTGCCACTCTCCAAACCTCTTCTAGCACTGCCCCTATAAAGCAAAGCAGATAGTGCAATTGCAAGTGTAGCCAAACCAAATATTATTACAAAAAAGATAGCAAAGTTTTTTAATGCAGTAAGTCCTGTAGTTATCATACTATTTGCAAGGTAGGTATTAGGATAAATGATATAAGACATTACTTTTATTGCAGACTGCAATTGAGCCATATCAAGAGTGCCTGTTTGTGCACTTTTTTGCACTGCAAAAATCAAATAATAGTATCCACCAAACACACCTGCAAAAATCAATAATACAGCAATTGTTCCAATAATGTTATTACGTTTAAAATAACTTATGATATAATTTAGCGGAACTGCTATAATTGTTATCGCAAGCAATGGTATAAATGGTGTTAAAAAACTACCAAGCACACCTAAAATATAAAAACCTGCATTTTTTATTGCTGCACCTATACCAATTGTTAAAATAATAGGTAATTGCAAAAGCAAAGCAAGTCCCAAATGCAAAAGATATATTGTTGTTAATTTTGATAGAAAAATATCAAGTCCAGTTACTGGCAATGACATTAAAAGTTCATTATCCTTTGCAAAAAACAAAATAGATATTGCAGACTGAACACCAAAAAACAATACCATAAATTCACTTGCAAACATAACAGAAGATATTATATTTGTAAGATTTTCAATAGGCATATTTTGTGCAAGATAATAAAATACTAAGCAACCAATTACCAAAACTGGCAAAATTAATATTCCTAAAGCAACATATATTGCAATATCCTTTCGTCTTTGCTTAAAATCTTTACTAAGTCCAAACATTAACCTAAGGTTATTTTTTAAAAGTGGTAAAAAAGCCTTTGTCATATTTCACCTCATTTTGCAATATCGTTTGACTTGTCATCATTACTATCACTTACTGCTGCATCTTCAGTAATTTCAAGGAAGAAATCTTCAAGAGATTTACCCTTTTGTTTTTCTTCAAGTTCTGCCATAGTAAATGTTGCAATAATCTCACCATTTTTTATAATAGCAATACGGTCACATAACTTTTCTACAACTTCAAGCACATGTGAAGAGAAGAAAACTACATTACCTTTTTCGCAGTGTTCTCTCATTAGTTCCTTAAGTTCTTTTGCAGATTTTGGGTCTAGTCCAGTAAGTGGCTCGTCCAATATCCAAACTTTAGGCTCATGAATTAGTGCACCTATAACGCATATTTTTTGTTTCATACCATGAGAATAAGATTTTATTGGACTATCCAATTTATCCTGAAGATTAAATCGTATTGCTAAATCATTTAATCTTGTATCTCTAAGTTCCTTTGAAACATCATATATATCAGCAAGAAAGTTTACATATTCTCTTCCTGTCAATTTATCATATACACTATGATTATCAGAAACATAACCTATATTCTTTTTTGCAGATATTATGTCCTTAGATAAATCATATCCTGCAATTTCAATACTTCCTTCACTAAAAGGCAAAATACCAGTAATACACTTAATAGTAGTTGATTTACCTGCACCATTGCTGCCTATAAAACCAAATACTTCGCCATCATTTACAGTCAAACTTAAATTGTTAACTGCATATCTGTCAGCATTTTTGTACTTTTTTGATAAGTTATTAATAGTAATCATAACCGCTCCTTTTACCTAACTTGGTAATTTATAAATTTATTTGGTTAATAAAAATCAACTACATTTACAATTTATATCAACCCTTATTTTTTTTAATAATTTTTGCTCTCACAAGATTTGCCTCTTTTCCGTTTTTAGATGGCACATAAATTTTTTCATCCTTTATACTATCAGGCAAATATTGTTGTTCTACCCAACCGCCAAAAGAATGTGGATATTTATATCCTTCAATTTTTTCCAATTTAAAATTAGCATCTCTTAAATATAATGGTACTATATCGTCTTTAGAATTATTAACCAATTCCACAGCCTTATCCAGTGCATTTACAACACTATTTGACTTGCTTGCCTCACAAACATATATGATACTATTTACAAGTGGTAATCTACCCTCTGGCATACCAATATTTTGCACAGCAAACATTGCAGATGTCGCCATAACTTGAGCCATTGGGTCTGCCATACCCACATCTTCTGCACTATGTGCAATAAGTCTACGCGCAATTAGCATAGGGTCACAGCCACTTTCAATTAATCTTATCGCCCAGTACACCGCTGCATCTGAATCACTACCCCTTAAACTTTTGCAAAAAGCACTTAACATATCATAGTACATTGACTCATCAATGGATAATGCCTTTTTTTGGATAGATTCTTCTGCAATTTCCTTATCAATTACAATTTTACCATTGCTATCAGGGGAAGTTGTTATTGTTGCAAGTTCCAAAGCATTGTACGCAGTACGCAAATCACCATCACTTGCCCAAACAATATGCCCTAACGCATCATCAGTAATTGTTATGTCGTAATTGCCAAGTCCTTTTTCCTTATCTGCAATTGCAGTTTGCAAAGCATGTTTTATATCTTCCGAATTTAATTTTTTAAATTCAAAAATCCTACATCTTGATACAATAGCCCTTGTCATAGAAATAAACGGATTTTCTGTAGTTGAACCTATAAAAACAATATATCCCTGTTCTATACCCGCTAAAACAGAATCTGACTGCGCTTTATTCCAACGATGACACTCATCAAGCATAAGATAAGTTTTTCTGCCAAAAACCTTTAGTCTTTCTTTTGCTTCTTCTATAACTTTTTTAGCATCTGCAACACCACTAGATACAGCATTTAAACGTACAAAATCTGCTTTTGTTGTGTTGGCTATAATATTAGCCAATGTAGTTTTTCCACACCCTGGCGGTCCATAAAATATAATACTTCCAAGGCTATCTGCTGCAATTGCACGTCTTAGCAGTTTACCTTTTCCTACAATATGACTTTGTCCAACAAAATCATCCAAACTTGTTGGTCTCATTCTTTCTGCCAAAGGCGCAAGTTTGCTTGTGTTATCCATTAAATCAAATAAATTATCCATGCTAATATTTTACACCTAAGCACAACCAGTTGTCAATAGTTTATAATTTTTACTTGAATATTTATTTTTAATATATTTATAATTAAACTTTACAACTATCCATAAGTCAATTGTACATGTATTAAGTATATCTATGTACTTTTTGAGCAAATTTTTTGGCACTAATATATATCTTTTGTTAAGTTTATCTAAACATATTACAAACTGTTTATCTTATGGTTGACATTTTATTACATTTCATACTATAATATTTCTATAATATGTACATAGATATACTTATTCTATGTACTTATTTTTTACATTGTTTATCCTATTTTATCTCTTTTACCCCCGATTTTTGATAGATTTATTTAATAAATCTTACTTATATACTAAATTAAACTTTACACAAAAACAAACACACTAAAACTTATTATTTTAGTGTGTTTTTATTAATTTTAATAATGTTTATAATTAGAATTATTTAGGCTTGTTAAATACAATAATAAAACTATTAATATTTAAATTTAACTCTATCTATTATTTTTTGCAAACTGGTATCACCCAAGCCTAAGTATTTAAAACGATTAAACATTTCGTCAAGCAAATCATTTTCTTGCATATCTATATTTTGCATAACAAACTCTGTCAAATCATTTTCTTCCTTAGAATAATCAAGGTAATTAATAACAGCCTCCATCATAATATCTGGCAAAATAGTTTCAGGAATTTGTTTGTTTATAAGTACACTTTTGTAAACTTCAAAAAAGCCTTGAGGTTTTATTTCTACACATTTAATTTCACTAAAATTATAATCGATTAAGTGCAAAGCAATTTTACCATCATAATTATTACTATCCAAATACGCAAGTAATGTGATTAAATTTATTTGACAAAACATATCTTCATCAAAAAACAAGTGCAATTCGTCATAGTCAAAAGTAAATAAAGGTGATAATGGATTTATTACTATATCTTCATATTCCTCAACACCTACTCCGTGAGCAACACATCTTTCTAGTTCAAACTCACCACTAAAAATATCTTCTATGGTATCGCCATCACACATACCTTCATTAAAAGGTACAACCTCGCCACCCAAATCAATATTATTACTTTGCAAATATGACAGCATTGCCATACCATTAACTACATTTAGTTTAGACATATAACCTCTTAATCTTCTTTTTCTATTTCTTCTTGCTCTTGCTGCAAAGTATCTGCGACTTCAACAACTTGATTTTTCTTTGCTACTCTTCCACCGCTTTGCAAATTTTTTTCAATAAAAGCAATACCAAGATTTACTTTAGCACATTTTTCTATTACATACTGAATTACAAAAAGCATAGTTGTAGCAAAGTGAGCAATTATATCTAGCATAGTATCAATTAAACTATTGCGTTGCATTGACTGACCGGGAATAATATGGTCTACAGCAAATTCAAACATTTCCCAAATAGAAGCATACGCCATACTTATTGCAACTATCAATAAAATATCCCCAAATATACTTTTACCCCAAACTTTTGCTTTTTGGCTTAAATAAATTGCTACTACGCACAAGATATAACCTAAAACTGCGTGCGCTAATTTATCATACCAACCAAGCATTTCACCCATAATAGGTATATCCATACGAAAAACACCAAAACAACTACCTACAACAGTTGATGCAAAAATGTAAGATACATATATTATGTGTAGCATCAAAGGGAATCTATAGCGAAACACTTTTTCCAAAATCATAGGCAAAAAAGCAAGCAAAATTGCCATTAAAGCACTGCTTATACGACTGCCCATTGGAATGTTTGCAAAACCTATTTTTAAAAGAGCAAGCACAAACATAACTATTCCAATAATAGCAATAGACCCTTCCAAACAATATATGATTATTCTAGATTTTTCTAACTTTCTTTCTACAAACTTCTTTTGCATATTATCCTCTATTATTTGCAAAGAGAATAAGCCGCCTCATCAACAACAACTACTACATCATTATGTTTTTGCAAAATACTTGCTGGGCAATTTTCATTAACTTCGCCTTTAATCATTTGATAAACAGCCTTTGCTTTATTTGCACCATTTGCAACAACCAAAATCTTTTTAGCATTCATAATGTTTGCAATACCCATTGTAATTGCGTGTGTAGGAACTTCGTCAAGGCTTGCAAAAAATCTTGCGTTATCACGTCTTGTGCCCTCTTCCAACTCAACAATGTGTGTAGTGCTATCAAATGGAGTTCCTGGCTCATTAAAACCAATATGTCCATTTGCACCAATACCTAATAACTGAATGTCTTGTGGCATACTATTTAATAATGCAGTGTATTCCTCACATGCTTTTTGCATATCTGCTGCTTTACCATTTGGTAAATTAGTATTTTCCTTTTTAATATCAATGCCTTTAAATAGGTTATCATTCATAAAATAAACATAACTTTGGTCAGATTCAATACCCAAACCTACATATTCGTCCAAATTAACAGACTTGATAGTTGCATAACTAGTACCATTTACGTTATGGTCTTCTATCATTTTTTTGTATAGACCTACAGGGCTTGAGCCAGTTGCAAGACCAATTACAGCATCTTTTTTATTTTTTATAACATCAAGCATAACTTTTAAAGCCTCTTCTGCTAGTTCGTCTGTGTTTTTAGTTACTATTACTTTCATATTACACCTCTAAATTTTATTATATAAATAGTATATATCAATAAAGTAATAAAGTCAAGGGATATTACTATTTGATAACTTTGCTATTTACACCTATAAACAAGATATTTATGTTAATTAAAAAAAATCACATAATTGCCTATAAAGATAAAAAAATATTTAAATTTATGATTAAATAATAAAAAATAATCGGATTATGTTATAAAATATTATATATTGCAAATAAATTACTCATAATATATTTATTTTAAAAACAAAGTTAATTTTTATTTTTATGCTTGTTTATTGACTTTATTAAATTACTATGTTATGATATATTTAAATACTTAACTATAATAGCATTTGTTACATTAAAAACTAACAATGTTTTTACAATTGCTTGGAGAATAAATGAATATCTTATTTGTAATCGACCAATACAATTCTCATAACAACGGGATTTCAACATCTACAGCACGCTATGCCAATTGTCTTAGAATGGAAGGCCATGATGTACGAGTAGTTACTACTGGTGCTCCTGCTGAACATTTATATATTGTGCCTGAAAGAACAATCCCAATTGTAACAAAATTTGCTCATGCTCAAGGTCAACTATTTGCAAAACCTAAAAAAGATGTTTTGATAGAGGCTATTAGTTGGTGTGATGTTGTACATTTTGCTATGCCTTGGAAATTATCTCAAGTTGGTGTAAAAATTGCTAAACAACTAAACAAACCTTACACAGCGGCTTTTCACGTTCAGGCGGAAAATATTACTTACAATATTGGTCTTAATGACTCTAAATTTGCAATTAGTTTTATTTACAATTTATTTAGAAGAAAGTTTTATAAAAATGTTAAACATATACACTGCCCTAGCAATTTTATTGCAAACCAATTAAAAAATCATAATTACCAAAATGAATTGCATGTAATAAGCAATGGTGTAAATGACATTTTTATTCCTGTAAAATGTGACAAACCAAAAGAATTTGAAGACAAAATTGTTATTACAATGGTTGGAAGACATTCAATTGAAAAACGTCAAGACATTTTGATAAATGCTGCTGCAAAAAGCAAATATTGCGATAAAATTCAACTTATCTTTGCAGGTAAAGGACCAAAAACTAAGTACTACACTAAACTTGCAGAAAAATTGCCTAACAAACCAATTTTTGATTCTTTTAAACAAATCGACCTTGTTAAAATACTTCAATATAGTGACCTATATGTTCATACTGCAGATGTAGAGATTGAGGCAATATCTTGCCTAGAGGCAATGGCTTGTGGCTTAGTTCCTATCATTTCAAATAGCCCCATATCTGCAACTAAACAATTTGCACGTAACGAAAAAAGTCTTTTTAAATGTGGAGATAGTTCAGATTTAGCAAAAAAGATAGACTATTGGATAGAGCATGAGGAAGAAAAAATTGCTTGTTCTAAAGACTATGTAGATTACGTTCAAAACTATAATATAAAAGAAAGTATTGTTCAATTTGAAGAAATGTTGCAAACAGCAATTAATGAAAATAATGCAAAATAAAAATAAAACTCTCAATTAAGAGAGTTTTATTTTTTATCAAAATTTTATTATAAATGCTAAAAAACCATTCAAAAATCAGTACATTATGAATTTACATAATTATCTGGATTATATTGATGAGTAGTTACACTTACAGTTGAACTATCAGTAAATTCACAAAAAGTACAACCAGTGCTATTTTTTTGTTTAGTATATTTTGTGCCAGCCATACTACTATCAAACAGTAATGATTTTACATAAACATAATTTACATCTTTTGGTTTATAAGACGAACCATTAGTCATTTCGTCAAACCCTGCAAACACTACTCTTGTGCTTTTGGTTGCAATTATTGCGTTTTGGAAAGATATGCTGTTTGACCAAGGGTGAACTTCATAGTTATACGCACTATCTGAGACATCTTTATCAGAATAAATAGGAAGTGGTCTATTCATAAACACTTGGCTATTTAATATTTGGCCTTGTACTTCTTTGTATTTAAAACTTAAGGTAGTTATTGTATTTTTGTACCACTCAACAAAAGTATCTGTGCATGCCTCAGTAGTATCTACAAAATAAAATAAATTGTTAACCTTATTTTTATAATCTACAATTTCCAAAATGTAGTTGTAACCATAATTTTCACCACGCATAACCATACTATTTTTTAATTTTTTATCAGTTAGTATACGTATAATCTCTTTTTTTGAAGTATTGCCTTTTGTATCAAGTTCGCCTAAAGAGGTTGCCCATGGTATGCCAAAACTATCAATTAATTCAACAGCCTTTTTCATTAATTTACCATTTTCCTCTCCGTTTACAATATTGCCAGAAATTGCAATAAACTCAGGATTTCTGTCTTTTACCATTCTTGTAATCATTCTTTCACGAACACTATCTGCAGCACTTCCGTCAAAACGAATATCAGATAAAATCAAAGTTCTTAATTTTGTATCGTCTCCAGCAGATATTTGCCTTTTTTCCGGCTTAATGCTACAACCTATCAGTGCAGCAATTAATATCATGCATAAAACTAAAATAGCAATAATCTTTTTTTTCATAACTCACCATTTAATTTATTTTTTGCAAAAATTTATTTAAAATACATATTATTAAAAATGTTTTAATCAATTAATAATATTTTAACATTTTATATCAAAAAAATCAATAGAAAATTATGAATTTTAGAGTTTTTGTAGCAAAACTTGACTATATATATATTATTGTGCTATAATATATTATCTATGAGGTTATTATGAAACGTATATTTATTGTGTTATCGTCTACTGATACAACACTTGCTAAATCTATAAGAAAATGCACAGGAACAGAGTTTTCTCATACTTCCCTTGCCTTAGATAATAATTTTGAAGAAATGTATAGTTTTTCAAGAAGAAAAACTAATAATCCATTTGTTGGCAGATTTAAAAAAGAGTCTTTTGATACAGGAATATTTGCAAAATCAAAAGAATGTTTGTGTCAAATTTACACGGCTATAGTTACAGAGGAACAAATAGAAAAGATTAAAGAAAAATTAGAGTATTTTCGTAATAGTAAAAGAGTATTTAAATTTAACAATTTAGGATTATTTGCTTGTTGGTTTAAAATTATATTTCCAAGAAAGTATAAACGCGTTTGCTCACAATTTGTGTCAGAATGTTTGACTTATGCTTGTCCTGAAATAATATTACCAAAACATTACTGGATAATGCAACCTGAAGATTTTAAGTTTGTGCAAAATATAAACCTAATTTATCGTGGACCTATGCAAGATATTCCTAGAGGTTTAACGGAAGAAGAAATTAACGAATATATTGAAAAATATAAATCTTATGACACAAATGAATTTAGCAAAAAGAAAAAGAGGAAAAAATGAGACTGGATAAATTTTTAAAAGTCAGCCGTGTTATAAAAAGAAGAACTGTTGCTGCTGATGCTTGCCAAGATGGCAGAGTTTCTATAAATGATAAAATATCCAAACCCGGAGCAACTGTAAAAGTGGGCGACATTATTAAAGTTGCTTTTGGGGACAATGTTTTTTGCTTTAGGGTACTAAAAACTGACGAAGTAACAAAAAAAGAAAATGCAAATTTAATGTATGAAATCTTAGGTGGACAAGATGAGAGTTAATGTTATTATCCCTTGTGGTGGTATGGGCTGCAGAACTGGACTTGATTTTAACAAATTGCTTGCAAAAATCGGTACTAAAAGCATAATTTACCATACTATAAGCAAGTTTTATCCACTAGAGTGTGTTACTAAAATCATACTACCTGTAAGAGAATGTGACAAAAAATTATTTGAAGAAATATTAGCCACATTTAAAGATAAATTGGTATTTTGCATAGGTGGAGACACACGCACTAAAAGCATTGCAAACGGACTAAAAGTAATTGAGCAATGTGATATTATAAGCATACATGATGGAGCAAGACCTTTTGTTACAGAAAACATTATTATGGATAGTTTTTTAAAAGCAAAAGATACTGGCTCTGGTGTAAGTGGCTACCCTGCTACAGATAGTCTTGCAGTTGTAGATAATGGAAAGATAACCACATCATTAAAAAGAGATAATATTGTTATACTACAAACACCTCAGTCATTTAGTGCAAAACAAATTATTACTGCTTACAATATGATTAAACCTAATGACTTATTTACTGATGACTCTGCTGTTTATTCCACTTATATATCGCCTTGCACAATAAGTTTAGGCAGTCCTCAAAACAAAAAAATTACTTATAAAGAGGACTTAATTACTTATGAAAATTGTTATATAGGTGTTGGATATGACACTCATAAATTAGTAGAAAACAGAGACCTTATACTTGGTGGAATAAAAATAGAACACGATAAAGGTTTACTAGGTCACTCTGATGCAGACGTTTTGACACATGCAATTATGGATGCTATTTTTGGAGCATGTAACGAAAGAGATATTGGCTATCATTTTCCGGACACTGATTTAAAATATAAAGGTATTAGTAGTATTTTATTATTAAAAGAATGTTTGGAAATAATAAGAAATAAAGGGTTTGAAGTACACAATATAAATGCAGTTATTATGTGTGAAAAACCTAAACTTGCAAAACTAATACCTATTATTGCAAAAAATTTAGCAGACATAATAGGAATACCTGCAGATAAAATAAGTATATCTGCTACTACTACAGAAGGATTAGGCTTTGTAGGACGTGAGGAAGGAATAGCAACACATTGCAATTGTATTTGTTATAAACTAAAATAATATTGTAAATAAAAAATAAATAGAAATAAAACCTTATTCTTTATAGGAGGGAAAATGCTAAGTAGTTATTTGGAAAATTTAAAAAAAGCACTAGAAGAACAACAATACTTTGATATTGAAGATGCTTTAAGACAAACAAAAAATCAAATACGTCGTTTAAAGAAAATTGGCAAAACAGAAGAAGAGATTATAGAAGAGTTAGGACCAATTGAAGATTATATTGACAATATATTTGTTGATAACTGCCCTAAATCAAAAAATGAAATATTGATGAACGATATTATATTTTGGGGAGTTTCTACACCGCTAGCATGTTTATGCACTCTTGCTATGATATTTATAGCAATACTTTGTGGTATTAGCGGTGCTATTTATCTTGTAAAAGCATGGACAGACCCAGTTTTTGTTACAGTTGGTAGCAAAGTAGGTGCGTTTATACTTGCTATATGCGGTTTAGCAATGTTTGGATTAACTGGCTGGCTTACTTACAAAATTGCCTTAAAGATGAGATATGGTATGCTACGTCATTTAAGATTGAAAAAATATAGTTTAGAAAAAATTAACGCAGGCGAATTTGATAACAATGACGAAGATTAGAAATATACTGCCAGAAGATTTTAAAGAATATATTGAAATGGCAAAAGTATTTTATTCTATGTCGTGTTGCGAACATAATGTTGATAAATCACATTTTATCAATGCCTTTGAGTATTGCTTAAAAGATAATCCATATTCAAAATTATTCATTATAGAATATGATGGTAAAATTGCAGGTTATGGCAATATATCTTTTACTTACTCAATTGAAGGCGGTGGCAATGTTGTTTTTTTAGAAGAACTTTATATTAAACCTGAGTACCGGAACAAAGGTATAGGTACAGAATATTTTAATTTTATTCATACAAACTTTCCTGCCAAAAGATATAGGCTAGAAGTTACTGACTGCAATATAAAGGCAAAACAACTTTATGAAAAGTTAGGATACACATACTTAAATTACAAACAAATGATTAAAGAAAACTAAAAAGAGTGATTAATATCACTCTTTTTTATTATTTAAAATTTATTTTCCCCAACCAACTATATACCTTTTTAAAGTGTTTTCTATACCACATGCAACTGCGTTAGGGTCATTCATTAATTTATCGCACGCAAGTCTAAACACCATTATGCCACCACAGCCACTAAATAGTGCTAGTGTGGTTTTATCTCCCGCAAGTGCAGGCGAACAATACGCACTTCCCTTTAACATAACATCACCGCAAGGCACATTATCATACTTGCTATTAAAATACATATCGCCTCTATCTAAATCGCGCCATGAAGGCCAATAAGGTCCTCCTTCTACTGGTCTACCATAAGATGGTATACCTATATTGATTTGACTTAGATTTGCACCTTTTTTAATAAAGTTTTGCAAACCTATTTGTGCATAATACAATGTTGACTGATATCCATCACTATTTGAATCGTCATAGGCCATATATTGTATTTGGTCTATTCTTGCCATTGTTTCCTTGCTCATATTTAATGCACCAGCAGACAAAGCAGCAGATATTATAGAGTCAGATTTAACCGCAGTCATTTTTTCGTCAAGTTCTTTCATAAAAACATTGTAACATTCCCAGTCTTTTTTGTTTTGAGGATATTCCCAGTCTATATCCAAACCATCTAGGTCATAACCACCTTCTGACTCGGGTTTTATAAATTTGTTTACCATTTCTTCAGCAATTCTTGTATGATTTGCGTGCATAAGAGTGTTAACCCCAACATGACCGCCACCTGCACCATCTGCAAGTGCTGTTACAATAATTTTAACTTTATGAGGGTTTGTACGTTTAGATACAATTTGCTTTAAAGCCTTTATTTGTGCAGCAAAATTTTCTTCGCCACCTACAAATGACATTTTACCTTTTTCATCCCATTTTACAACATCAAAAACTATTACTGTGTTGTAAACATCATAGTATCTTGCAAAAGTTTGTATTTCTTCTTCACTTCTTTTTAAAACTTCTGTTGGCACATCACAGTCTAACCTTTGATAAATTGTAGTATTAAAAGTATTTCTGTTTGCAGTAATATTATAAAGTTCAAAACTTTGTATTTTGCTATTTTTTTTCTTAAACTTATCAATAGTTAAACGTATGCTATCAGTTGTTACACTATCAAAGGATATTATTCTTCTCTCCTGCATTTTTTCGCTTGCATAAATAAGTTGCCAATTACCGCCAATATATGCCTCTAGCCTAAAATACATTACACTATCGCCGACCTCAGATATGATAGCAGTATTAAAAGTTTGGCTACCTTTTAATTTAAATTGAACACTATTTGACTTGCCATCATTTATTGCTGTCCAATAACTGCTATTATTTTTTAACATATTTTGTCTGCCAGAGATTTCCTTATTCGAAAGGCTATCTCCTACAACTTTTGCACCTTCCATAAGGTTTTCACTTGTTAATTCTAATTTAACATCAGGGAATTTTGATTTACTACAACCAGTAAATACACAAACTAAAATAGTTACACATATTATAACTAAAAAACATAAAACTTTTTTTCGCATTTTTAATAAAATCCTATTATTTTTTTATATTGCTAATATTATATCATATAATTAAAGTTTTCACAATACCAATAACTCATATTCAAAACCAACTAGTTAAAATAAATTATTTGCATTATAATTTTTTACAAACAAAAATAGCACCTTACAAATGAAAGGTGCATATTTTTTATTTTAGATTAAATTTAAAGTATAATTACTTAATTTCGCACTCAGCGCCAACTTCTTTAAATTTAGCAGCGATTTCATCAGCGGCTTCTTTAGCGATAGCCTCTTTGATAGTCTTTGGTGCGTTATCAACGATTTCTTTAGCCTCTTTAAGACCTAAACCAGTAATCTCACGAACAACTTTGATTACTTTAATTTTTTCTGCACCAGCAGATTTCAAGATAACATCAAACTCTGTTTTCTCTTCAACTGCTGCAGCAGCACCGGCTGCAGGAGCAGCAACTGCCATAGCGGCTGCGCTTACACCAAACTCTGTTTCAATTGCTTTAACTAAATCGTTAAGTTCAAGTACTGTCATACCTTTTATTTCTTCAATCATTTTTGCGATATCTGCCATTTTTAATTCCTCCAAAATATATAAAAATACAATTAATTTTCTTTATTTTTTGCAATTTCTGATATTGCTCTGGCCAAACCAGAAATACCACTTTGCAACATTCCGCACAATTGACATAGCAATACGTCCTTTGATGGGATATTAGCGATTTGGGTTACTACATTAGCATCAATAAATTTGCCATCCAAAAGACCACATTTAGCCTTAAGTGCTTTTACAGTTTTACTATTATCAACAACTACTTTTGCTGCTGCTAGTTCATCACCATTTGCAAAAGCGATAGCAGTAGTTTTTTCAAGATAAGTATCAAACTCATTGAAGCCTAATTCATTTAAAGCACGTTTAACAAGTCTGTTTTTTAATACTTGATATTTTACATTGTTTGCTCTAAAATCACTTCTTAACTTAGTGTCTTGCTCAACGTTAATGCCTTCATATTCTACAAGTACAAATGCTTTTGACTCTTGAACAGATTTTTTGATTTGCTCAATTTGCTCTGCTTTAATATCTTTAGCGATAGACATGATTACCTCCTAGAAATTTAATCAATATAAATAAAAGTCTCCACCGCAAACGCAAGTTGAGACTTAGAAAATACTATCTAATTCACACCTCGGTGAGCAACATTATACCAAAAAACTTGGAACTCACTGTCTACGGTATCTATTTACTTTTAGATTTTAACATAATTTTTAATTTTAGTCAACTAATTTAATAGTTTAATCTAAAATCTATTTAAATATTAAATATTACTATTTTATTATTTGCGGAAACTTTAATTTTTATAAAGTCTCCAGCAAACTTTAAAATTATAATTACTTAATATTAACTTTTACACCAGGACCCATTGTGCTTGCAATGCTAACACTCTTAATATAAGTACCTTTTGCTGCTGCTGGTTTTGCTTTTTGAATAGCCTCTACAACAACATTCATATTCTCAATAAGTTTTTGAGCACCAAAAGACTTTTTACCAACTGGAACGTGAATAATTGCAGTTTTATCAAGTCTATATTCAACTTTACCTGCTTTAATTTCTTTAATAGCCTTAGTAACGTCCATTGTAACTGTACCAGACTTAGGGTTTGGCATTAAGCCTTTAGGTCCTAAGATTCTAGCAATTCTACCTACAAGTCCCATCATATCTGGAGTTGCAACGCAGACATCAAAATCACACCAACCCTCATTTTGGATTTTAGCAATCATATCCTCTGCACCAACATATTCAGCACCTGCTGCTGCAGCCTCATCAGCCTTAGCACCTTTAGCGATAACTAAAACGCGTACAGATTTACCAGTTCCGTTAGGAAGAACTACTACACCACGAACTTGTTGGTCAGCATGCTTAGGGTCAACACCTAAACGCATGTGCAATTCAACTGTTTCGTCAAATTTTGCAGTACCAGTTTTTAAAACTAAGTCCATAGCCTCTTCAACTTCATAAGCCTTATTTTTTTCAATAAGTTTTGCTGCTTCTAAATATCTTTTACCTTTCTTCATAGTGACTCCTCCTATTAACCTTCAACCTTAACGCCCATACTGCGACAAGTACCTTTTATCATTGAGATAGCGGCATCTAAACTTGCTGCATTTAAATCAGGCATTTTAGTTTCTGCAATTTCTTTCAATTGTGCCTCTGTAATAGTAGCAACCTTTGTCTTGTTAGGCTTAGCAGAACCGCTTTGAATGTTAAGAGCCTTTTTGATTAGGACTGCTGCTGGAGGAGTTTTCAATACGAACTCAAATGAACGGTCAGCATAAATTGTCATAACAACTGGAATGATTAATCCTTCCTGACCTCTTGTTTTCTCATTAAACTCTTTTGTAAATCCCGGAATATTAATACCGTGAGGTCCTAAAGTAGAACCAACTGGTGGACCCGGAGTTGCCTTACCTGCAGGTAATTGTAATTTTACTACTGCTGTAATTTTCTTTGCCATAGTCTATACCTCCTTGACTACACATAACGTGGTTATAACGAATTGCATTAAAAAATTTACAATTCTTCCAAAATTTATCTCTACTGCTGTTGCAGTTGAAATCACTTTTACAATTTAATTTTATAAATTAAGCATTTATCTTTTTAATATTGATAAATTCAA
Source organism: uncultured Christensenella sp. (assembly GCA_910577795.1). GTDB lineage: Bacteria > Bacillota > Clostridia > Christensenellales > UBA3700 > MGBC100798. Next base: position 18,167 of record CAJTNW010000025.1, read on the forward strand.
TATCAACTGGAGTTTCTCTTCCTAACATTGAAACAATGATTTTAACTTTTTGAGTGTCAAAGTTAATTTCCTTAACTTCGCCAACAAAGTCTTTAAGTGCTCCAGCCAAAACTTCTACCTTATCGCCAACTTTAAACTCAATATCAGCCTCAGTAATAACTTCAAGTTTGTTACGTTTAACTTCCTCATCAGTAATAGGTACAGGTCTGCCTTGTGGTCCACAAAAACAAGTTACACCACGAGTTTGAGTAACCATATACCATACATGTTTTGTATATACCATTTTGATAAATACATAACAAGGATATTTTCTACGCATAACAACTTTTTTCTTGCCATTTTTTTCAACAATTTCCTCTTCTTCAGGCACTACAATATCAACAATATAATCTTGAAGATTATTGTTTTCTACCATTGTAAAAAGATTACTTTGTACCATTTTTTCATAGCCAGACAAAGTTTGTAGTACATACCATTTTGGTGTTTGACTATCCTTTTCGTTAACTGTATTTTCAGTATTTTGAGTATTTTCCATGTTTTCCATAATAATATCTCCTATTAACCATTAATACTAATAAGTGAAGAAAAACCTAAGCCAAATAGCGCATCCATCGCCATTAAAACTGCTAAAAATACAACAACAAATATCAATACTACACCTGTTGATTTTAAGGTGTTAGAAAATGTAGGCCATGTAACTTTTTTCAATTCCTCAACCATACCTTTAAAAGCACGACCAATTTTTTTGAAAAATCTAACAAAACCATTTTCCTTCTTGCCTTTGCCTTTATTGTTGTTCTTATTGTTAGTCTTAGCAGGAAGATTTGAAGATGTATTTTCGGAAACTATTTTGTTTTCCTCTAAAGTATCTTGAGTCAAAGGACTATTGATTACTTTATTATTATTCTTATTCTTCATTAAAGAATGCCCCCTAAAAAATTACTTAGTTTCTTTGTGAACTGTATGCTTTTTGCAGAATGGACAATATTTTTTAAGTTCAATTCTTTCTGTTGTATTTTGTTTATTTTTATAATCGTCGTAATTTCTTTGCTTACACTCTGTACAAGCCAATGTTATTCTTGTTCTCATAGTAAACGCCTCCAAAAAAATTACACCCCTTTCGTAGGTGCCTTTATAATATAACATATAATCTATTATATAGTCAATTGATTTTTAAACTTTTTCTAATAATCCCATAATTATTTTAAATTTTACAAAAAAGTAATTAAAAATAGCCAAACTATCTCTAATAAGGCTATTTGTTTAATTAAAAATTACTATTAAATATAATACATAATACTATTATTTTCTTATATCCTTTCTTTTAATTTTACCACTTATTGTTTTTGGCAAATCGTTTGCAAAATCAATTATTCTTGGATATTTGTATGGTGCGGTTAATTTTTTAACAAAGTTTTGAATTTCTTTTTTCAACTCTTCACTAGGAGTATAACCTTTTGCTAGCACAATTGTTGCCTTAACCACCTGCCCACGAATTGGGTCTGGAGCACCAGTAACTGCACACTCTAGTACACTAGGATGTTCCATAAGCACACTTTCAATTTCAAAAGGTCCTATTCTGTATCCGCTAGACTTAATTAAATCGTCAGTTCTACCAACATACCAATAATATCCGTCTTCGTCAAGCCAAGCCATATCCCCTGTATGATAATATCCGTCATACATAACTGCAGCAGTTTGCTCTTCATCTTCAAAATATCCCATAAACAAGCCAACTGGTTTGCCTTTAGATATATCTATACAAATCTCTCCAACCTCACCTGCAGCACAAGGTTTGCCATCATTATCAAGCACGCAAACTTTATATTGAGGATTAGGTTTTCCCATACTACCTGGTTTTGGTTCCATACCTTTTAAGTTTGCAACCGCAAGAGTAGTTTCAGTTTGTCCAAAACCTTCCATAAGTTTTATGCCTGTAGCCTTGTAAAATTGCTTATAAACCTCTGGATTTAAAGCCTCACCTGCAATAGTACAATACTCTAATGAAGATAAATCGTATTTTGACAAATCTTCTTTTATGAAAAATCTATACATTGTTGGAGGTGCACAAAAAGTTTTAATGTTATATTGCTTAAACAATGGCAAAATATCGTCCGGGTGGAACCTATCAAAATCATAAGTAAATACACATGTTTCCGCAAGCCAAGCACCATATAACTTACCCCAAACTGCTTTGCCCCAACCAGTATCAGAAATAGTTAAGTGCAAACCATCTTCCTTTACTAAGTGCCACCAAGCGGCTGTTACAATATGCCCAATAGCATAAGTATGATTATGACAAACGCATTTTGGATAGCCAGTAGTACCTGAACTAAAATACATAAGCATAGGCTCAGTAACTTTTGTTGGCACCCTTTTTAAAGTAGCACTTGCCTTTTCCATTCCTTCATCAAAATTTTTCCAGCCATCTCTTGTGCCATTAACAATTAATCTATACTTAAGTTCTGGGCAACTATCAACTGATTTGTCAATTTCCATTGCAACATAATCATCAGGTGTACAAACAACAGCCTTAATATGTGCCTTATTAAATCTATAAACCAAATCTTTTTTCATTAATTGATTTGTTGCAGGCACTACTACAGCACCCAATTTATGAAGCGCCATCATACAAAACCAAAATTGATAATGCCTTTTTAAAATCAACATAACTTTATCGCCTTTGCCTATTCCTAAAGATGCAAAGTAATTGGCTGCTTTATTAGAATATTTGCTCATATCCTCAAAAGTAAAAATCTTTTCTTCCTTATCCTTTGAAAGCCAAACCATAGCCTTTTTGTTAGGCTTAGTTTTTGCAAGACTATCAACTACATCATAAGCAAAATTAAAAGTTTCAGGATAATCAAAAGTAATGTCTTTTAAATTACCTTTTTCGTCCAATGTTTCTTTTACAAAATTTTTATAGATTTGATTTGACATATTCATACCTCTCATTCTAAATAAAAATAATATTTTATATTACACTAATTAAAGTGTTTGTCTTTTTGTTTTATTTATATAATTTTTTAACAAATTAACCTACTTTACAATTATTATGGTTATGTAAATATTTTTAAATGTCTTTAGTTATATATAACAAAAAACTCGTCTCTGAAAAACAGAGACGAGATATAACCCGTGGTACCACTCTTATTGCTGACATAATCAGCCACTTTACGCATCCAACAATACGCCTTCCTATAACGGGGAAAACCGATATTCCTTACTAAAGTTCAGGAATATGACTCAAGGGTGATTAAATCAAACACTTCGTATTGCCTCGCACCATACGGCAACTCTCTGAAAACCTGTAAAATGATTATTGTCCCTCTCACAGCCTTATTAAACTATATTTGTATTTTATCACTACATTTTTTGTTTGTCAACAATTTTTTTTAAATTTTTTAAATTTTTACTAACCAGAAGTATTTGTCTATATTATATTATTAATAATTTAAATAAACTTTATCATATTATATGTATTTAGCAAAAATAATTTAGAATTTTTTTAACTAATAACTTGTTTATCCCCCGATTTTTGATGGGTTATTTTCTTTTTTTGTTTAAAAATGAAAACAATAAACAATATACTTGTTAATACAATTGTAAGTATTTCTGCAAAAGGGAACGTCCACCATACACCATCTATTCCAAAAAATTTAGGCAATACTAATATTCCAACAAATATCCAAACTAGTCCTCTGCTGGCAGCAATTAAAATAGAACTTAATGCCCCGCCAATTGCAGTAAAAAATCCTGAACTTACTATATTAAAGCCTATCATAAAAAATGCTATTGAGTATATTTTTGCTCCATGAAATGCCATTTCAATAACTTGTTTATCATTTACTGGGTCTTTTGAAAAAATTGTTATTAATTTATCCCCAGCAAAATAAACAATTAAAAATACTATTAAGCCTATTATAAAATTTAATATTAAGGCAGATAAAAAGGTGTTTTTAACTCTTTTCATATTATTAGCACCATAGTTGTAACTTATTATGGCATTTATTCCATCTGAAATACCAAACATTGCAAGAGTGCCAAATGTTGATATATAATTAATTATAGTAAAAGCAACAACTCCTGACTCACCTGCTAAAGATAGTAAGACACTATTGAACAAAAATACAGAAATTGCAGTTGAACTGCATACCACAGCCTCTGAAGAGCCATTACTTATAACTGGCAACATTAATTTAAATTTAATTTTACCACTATAAAAGTTTATATCATTCTTCTTTTTAAATAGTGGAATACTGCAAACTACCAAAGCAATAAAATAAGATATCCCAGTTGCTAGCGCGCCACCTAATACTCCTAAATTTGCTACACCTATTAATAAATAATCTAATAGCACATTTGCACATAAACTTATTATTGCACCATACAAATACTGATTAGGTTTGCCAATTACTCTATCCGTAAACCCAGTTAAATACATATTGCACATAACAGGTGCAAAAAAGGAAATTATAAAAATATACATGCTAGAATCTTGCACTAATAAGTCTGTTGCTTTTAAGCCTATGGCAATATTTTTTGCAAAAATACTGCCAAAAATCGTTACTAAAATAGAAAGTGCTGTCATAAACACACAAGATGTACGAAATACACTTTGTGCTTTATCTTTATTACCACTACCTAAACTTCTGCCAATTAAACTTATAGCACCCGTGCAAATTATAAAGGATATTGCAAAAATTATTTGCATAAAAGGTCCTGCAATATTTACACTTGCCATAGCATTTAACCCTGCGAACTTGCCTAAAAATAAACCATCAATTATAGGCTGAGCACCATTAATAACCATCGCTATTACTGCCGGAATAACGTTTACAGAAAAAATCTTGATTAAATTGTCTTCACCTAAATTATAGTTTTTCATACAATACCTTTTTATTATCCATTTTACTCTAACACAAAGATGACAAATAGTCAATAAATTATTGTTATATGTACAACTTATATGGACTAAAAGCATTATTTACTTGATTTAATTTTAAATATAGTTATTTATATAAAAAAAGAGACGGAATAAACCGCCTCTTTTAATTTTCTTTTAGAAGAACAAGTCTATAGATATCTTGTTATTCATTATGTTTCGTATTATTTCTGCATCTGCTGTTGTTACTACCCCTACATTTA
>CAJTNW010000026.1:0-11032 GCA_910577795.1 uncultured Christensenella sp.
TTATAGTACAATTTTTCACAAAAACTTTATTTTATGTGTAATTATTTTGTTTTCGTATCTGTTTTTTATGTAAAGTTTTTAATGATTTTTATTACATTAAGAAACATATTTTGTATACTTTAAATTGCTCTTTTAATATAATTATATTCAACATTTTTTAAATTTTAAAGCATAATTACAAAAAATTTGGTTAAATTAAAAAGATAAAATTAAACAAAATAATCTCTGCGATTTTGCAGAGATTAGATTTGTTTTATTACTATAAAGTTAAATTTTAATAATGATTTGTTAACTTATTTTTTTGTTACAAAAACTTTTTTAAGTTTTGCAAATCTTGGCAAACCATCTTCTAATGGTGCTTTGCAGTCCCCTTGAATTAGAGGAAGAGCATATTTAACAAATTCGTCAGAAACATCTGTACCATTATTGATAATCCATTCTTGTGGAACAGTTTTTTCTGTATTTGCTGCAAGTTCAAGTGGCATTGCTTTGTAATTGCAAACATAATTGCCATCTTTATCATAACTACGTTCAAAAATTACCATTTTATCAGTTTCACCGCTAACAGCAACTTTTACAGATTCACGACCAGCATTGAAAGCCTCTTCAACATCAACCTTACTTGCAAGGTGTGCACCACATCTTTGCATCAAACTAAACTCAATTGCTCTTGTTTTGCAACCGAACTTCTCTTTGCAGATATTAGCAAGAGCAGCACCTACACCACCCAATTGAGCATGTCCGAAAGAGTCTTTTGCAAGATTTTCAGCAAATAATTCTGCAACCAAAGTACCTTCTGCATTTTTAATACCTTCGCTAACGCAAACAAGGCATTTATTAGCATTTTTCTTCATTACAGCATCAACATCTTTAACAAATTTATCAATATCAAAAGCAACTTCTGGTAGATAAATCAAATCAGGACCTAATCCCTTGTAACTTGCAAGTTTTGATGCAGCAGTAAGCCAACCAGCATTTCTACCCATAACTTCAATTACTGTAATCATTGGAGTGTCATATACACTTGCGTCCAATTTAACTTCCATAGTAGTTGTTGCAACATATTTAGCAGCAGAAGCATAACCTGGACAATGGTCTGTACCAAACAAATCGTTATCAATAGTCTTAGGAACACCAATTACTTTGCACTCCCAACCACTATTTGCCATAAATTTAGAAATTTTATTGCAAGTATCCATACTATCATTTCCACCATTGTAGAAGAAATATCTTACATTGTATTTTTTGAATACTTCAAGTAATCTCTTGTAATCGCTATCATCAACTTGTGCATCTTTTAACTTATATCTTACTGAACCCATTGCTGAACTTGGAGTGTTCTTTAGTAGCAACAATTCCTCTTTAGACTCTTTAGCAATATCATAGAATTCCTCGTTTAGAATACCTCTGATACCATGAGCAGCACCATAAACTTCTGTAATGCAATCTTGCTCTAAAGCCTCGATAAATACACCAGCAGCACTGCTGTTGATTACTGATGATGGACCACCTGATTGTCCAAACATGCAAGCACCTTTTAACATAAATTTTTACCTCCGTAATTTAAATAATTATAAACTTAATATATTAATTTGCTCGTATAAAGCACTATTAAATTTTCTCTTCATTTTAACTGCCTCAACTATATCATAGTCAATAATGGCATTATCCTTAATACCAACGGCTCTTTGTGATTTGCCTTCTATTAACAAGTCAACTGCTCTAATAGCAAATTTTGCTGCTAATTGTCTGTCCATCATAGTTGGTGAACCACCTCGTTGAATATGACCTAAAGTTGTGCATCTAATTGATAATTTTGGATTAATACCTTTTAGCATAATCTTCAACTCTTCTGCATGGCAAACACCTTCTGCAAGTATTATAATGTCTGAATTTTTGCCTTTTGCAGCATTTTCTGTAAGACGTTTAGAAATCTCAAGTATGTTTAATTCAACTTCTGGCACAATTACATTTTCCGCACCACCGCATAAAGCAGTATACATAGCAATGTCGCCACATTTTCTACCCATAACTTCTACAATACTAATTCTGTCATGAGATGTCATTGTATCACGTAAATTGTTAATTGCACTTAAGCAAGTATTAACTGCAGTATCAAAGCCTAATGTATAGTCAGTATATTGTAAGTCATTATCAATAGTACCAGGAATACCAACAGTATTAATACCAAAGTTTGTAGTTAAATCTTTTGCACCCATTAAACTTCCGTTTCCGCCAATAACAACCAAAGCATCAATTTTGTATTTTTTAAGTGTTTTAACTGCTTTTTCTTGTCCTTCAATTGTTTCAAATTCAGGACATCTTGCAGTTCTTAAAATTGTACCACCTCTTTGGATAATGTCAGATACAGAGCGAGATGTCATTTCTCTAACTTGGTCTTCAATTAAACCGCTATAACCTCTTTCTACTCCATAAACTTTTAAGCCTTTAGCCAAAGCATATCTTGTTGTTGCTCTAATACAAGCATTCATACCTGGTGCATCGCCACCGCTTGTTAAAATTGCTATATTTTTCATTTTCTACCTCTTAGGTTAAAATTATTAACTTTTAAATGTTTTATAGTTAGTAAATTGCAAAAGCATTAAATAAATAAAACAATAATATAAAATATTTATTTTTTCATATCAGTTTTATCTGCTTTTTTGCTTTCAATAACTCCAAATTTAGTATAAATTTTTGCATTACCTTTTATTTTGATTAAAGATGTTTTATCTGTAAATTGCATAACTAAAACTTCGCCTTTGTCTAATGCTTCTGTATGATGAGGTTTTGTATCAGAACCTCTTGTAAGTCCAACAACTTGAACATTAGCACTATCCGCTTGGACAACAATATATTCACTTTGTGTATTTTCGTTAGTTAAATCCATATAAAACTCCTAAAATTTAATACATTTAAATACTAATATATTTTTTTACTTTTGTCAAGATAATTTTAAAATTTTTAATCACTATCAAATAAATAGTAATGTTTTATTTCAATTTATAATTTTCTTCACCAATTATGCTTGCAAGTTCACTAAATAATGCAGGAGTATTTTGAATACGAACACCGCTATCTAGTGCCTTACCTTTAAATTTTAATATTGCAGGTATCATTCCGGGATATGCAGATAAAATTTCAATTACATTATGAACTACAGATTCGTCCTCACCTAACACATTTATATATAACTTGCTAGATTTTGTGTTATTGTTATTTTCAACTTTCGCAGTTTGTTCAGTCAAAAACCATTCTCTAACACCTCTTGCAACTATTTGTGACCTACCTGATACTTGCAATTCGCCATCAACTTTAATAATTTTATCTTTTTCAAGTAATGGTTTATATTTGTCATACATAGCAGGGAAAAATACCAAATCTATAGAACTATGCAAATCTTCTAGTCTTACAACAGCCATTGATTTATTAGACTTAGTTACTCTAATTCGTATATCTGTAATCATTCCACCTAAAGTAACAGTTTTTTTGTCATATTCTTGTATTAAAGCAGTTACATCACTATCTTCTACATCCTCTTCCATATCGTCAGTTATTCTTTCTGCATCTAAAATTGGTTTTATTTCATTCAAAGTAAAACTTTCTTCTGCATATTTATCTCTGTATTCGTCCAAAGGATGTCCAGATAAGTATAAGTTAAGCATCTCTTTTTCTGCAGATAAAATATCATTTTTTGGATATTCTTGTATTTTAGACATAGTATAAATACTTTCTTCCTCTGCAAACAAATCATCAAAGAAAGTCATTTGTCCGCCACTGCTTAATGCCTTATCATGGTTAGAAACATTTATGATAGAGTCATAATTTACCATGTGAGTTGCTCTTGTTTCACCAAAGCAGTCCAATGCACCGGCTTTTATCAAAGACTCTAACATTCTTTTGTTTAAGGAAGATTTATCAGTTCTTTTTATCAAATCTTCAAGATTTAAAAACTTACCATTTTCATTTCTATCTTCAACTATAGTTTTAATTGCAGTTTCACCAACGTTTTTAATACCCATAAGACCATAACGCAAACCACCATTCTCACATTTAAAATAAACGTCAGAAACATTTATGTCAGGTGGATAAATTTTTACACCACTACTACGTAAATATTCTACATATTTTGCAATTTCGTCTTGGTTTGTAATACGATTATTAATAACCGCAGCAATAAATTGTACTGGGTAATAACGTTTTAAATAAGCAGTTTCATATGCGCATACAGCATAGGCTGCTGCGTGTGATTTATTAAACGCATAAGATGCAAAACTCATCATATTATCAAAAATTTTATTTGCAGTATCTAAATCAACACCTCTTTTCAAACAGCCTTCAACTGCATTTTGTGCTGGAGATACTAAGTCACCTTTGTCGTTATATTCCGCCTCTTTTGCTGGTGCACCATAAATAAAATATTCACGTTCTTTTGCAAGTACATCTGCTTTTTTCTTTGACATTGCACGGCGAACTAAATCTGCTCTACCATAAGTATAACCTGCTAATTTTTGCACAACCTGCATAACTTGCTCTTGATAAACAAGGCAACCATAAGTCATATTCAAAATTGGCTCTAAAAGCGGATGCATATATGTAATTTTTTCTGGGTTATTTTTACTATTAATATAGTCAGGGATACTATCCATCGGACCAGGTCTGTACAATGAAATACCCGCTATTATATCCTCAAGAGACTGTGGCAATAATTGTTTCATAAACTTTTTCATACCGGGAGATTCAAGTTGGAATACAGCATCTGTTTCGCCAGAGCCTAACAATTCGTATACGTTAGGGTCATCGTAACCTAATTTTTCAAAGTCAACTTCATTGCCAGTTGTTTCTTTTATATATTGCTTTGCTTTTTTAATATCTGTTAGTGTTCTCAACCCTAAAAAGTCCATTTTTAGCATGCCAACTTCTTCAACTTCTTCTTTTTGGAATTGAGTTGTAACATCGTCACCACTTTTTTGCAATGGCACAAAGTCAGAGATTACCTCTTTACAAATAACAACACCAGCGGCATGTTTTGAGCATTGTCGCGGCATACCTTCCAATTGCATAGCAATATCAATTACTTTGTGCATTTGAGGGTCATTATTATATGCATCAAGCACTTCAGGAATAATTTCGTCTTGGTTTTTACCAAGTCCAAGTAAATTTTCAAGTTTAACCTTGCCACCTGGTATCATTTTTGTAAGTGCGTTTACTTGGTCTAGTGGAATATTATAAACACGGGCAACATCTTTAATAGCATTTTTTGTAGCCATTGTACCCAAAGCCAAAATCTGACAAACTTTTTCCGCACCATATTTTTCTATTACATAATCAATAACTTGTCCGCGTCCATCAACGCAAAAGTCTATATCAAAATCTGGGTTAGATACACGTTCTGGATTTAAAAATCTTTCAAAAAGCAAATTGTATTTTAATGGGTTAACATTTGTTATTCCAATTGCATACGCAATAATACTTCCTACACCGCTACCACGTCCAGCACCTACAGGAATATCATGATTTCGTGCATAAAAGATAAAGTCCCAAACTATTAGGTAGTACTCAGCAAAGCCCATTTTAATAATAATATTCAATTCGTATTCTGCTCTTTCTTTTATCTCGTCAGTCAATTCACCATATCTTTTTACTAATCCTTCATAGGCAAGGCTTCTCAAAAATTCTGCAGGAGTTTGTCCATTATCAGGTGTATAAGGTGGCATTAAATCTTTCTTTTCTATTCTAACATGACATTTTTTTGCTATCTCAAAAGGTGTTTCCAGTGCTTCAGGACACCAACTAAAAAGTTCAAACATTTCCTCATAAGTCTTTAAGTAAAACTCGTCGGAAGAAAATTTCATTCGTTTTGGGTCGTCAATTGTTTTTCGTGTTTGCACGCAAAGCAATACATCATGTGCTTCTGCATCTTTTTTTTCTAGGTAGTGTGCGTCATTTGTTGCAACAACTTTAACTCCAATTTCCCTTGCAATTTTTACAAGCAGTGGATTACATTTTTTCTCTTCTGGTATGCCGTGGTCTTGTATCTCAATATAAAAATCGTCTTTGCCAAAAATATCACGCATAATAATTGCGTATTCTTTTGCTTTTTCATACTCTCCTTCAATTAAGTATTGAGGAATCCTACCACCAATACAAGCACTGGTAGCAATTAAGCCTTTGCTATGTTGTTTTAAAAAATTCAAATCTATTCTAGGTTTGTAGTAAAAACCATCTGTATATGCAAGAGAATCTAATTTTACTAAATTTTTATATCCTTCATTGTCTTTTGCAAGTAGCAAAATATGAAACATTTCCTTATTAGTTTTATCATACATATTATCACAAATGTATAATTCACAACCAATAATAGGTTCAATACCTGCTTGAAGACATGCTTTTTGAAAAGTAAAAACACCAAACATTGAGCCATGGTCTGTAATAGCACAAGCAGGCATATTTTTACTTACACATGCCTCTATCAATGGGTGTTTTTTTCCGTTTGTAATTCTGCAAGCACCATCTAGCAAACTCATTTCTGTATGTACATGCAGATGTATAAATGGTTTTGACATTAGTTTCTCCTTTTACTTAAACTATAACAAAAATAAAATCAATTGTATTAATTTTTATTAAATACTAACTTTAATCTTCCAAATTTTTTGCTATTTCCATAATTTTTCTTAATCTATGGTTTATACCGCTTTTAGATATTTCGCCACCGCATACTTCGGCAATTTGTTCTAGTGTAAAATCAGGATTATTTAGCCTAATTAAAGCAATTTCACGAAGTTTACTAGACAAATTATCCAAACCTATCTTTTCCTCAATTTTTTTAATTGCAAGATATTGTTTTTGTCCTGCCTCAACAGATTTATCAATATTTGCTATTTCACAATTTCTAATTCTGTTTATATCATTTCTTACTGACCTTGCAACCATAATTTCATTAATTTCTACTACAGCATCACTACCGCTAAAAAAAGCCATAAAATCACTTATCATTTCGCTATCACGAATATACAATGCAAAACTATCATTTTTTTCAACCTTTTTCAAAAATATATCATATTCTGCAAAAAAATTCATAACTGAATAAGCAGTATATTCGTTATTAAATCGCATCTCTAAAGAATAACTACCCTCATATATGTTAGAATTTTCTTCTTGCAAAACAGGTACAGTTATGTTGGCGCTACTTACTGCAATTCCAAATAAATATGCTTTAATTAATTTTTCATCTTTGCAGTCATTTATGTTACCTTCAGAAAAACCAATTGCCATATCGCCAGAATATACAATTATACCAGTATCCTCTGCAATTTGTTTTGTAGCAGATGGTGGCAATTGCAAAATGTTTATATTCTTTTTTAAATATGGCACTTCTTTAATTTTTATTGTAAGTTCAAAATTATAAATACTTTTTAATTCTGCAACTAAACGCAAAATTAATTGGTAAAGTTCACTTTCAATTTCTATATTTACTACTTTATTTACTATATGAATACTACCAATTTGATTTATAACTGCAGAAAGAAAGGCTAATTTTTCTTCCTTACTTTTTAAATTATTCTTTTCTAAAATTTCTAACTTAAAATTTGTACTAAAACTCATTTTGTCCTACTTTTAAATTTAAATTCACAATATTCACTATTAATAATTCTTTTGGGGTCAACATTGTACTCGTCAATAACTTTTAAGGCTTTATCAATTTTGCCAATATCTTCTACTTTATGAGCATCGCTATTTAATGTAAGCATTGCTTTAGATGCAAATAAAGCCTCATAATCGTCTTTAGTGCAGTCACTATGTCTTGTTGAAACTTCAAGTGCAACTCCATAATCACTAGCCGCTTTTGCAACTTCTTTTATATTCACTCGTAAATGGTAATTAATATGTGACACAATATCTATTGGCTTAGATTTTATTAAATTAATATATGCTCTAGTATTTTTTGCTATTTGTTCTTTAGTAGGTTCATAAATAAGTTTTGAGTAACTATTGTAAAAAATATTAGTATAATCTGACAACTTGTCCGCCCATACTGGCTTATGAAAACCGCACAAAATTATATCAAAATTATTTTCAAATCCAGTTGTAATATCATACCCGCCATCTATACCTGTAATATTTGATTCTACACCAAAAAGCAACTGAAAATCGGGGTATTTTTTAGAAATTGCCTGTATTTCTTCCTTTTGTTTAAGCAATTTTTTTTCACTTACTCCAAAAATAAAATGCTTACTTCCATGGTCTGTAATAGCAATTGATTTTAAACCTTTTTCAATTGCTTTTTTAACATTATCTTCTATACTGCCTTTACCATGACTATACATAGTATGCGTATGGTAATCGGCAATAATTTTGTATTTAGAATATAAATTCTCCAAAGTACTTTACCTCTCTTTCCAATTTGATATTATACTTATCATAAACTTTATTTTGACATAACGTAACTAAATTTGCATAATCTTTTGAAGTTGCTAAACCTTTATTAATAATAAAATTAGCATGTTTATTAGATATTTCACAACCACCAATTGTAGTTCCTTTCAAACCACAATTTTCAATATAGTAACCTGCACCAATATTATCGTATTTTTTAAATACAGAGCCTAAAGATAAATCAGATGGTTGGCTTTGACGACGTTTATCTTTGTAATACTTCATATCATTTGATATTAATATTTGATTTTTCTCTGTAAGTTTAAATGCAACGCTTAAAACAATTAGATTATTTTTTGCTATACCGCTTGTTCTGTACATAAACTCACATTCACTATTGGACAAAGTGATAATTTTGCCATTTGTATAACAAGTAATATGGTCTACAACATCACTCATAAATCTTCCATAAGCGCCTGCATTCATATTGACTGCACCACCAACCGTACCAGGTATACCGCTTAATTGTTCCATACCACTAAGACTATTATCTTTTGCAACAGCACATACTTTTGCTAAACTTTCCCCTGCATTTGCGGTTATAATATTATCTTTTACTTGTAATCCTCTTACATTTGTTGTAAGTATTACAATATCATTTAAGCCATTATCAGATATTAAACTATTTGTTGTGCCACCTAATACAATTGCATTTTCTGTATTTTGCAATGCAACAACCAAATTATCAATAGTATTTGGCATAATTAGTGTATCAATTTTACCACCTGTTTTTATGTGCGTAAAATCTTTAGCCAATTTATTATAACATATTGTTGCACCACTTGCAATAATTAAATCATATTTTTTCATATTACACCTCAAATTATTATATTTAAAATAAATTTAATATATGCAAGTTGGATAATTATTAATTATTGTTTATACAAAAACCAAAAACAAAATAAAAACTACTTTACACTAAACTAGTGCAAAGTAGTAAATGTAAGTCAAAACCATTCAAAAATCGGTATTATTTTATAAATTCATTATAAATACTTTCAATTGTTTTTTCGTAATCTTGAGTATTAACTCCAACAATTATATTCATTTCTGAACTTCCTTGGTCTATCATTCTGATATTAATATTTTGTTTTGCCAAAGCATTAAATATTCTGCAAGCAGTACCAGGTTTAAATGACATATCGTGACCAACTGTTGCAATTAATGAAAAGCCTTTTAATAATTCAATATGGTCTGGATTAATTGTTTTCTTTAATCTGTCAATAATAACATCTTCTTTACCAGCAATTTCATTATCTGCAACAACAATACTCAAAGTATCAATACCACTTGGCATGTGTTCAAATGAAACACCATAGTATTCAAATACACTTAATACTCTTCTTGCAAAACCTAATTCGCTATTCATCATAGATTTTTCAATAAATACTATGCTGTAACCTTTTTTACCTGCAATACCAGTAATTATATTGTTGTTAGTGCTTTTACGATTAGCAACTATCATTGTACCTGGGTGGCTTGGCTCAAAAGTATTTCTAATATTTATTGGAATATTATTGTATCTTACTGGGAAAATTGATTCCGGGTGCAGTACATTTGCTCCCATATAAGCAAGTTCACGCAATTCACGATATGATAACTCATTAATATGTGCAGGATTTTTTACAATTCTTGGGTCACATATCATAAAACCATTAACGTCTGTCCAGTTTTCATATACACATGCTTCAGTTGCTCTTGCAATTATTGCACCG
Organism: uncultured Christensenella sp.; assembly: GCA_910577795.1. GTDB lineage: Bacteria > Bacillota > Clostridia > Christensenellales > UBA3700 > MGBC100798. The sequence continues at coordinate 10,152 of CAJTNW010000026.1, forward strand.
GTTATATCTGAACCGCCTCTAGAAAATGTTTTAATATTTCCATTTACATCTGCGCCATAAAAACCAGGGATAACTGCTCTTTTTACATCTTTTAGTCTTTGACGAGTGATTTCATTAGTTGTTTCAGCATCAAAATCACCATTTGTATTAAATTTAATTAAATCTTTAGGGTCAATAAATTCAACACCTAATCTTTCTGCCATTATTATACCGCCTAAATATTCACCACGAGATGCAGCAAAATCACTAGAACGATATTTGATAATTCCATCATAAACCTCATCAAGATATTTGTTAATGTCAATATTTAATTTTAAGTCATTTACAATTTCAACATATCTTTCGCGAATTTGGTCAAATGTATCTTTACACTCACCATTTAATTCAACTTGATGATAACAAGCATAAAGCATATCAGTTATTTTTCTGTCGTTACTGTTTCTTTTACCAGGTGCAGAAACAATGACAAATCTTCTTTCTTTATCACTTTCTATAATATTAGCAATAGCATTAATGTTATCGCTATTGGCCATTGAAGTGCCACCAAACTTACAAACTTTAGTATTCATAATATATCTCCAAAATTATAATCAAATAAATGAATGTATTGATAAAATATTTATCAGTTTTTTAAAAAATTGTCAAAAACTAACTATTTTATGGAATTAATTTTATCAATTTAAAATTAATATGTCAAGAAAATAAAAGGACTATTTGCAAAATCATTTAATTTTTTTAGACTCAAAATAGTATCTTTTATCTTCTGCATTACCCATTGAAAAAGATTTTCTAGGCAAAGTTCCTCTTCTAAAGCAATAATCAAATAAACCATTTTTATTTATTGTTGGCATAAATATACCAACTGCATTATGCTCTTTTGT
>CAJTNW010000026.1:11049-16462 GCA_910577795.1 uncultured Christensenella sp.
CATGTATATAGTCTTCTTCTATTTCTTTATGCGCTAATTTATACTCATCAATAAAATCTTGAATATCTTTTATTGCATCACTTGGGTTTGAAGAAACAGGGATATCATAGTAAGTATTTTGGTAAAGCAATTTTATGCTACTATCACCTTTTGTTATCGCCTTTTTAAAACTTTTTATAAAATCTTCATTTGCTCCTATTAATAGTCTATGTATAGGCTCAAATTCTAGTGAGTGATTATAAATATTTACTACCTCGACTAATGAATATCTTGCAGGATGAGTTAATTTTTCTTGCTCTGTTAAATTTTGTTTTATCAAATTCCAACATTCCTTTGCAGTTGCTAATGAATGATTACCGTCACCAACAATAAAGGCAATTTTTCCATCAAAATTATATTTATTTTTTATAAGTATACTATCAGTTAAACTATTTAATTTATCTACAAGATTTTGACTATTTTTAACCCTATAACCTGTAATATGTCCGCCGTTCATATTTAAGTCAAAGTCATAAACCATGCTTAATTCTTCTTTGTTATTATACAAATCTTCTATAATTTCACCATCTTTATCGTTAAGTAGCAACATAACGTGAGGTAATTCTAAGCAGGCATTTTTTCTTACCTCTACACGTGCAGGTAGTCTTTCAATAACAGTTTTTTCAGTGGCTTTTATATACGCATCATTTTTTTCAGTAAAATCATATTGCTCTAAATCAATTTCAACCATAAGTCCAAGTCTTATTTTTCCATTGTTTAGTGTTCTTTTTACTAAAATGACAGAATTAATTTCTTCAAATAAATTATTATCAAGATATTCTTGCATTGTTTTATTGATTATATTTATTTTTTCGTTTGTTTTGTTATTTAAATAAGCCTCTGGCAAAATTAAATTTAACGCAGATGGGCTGCCACCTACTAAATCAGTAAGTGCAGCCCAATATTTTGGTTCACTAGAAAATTGGTCACATGCAATACATGACCAATTTGTATAGTTAATATTTTTGTTAGGTATTAAAATATTAGGAATTCTAACAAGACTCATTTTTACCTCTTCTTTGCTCTTTGTTTAGAATACTTAATACCAAATGCTTTTTCTATTTCATCAGACAATTTTTCTGGTGTCATATAACGTTTAATTTCACCATGTCTTACTGTACTGATAATACCAGTTTCCTCACTGACAACAATAGCAAGTACATCACTCTCTTCAGTAATACCTATAGCCGCTCTGTGTCTTGTACCAAGTTCTTTTGAAATATCTTCTCTTTGAGATAATGGCAAGAAACAACCTGCTGCTAAAATTACGTTTTCTTTTACAATAATTGCTCCATCATGCAAAGGTGCTTTTGTATTAAAAATACATTGCAATAATCCATCAGATATTTTTGCGTTTAACATTGTACCTGTCTCTAATAAATGTGATGGAACTACACTTGGAGTTATTACTATCAACGCACCAGTATCATTTTTACTTAAAGCCTGACAACCTTTTACTATTTCGTCAATGGCTTGTCTTAAATCGTCTTCACTATTTCCGTAATCATAAGTATCTTTGCTATCATGCCATCTTGCAAATCTAGTAATGCCGGATTTAATATCTTGTTGGTAAGTGATAACAATACACAAAATAAGTATTAAACCACCCCACTTTAGGATTTGGTTTGTAATAAACAAAAGATTTTTGGAAGTTAAAGCACACGCAATTGATACACCAATATAAGCGCAAACATAAAGTGCAACAAATAAAGCCATCTTTAAATTGTTACGACGTTTAAAAAACCAAAAGAATTGCTGCCGCTGCAAGAATAATAACAACTAAATCAATTATTGCAAAATAATCTAAATTGCTAAGATAATTCTTTAAAACCTCCATAAATCTATCTCCTAAGCATTACTATAATTTTAATTAAATATATTATAAATTATTTTTATAAAAAAATAAAGCAAAAAACACTATTTTTCTAAAATTTTCTAAAATTTATACTTTTTAGCCGTTATATTTCTAATTAATTACTGTTTATAAAAAAGACAGGTACAACAATACCTGTCAAATTATTATTTTCTTTCGTTTAAATAACTTTCCATTTCCTGAAACCAAGATTCTAAATCTTTAAACTCTTTGTACACAACTGAAAATCTTACATAAGCAACATCGTCAATTTTTTTAAGACCAGCCATAACCATATTGCCTATTTCGTGACTTGAAATTTCTTGTTGCAAAGAATTAGTAACTTTTTTTTCTATATCTGCTACAAGTTTGTCAATTTCTGTAATAGGAACAGGTCTTTTTTCACATGCTTTTAAGATACCAGTTTTTATTTTGTTAATATCAAATGGTTCTCTTACTCCAGTTTTTTTGACAATATAAATTGGCAGTGTTTCAATAGTTTCGTAAGTTGTAAATCTTTTAGCGCAAGATATACATTCTCTTCTACGTCTTATGCTTATTCCATCTTCACTTAATCTACTATCAATTACTTTGTCTTCAAGACAACCGCAATTTGGACATTTCATAATTTTATCTCCGTAATTTTGATACACATATTATAGCAAAATAATTTGCTCATGTAAATATTTTTTACAAAATTTCATTCAAAAAATGACAATTTAATAAATAAAATTAGAAAATATACACGATTTTTCAATCAAAAATCGCATTAATAAGCAAAGATGAGATAAAATAGTTTACTAATTTAATTAGTCACTATCTGTTACTTTTGAATTTGTAAGTTGCGCTAAAATTGTGTCTTCACCAATTTTGGTAATACATTTCCAAGGTATAAAAAGACTCTCTCCAGATGCAATTGCTCTGATAGCCTTTCTTTCCCCCGGTACAACCAAACCTACTACTTCGCCAGTACAAGTAATTACCATGTCAATAATTCTGCCTAACTTTTTACCATCAATGGTATTAACTACTTCTTTTTCTCTTAATTCACAAAAAGTTATATCATTCATCATAGTATAATAAATGACATAACTTTGCAAAATATGATAAATATTTTAGTTTTTTTGCAATAGTTTACTAGCAAAAAATATGACAAATTTTTGCTATAAATCTACTTATTGTGTTTAAAAAACAATAATTACGATTTTTGAATGTTATTTTATTACATTAGTGCTTTCATTTTTTTAAGTGCTAGTTTTTCTAATCTAGAGACTTGAGCCTGTGATACACCTAATTTTTCAGCAATTTGCATTTGAGTTTTATCAAGATAAAATCTTGCTTTTAATATGGCTCTTTCTTTATCTGTAAGTGCCATAAAACTTTGCTTTAATAGCATCTTTTCATTCCAGACTTCTTCACCTTCAAACTTGTCATACAATTGTTCTATTAATGATAAAGAATCTTCTTCGTCAGAAAAAACATTTTCATAAATACTTATTGGTTCACTTACTGCATTCAAAGCACATGCAACCTCTTGCTCATAATAACCTGTCTCTTCTGCAATTTCTGCAAGAGTCGCTGTTCTGCCATATTTTGTCTCTATACTTTCTCTTGCTTGTAATGCTTTATATGCAATATCTCTTGCACTTCTAGGCACTTTTATACTTGAATTGTCTTTTAAATATCTTTTAATCTCACCAATTATCATTGGTACAGCATAGGTTGAAAATTTTACATTATATTTTAAATCAAAATTATTAATTGCCTTTAGTAGTCCAATTACTCCAACCTGAAATAAATCATCACTATTATGCTTGCTATCAAACCTTTGTAGCAATGATAAAACTAATCTTAAGTTTGCCATAATAAACTTATTTTTTGCATCTTCGTCATTATCTTTTTTGATTTTCATAAGCAATTCGTCTGCCTCTTTATTAGTAATTTTCGGCAACTTTGCTGTATCAAGACCACATACTAAAACTTTGTGCATATTACCTCCTTTGTATAGCAAAAATATAAAATATTTTGCCTTATAGTATTATGTCAAATTTTGGCATTTTTATTCATAAAAAAATAAATGGTATGCAATTACACACCATTTTTGAAAGGATTTTGATTTTTTAATACAATTTAAGGGCGATTTTTTAATGATTTAAACCATTTTTGTTATTTCCTTTTTTAGTTTAGAAAGCACCTTTTTTTCTAGTCTGGATATGTATGACTGAGAGATTCCCATAATATCTGCTATCTCTTTTTGTGTTTTCTTTTCTATACCTAAAATACCAAACCTCATTTTTATTATCTGTCTTTCTCTCTCAGGAAGTTTGTTTGCACATTTTGCTAAGGCTTCTGTTTCTACTGATTTTTCTGCATCATAAAATACGTCATCTGGGTCTGTTCCCAATATGTCGGATAGCAAAAGCATGTTTCCTTCCCAGTCTACATTTAATGGTTCATCAAGAGATATATTATTTTTAGTTTTATTATTTTTTCTTAAATACATAAGTATCTCATTTTCAATACATCTTGCAGCATAAGTTGCAAGTTTTATTTTTTTAGTATTATCATAAGAGTTTATTGCTTTGATAAGTCCAATAGTACCAACTGATATTAAATCTTCAATATCTAAATTAGTATTTTCAAACCTTTTTGCAATATAAACTACTAAACGTAAATTATGTTCTATCAATTTATTTCTTGCTTCAATATCACCTTCTAGCATTTTATTTATAACTTCAGTCTCATCAGTTGCCTCTAATGGTGCAGGCAAAGCCTCACCACTACCAATGTAATGAACTTGTCCACTGCTTTCAAAACCAAACAATTTTTTAATTAAAGTTAAAAATTTTTCAAACATATTCACCTCAATATATATCATTATGTAATAAAATTTTGTATCCACTATTTAACTTATTAAATATGCAATAAACACTATCATAAACTCTATTATCTACCATAACAGTTTCAAGTTTAAATACCTCAGTATTTTTGCTTCCGCAAATTGTGTCAATATTAATTGAGCCAACTGCACTTTCTTCATTTTTTAAAGATTCGTCCATTACAATAACAGGATAAATTCCTTTAAAATACAATGTGTTGCCACTATCATAATAGGCTTGTTCCCTTATAATTTTTTGGTCTTGGTTAATAATTACTTTTTTCACATTACCCTCCGAAATATGTTTTTTTTGAATTAATTGAAATACAATGCGACAAAACGCAAGAGTGATTATAAATATAGTTGACATTAATCCTATATTTATATTTGACGGATTACTCATTGTTTCTCTGAATGGTTGCCATAAATTCATTAATCCAATTATTACACCACCAAATGCAAAAGAATATCCTATAAATACTATAAATAAAATGATTAATTTTTTAAAAGACAAAATTTTTACTGTGATTAAGCACATAATAAAAGCAATTGCAATTTTTATTACTATATCACCAGTAAATTCTATTAGTGGTGAAAATAATGCGTAAACTGCACCAATAACTGCTGACAAAAAAATTCGCCAA
>CAJTNW010000026.1:16477-23210 GCA_910577795.1 uncultured Christensenella sp.
GATTTTTCGTTTTAATGTAAGCAGGCTTAGATAAAGCATCAAACAGTCAATTGCTAGATTATTAAATAACACACACTCTATATAAATTATCATATAAACATTATAGTTATTTAAACTATATAATTAATTGCAAATATGTCGAAAACTTTGCTTTAAATGTCGCTACCATAAAGTATATGCACAAGTTGTCCTAAACTTGTGCATATATAATAAAAATATTATAATAAAATAAAAAAACTTTTATTTTTTGTATTTAAAAGTGAAATAAAAATTATATTTTCGACAAAATAAAATTTTATAGATAATTTTGTATTTTTAGTTATTTAATTAAATTAATAGACATTATTTTAAATCACTATATACTATAATGTTAATGAGGTAAGATAAAAATAAAAGGACAAGATTTACTTGTCCTTTTAAATTATTTATTGATAATTTCTTTAAGTTTAGCAGCCTTACCTGTTCTTCCACGCAAGTAGTAAAGTTTTGCTCTTCTTACTTTACCAGTACGTACAATATCAATATGGTCTATCTTAGGTGAATGGAATGGGAAAGTTCTTTCTACACCAACACCGAATGAAAGACGACGAACTGTAAAAGTTTCACGGATACTGCCGTTTTTGCGAGCGATAACAACACCTTCAAATGCTTGAAGTCTTTCCTTATTACCCTCTTTGATTTTGAACCATACTTTTACTGTTTGACCGATTTTAATATCTGGCAAATCAGTACGAAGGTTCTCTTGCTCAATAACATCAATAATATTACTCATTTGACCTACCTCCTATTACGCAGTGTTCATAGCATTTATAGAGGAACACCCGAAGTCTTAATTATTCTAGCATATATATATAATCTTTGCAAGTATTTTTACATTGATTTTTAAAAAAATTTTATTTTTTTTATTTAATTCAGCCAAAACGCGTCTTTAATCAAGTTTATCTCATCGCCATTTATACCTATTACATCAAATCGAACTTGGACATTGTATAAACTATTTGCTGCAATATACATTTTTGCAGAGCGAATGATACTTTTAATTTTACTTTCTGTAATTGACTCTAATGGGTTGCCATAAGATATTGAATTTCTCATTTTAACCTCAACAAAAACTAAAACATTTTTATCTTTTGCAATTATATCTAATTCTCCATCACCAATATAAACATTTCGTGCTATTATTTTATATCCGTTTTTTATCAAATACTCTGTGGCAATATTTTCACCTTTATTACCAATATTTTTAGTATTAAGTCCACGCATAATTGCCTCAAATAAATTTTTTTATAAAACTTTGTCTATGGATTTCTGAAGGACCATATTGTTTTATCGCATTAATATGTACTGCAGTTCCATATCCCTTATGTTTTTCAAATGAATATTCAGGATATTTTTTTGCTAAATCTACCATTAAATTATCCCTATACACTTTTGCAATTATGCTTGCAGCACCAATACTATAACTCAAATAATCACCTTTTATAATGTTAACTACAGGTATATCAGTGTTTAAAGTTAGTGCATCAACTAGTGCAACATCAGGTTTGATATTTAGCCCTTCCAAAGCATTTGTCATACAAAGTTTTGTTGCCTCTAAAATATTAATTTCATCAATTATTTTTGGCGAAACTTCAGCAATATTATAACAAATTGCATTTTCTTTTATTAACTCACTTAATGTATTACGTTTTTTCTCACTTACCTTTTTACTATCGTCAATTCCTTCAATAAGTTTATCAAGTGGCATAATTACAGCAGCACAAACTACAGGACCAGCAAGAGGACCTCTGCCAACTTCGTCAACACCTGCAATATATTTGTAGCCATTTGCAATACACTCTAGTTCATATTTAAGTTTATCTTGTACACTAAGTTTTTCCATAGTATTTCCTTTATAATAATTATAATATATATTATATATCTATATAATTTCTGCCTTTTCAAGCATAATTAATCCTAACTTACCTTTTCTAAAATCATCTATTATTGTTTTAGATAATCTCTCAATATCCAAAACCCCACCTTTTAGTAAAAAGCCTCGTTTTTTTGCAATAAATTCCATTGCTTTATTGTTTTCTTCTGGAAGTTCTGTAATTTTATATCTATCTAAAAAATTTTGCAAATAATTATTTTTACAAAATTCTATCATTTCCTCTGCAAGTTCAATTGTATTTAAAATATCTTCATTTATACTGCCAACAAATGCAAGATGTTTTGCATACTCTTGGTTTTCAAACGATGGCCATAAAGTGCCGGGAGTATCTAAAAGTTCTACCCCTTTTGCTAGCACCACCCATTGTTTGCCACGAGTGACACCCGGTTTATCGCCAGTAATTGTTCTTTTTGAGCCACATAAACTATTGATTAAAGTTGATTTACCACTATTAGGTATACCAACAACCATAGCACGAATACTGCGGTTAACACCTTTGTTTAGATATTTTTCAATTAAATTTTTATTAATTACCTTTAACCCTTCAATAACTTTTTGAGTATTGCCATTAGCACTATTGCAAATTACAACATTCATGTTATTGTTTTTTAAATATTTTAGCCAATTGGATAAGTCTTCACGTTCAACTAAGTCAGATTTATTTAATACATATAAAATTGGTTTATCCCCTGCAAGTTCATTTAATTTTGGATTAAAAGAAGCAGCAATACACCTACTATCCAATAGGTATATTAAGCAGTCAACTAATTTAATATTTTCTTCCATCATCCTCAGTGCCTTGGTCATGTGCCCCGGGAACCATTGTATGTGCATTTATTTATCCTCCAATAAATCAGGACGTCGGTCTTTAGTAATTTTCAATTGTTCGTTATATCGCCATTTTTCTATTTCTTTATGATTACCGCTAAGTAGTACTTCAGGCACAGCCATTCCATTAAAATTTTGTGGTCTTGTATATTGTGGATATTCTAACAAACCATTAGAAAAACTCTCTTCCATTGTAGATTCACTACTACCCAAAACTCCATCAATATATCTTGCTACAGCATCAATAGTAACCATACATGCAAGTTCACCACCAGTAAGTACGTAATCTCCAATAGATAGTTCCATATCTATTTCACTATCAATAATTCGTTGGTCAACACCTTCATAATGACCGCATAAAAATAACAAATTATCTTCCTTGCTTAGTTCTTCTACCAAACTTTGTGACAAGGTTTTGCCTTTTGGTGATAAAAAAATTCTTTTGCAAACTCTGTTTGGGTCTACTGCACGAATTGCATCAAAAATTGGTTGTGGAGTCATAACCATACCACTACCACCGCCAAAAGGATAGTCATCACACTTTTTGTGTTTATCCAAACTATAATCACGTATATCGGTAATGTTTAAAATAAACTTTTCTTTATCAAGTGCTTTTCCTATAACACTCTCTTTTAAACTATCAAACATATTAGGAAATAGTGTTAATACTTCAATCTTCATAAACAGCAATTTGCTCCAAAACTTCAAAATTTAAATATATCTTTTTATTTGCAATATCAATTTTTTCTAAAACCTTTTTTAAACAAGGAAACATAAAATCTTTTTTACCGTTAGCACCAGTTACCACATAAACATCTGCAGCACCATATTGTAAAATATTTTGTATAGTACCAACAATTAAATCATTTACAATTACTTCGCAACCAATAATATCTGAAACTAAATATCTTCCCTCTTGCAACTTAGGCATTTTCTCACGTGCAAAGGATACTTGTTTACCTCTTAAAAGTTCCGCCTCATTTCTGTCATTTATGCCTTTAAGTTTAAAAAATACTCCGTTAACTAAATTTTTAACAGTTATTATTTCGTAAATTTTATCGTCTAAATATATTTCCTTTAGTCCATATACTAATTCTTTATCAGATGATAAAATGTCAACTTTAATTTCACCTTTAATACCTTGAGGTTTTACAACCTTACCAATTATAATTTTATCCATAAACAACAAAAATCCTTTGAAAATCGTTACTATTTTAAATTTTATTCATATAAAACTAATATTTTACATATTTAAATTTACCAATAGACCCCACTTTTAAGGTGGGGTCAAAGGCAATTATTTTTCATTAATTTCAACGTTATAACGTTTATTTTGTTTCATTCCTGCAGATTTAATTATTGCTCTTATAGCCTTTGCTACTCTACCTTGTTTTCCAATAATTCTGCCGATTTCACTTTTATCAGAATTAATATTAATAACTTGATTATCTTCATCAATTATAATATCAACTAAACTTGGGTCATCCACAAGTCCATTTATAATTGTTCTAACTAATTCTTGCATAATTATTTAATAATTCCTTCTTTTTTAAGTAATGCTTTAACAGTATCAGTACATTGTGCACCATTGTTAATCCATTTGTTTGCAACTTCAGTGTCAATTTTAACAACTGCAGGCTCTTTAGTTGGGTCATAGTATCCAATAGATTCAATATATTGACCATCTCTTGCCTTTCTGCTATCCATTGCTACAATACGATAAAATGGTTTGCCTTTTTTACCCATTCTTGTTAATCTTAATTTTACTGCCATAGTATAAATCCTCCAAAAATATAATTTCTTTATATATAATTAAAATTAATTATCAATTATTAAGTATTTATTGATTTAACAATAAACATTATTTATTAAAAAGGCATTCTCATTCTGCCTCTTAGTCCTCCACTTGTCATTCGGCGCATCATGTCTTTAGTTTGCTCAAATTGTTTTAGCAAAGAGTTAACTTCTTGTATAGATGTACCACTACCATTTGCGATTCTTTTTCTTCTTGAACCTTTAATTATTTGTGGATTTTCTCTCTCCTCAGGTGTCATTGACTTAATTATTGCTTTTATTCTATCAATTTGTTTTTCGTCAATATCTAAGTCTTGTCCTTTTAATTTACCGCTAAGTCCCGGTATCATATTTAACATATCTTTCATACTACCCATTTGATTCATACGTTCAAATTGTTCAAGATAGTCATTTAAGTCAAAAGATTTGTCTTTAATCTTTTTTTGCAATTTTTTAGCATCTTCTTCAGTAATAGCATTTTGCGCTTTTTCAATAAGAGTAAGCACATCACCCATACCTAATATTCTTGATGCCATTCTATCTGGATGGAAGGCTTCAATATCAGTCATTTTTTCGCCTATACCGCAAAATTTAACTGGTTTGCCTGTAACTGCTTTTATTGATAACGCAGCACCACCTCTTGTATCACCATCTAATTTAGTAAGTACTACACCTGTAATATCAAGTTGCTTATTAAATGTATCTGCAACATTTACAGCATCTTGTCCAGTCATACTATCAACTGTAAGTAAAATTTCATGAGGCTTATATGTTTGTTTGATAGACTTCAATTCTTCCATTAGTTCTTCATCAATATGAAGTCTACCAGCAGTATCTATAATTACAACATCATTACCATTTTTGTTTGCTATTTCAAATGCACCTTTTAAGATTTTAAGCGGAGATATTTGTCCTTGCTCATAAACAGGTACTCCTACACTGCCACCAACTACTTGCAATTGTTTAATAGCGGCTGGTCTATAAATATCACATGCAACCAATAATGGCTTTTTACCTTGTTTTTTTAGCATAAGTGCAAGTTTACCACACATAGTTGTTTTACCAGCACCTTGCAAGCCGCACATCATGATTATTGTAGGTGGTTTATCACTCACTGCAAGTTTTGAATGAGTTGCTCCCATTAATTCTATTAATTGGTCATTAACAATTTTTATTACTTGTTGAGCAGGAGATAAACTACGTAAAATATCCTCACCAACTGCTTTTTCACTAACCTTATTAATAAAATCTTTTACAACAGTAAAATTTACATCTGCTTCTAAAAGTGCAATTCTAACTTCTCTCATAGCACCTTTAACTTCAAGTTCTGTAAGTTTACCCTTGTTTTTTAATTTTGAAAAAATATGTCCAAGTCTATCACTTAAACTATTAAATGTCCCCATCATTATCCTCCAATAAATCTTTAAGCATCATAATCAATTTTTTACTTGCGTTTTTATCGTCACAGTCAATTGAGTTTTCTATCTTTTGTACTATATCAGATATTTCTGCAAATTTTTTGGACAGCCCTAATTTTAACTCATATTCAATAAGCAAATTTTCTGCCCTTTTAATTGTATCCCTAACTGCTTGACGACTAACATTATATTGCTCTGCAATTTCAAACAAAGAAATATCGCAGTCGTAATATAGTTTAATCATTTCGCATTGATGCTTTGTAAGCAAAGTGCCATAAAAATCATTGTATCTACTAATAAATAATTTTTCTGATTTAGACACATCTGCCTCCTAAATAATGTGTAAAGGACTTTACCTTTACACTGATTATATCTTATTTAATTATTAATGTCAAGCATTTTAAATTAAAAATAGTTTTATTTTATTAAATCAATAATTAAACAATTATTTCAAATCTTTAATTAACTCATAAATTACAATAAAATTCATTACACTTTTAAATTAACCTTACGAAAATCGGTATTAAATCAATTTATTCCTTATAATTAATCTGATATTTTTTCGTTTTATATTTTTGCTTGCTTTTTGTTGTATTAATTGTCATATCTTTATCTGAATCAATTATTGTATCACTAATTAAGTTTTGTACGTCGGAATTCAATTTTTCCTTATTAATTGTAAGAGATAACTCGTTTGCACCAAAATGTTTAGTAATTAATTTTACAAGCCAGTTTTCAAGTTTATCGCTATACTTCCATA